>JBNLET010000068.1:0-11978 GCA_050305135.1 Rhodocyclaceae bacterium | reverse complement strand
CGAAGCGTGTTCCCAGGTAGGGCCGGCTTCAGCCGGCCAGCGGTGCCCGGATTCTGCCGGATCATAGGCTCCGACAAGACCGACACACTACGCTAGCGGTTGATCGCCTGGGCCAGTTGCGCGCGGTAGGCTCGAAGCGCCGGATGGCCGGCGGGCATCAGGTTGAAGACGTCGACCATCAGGCGGCGCCCGATGTCGTCCTGGAAGCCTCGGTCGCGGCGGACGATCTCCAGCAAGGCGTCGAGCGCCGGCGCCCATTCCTCGTTCGTGGCCAGCAGGCGGCCCAGCGCCAGCCGCGCCTTGAGGTCGTCGGGATCGGCGGCGATGCGGGCCTGCAGTGCGGCGCGGTCTTCGCCCGCCTCACCGCCACCGATCGACAGCCGCGCCAGCAACTCGGCGAGCTTGTCCTCGTTCTTCGCCCGGTACTGGAGTGGGCGTAGCAGCGCCTCGGCCTGCTCGCCGCGTGCCGTATCGAGCAGGAGTTCGGCCAGCTGCAGGGCGGCGCTCTCGAGGTCCGGCTCGGCGGCCAGCGCCTCGCGCAGCAGCCGCTCGGCCGTTTCCTCGTCGCCGGCTTCGCGGGCCTCGGCGGCACGCTCGACCACCGCCTGCATCGGCGAAGGCAGCCAGCGTTCGACGAATTCGCGCAGCGCCTGTTCGGGCAACACGCCGCTGAACTCGTCCACCATCCGCCCATCGCGGAAGGCCTTCACGTTCGGGATGCCGCGCACCCGGTAGTGGGCGGCCAGATCCGGCTCCAGATCGGCATTCACCTTGGCGAGCAGGACGCGCCCGTCGTAGCTGTCGACCAGCTTCTCGAGCAGCGGCTTGAGCGTCCGGCAGGGGCCGCACCAATCGGCCCAGAAATCCACCAGCACCAGCGCCTGTCGTGACTTCTCGATGACCTCGGCCTGGAAGCCGGCGAGCGACACGTCCTTGCTGAAACGGCTCATCGGAAACTCCTCGTGCTGCGATGACATCTCGTGCACGTGGGGGTCGTCCGCGCGGTATCAAGGGGCGGGCGGCCGCGGCCCGCAGGTCGGTGGCGACCGGGCGTCAGCCGAGGGCGAGCAGCGTCTGGCGGCCGACCCAGTGCTCGCCGGCGGCCAGTTCGACCGGGCGTGCAGCGACCGCGGCCTCGACGCACATCATGCGGCGAAAATCGGCGTCCGCCATGTCGGGCAGCGAGCTGCCGAGTGCCTGCCAGGGATTCCACACCACCACGTCCGGGAAGCCTTCGCCATGGATCGCCAGGCTGCGCGAGCCGTCGCGCAGCAGCAGTGCGTTGTCGACGTCCAGGTAGATGCGGTCCGTTTCCGCCCCGATGCTCAGGTGGTCGCCGGTGTCCACGGCCTTTTCGCCGCCGCGGGTCTTGTCGCGGTAGCGGGTCCTGGCCAGGCCCTCCAGCCGCGCTTCTTCCACCTCGGCGACGCGCAGATAGCTGTGCAGCGCGCCGGTGAAGACGAAGGCGCCGAAGCCGGAGTTGGCGACTTCCAGTTCCACCGACAGGCGGTTCTCCTCCAGCAGCACCGTCAGTTCGAGCTCGAACGCGTACGGCCACAGGGCCCGGCTGTCGTCGTCGTCGGCGACGGCCAGCGTGGCCAGCGCGTAGCCCTTCTCGGCGCGGCGTGTCGCGACCTCCCAGCGCCGGGTGCGCACCAGGCCGTGCTTCGGCAGCTTGCCCTGCTCGGCGAACTGCGGCCAGCACACCGGGATGCCGCCGCGGATCGCGCGGCTGCCGTCGAAGGCGGAGCGCTCCGACAGGAACAGGCGCTCGCGGCCGTCTGCCGTCTGCCACGACACCACCTGGGCGCCCAGCTGCGTGACGATTGCGCTGGCGCCGTCGCGGGTGGCGAGCCGCAGCGCCGGCTGGCCGTTGAAGTCGATTGTCGTGATGTGGTCCATTCGAAGTCTCTCTGCCGCATCGATGCGCGGCTTCAGCCGGCCAGGGCCGCCACTTCGGCGTGGCGGAAGCAGGTGACGAGATGGTCGTTCACCATGCCGGTGGCCTGCATGTGGGCGTAGCAGATGGTGCTGCCGACGAATTTGAAACCGGCCGCCTTGAGGGCCTTGCCGAGCGCGTCGGATTCGGCCGTCGTGGCCGGCACCTCGGCCATCGTGCGCCAGTGGTTGGTGCGCGGACGGCCATCGACGAAGTCCCAGATGAAGCGGGCGAAGCTGCCGTGGCGGGTCTGAAGCTCGAGAAAGGCGCGGGCATTGCCGATCGTCGCGGCGATCTTGGCGCGATTGCGTACGATGCCGGCGTCGCGCATCAGCGCCTCGACGTCGGCTTCGCCGAAGGCCGCCACGGCGGCCGGATCGAAGCCGGCGAAGGCGCGCCGGTAGGCTTCCCGCTTGCGCAGGATGGTGATCCACGACAGCCCGGCCTGGGCGCCTTCCAGCACGATGAACTCGAACAGCTTGCGCTCGTCGTGCACCGGCACGCCCCATTCCCGGTCGTGGTAGCCGACGTAGAGCGGGTCGTCGCCGCACCACTGGCAGCGCTCGCGCGCCATTGCCGCGCGGGCCTCGGCCTCGCGGCGCAGGCCGTCCATCATCAGCACCAGCGCGCTGCGCTCATCGGCCTGCAGGTCCTGCCAGTGGCGTCCGTCGAGGCCGGCGTGCAGCGCGTAGGCCAGGTTGAGCGAAGGCTTGATGCCGCCGGCCAGCAGGCGCCGGATCGCCTCGGCGACGCCGAGCCGGCGCAGCGCCGCCACGTCCCCGATGCCGACCGCGGCCAGCCAGGCGGCCGACTTCGGCCCCAGGTTCGGCAGCTTGTCGATCGGATCGCCCGTCATTGAGTCGCTCCAGGTGCAAGCCGGCATTCTGCCCCGCCCGGCGGCGGGATCAAAATGCGGCGCCGGGCGATGGTCGAGGAGGGCGGATCGCCGCCGGCGAGCGCTTCAGAACTGCTGCAGCGTCAGTACGCCGAGCTTGACCGTGTTGTCTTCCGGATCGTTCGACAGCACGAAGCCGAGATTCTGGACGAAGCGCAGCATGCGCTCGTTCTCGGCCAGGAAGACGCCGTTCATGAACTTGAGGCCGCGGTCGCGGGCGGTCTCGATCAGGATGCCCATCAGCTTGCGCGCCAGGCCGCGGTGCTGCCACTCGTCGGCGACGACGACCGCGAACTCGCACGACTCGCCATCCGGATTGACCGCGTAGCGGCACACGCCGATCTCCCTCTCGCCGCTTTCGCCTTCTTCGCGCGCTACCGTCGCGACGAAGGCCATCTCGCGGAAGTAGTCGATCTGGGTCAGCCGCACGACCATCGCCGGCGGCAGCTCGCGCACCGTGTTCATGAAGCGGAAGTACTTGGTCTGCGGCGACAGCTTGCGGACGAATTCGACCTCGATGTCGGCGTCCTCCGGCTTGATCGGCCGGATCGTGACTTCCTGCCCCTCCGACTGCCAGCTGCTGATCAGGTGCGAAGGGTAGGGGTGGATCGCCATGTGGGCATAGCGGTCGGCGCCCGGTGCGACGTTGTCGACGACGATGCGGGCGTCCACCGCCACCGCACCGTTTTCGTCGACGATCAGCGGGTTGATCGTCAGTTCGCGGATCCACGGCAGCTCGCAGATCATCTCCGACACCCGCAGCAGCACGAACTCCAGCGCCTGCATGTCGGCCGGCGGCATGGTGCGGAACTCGCCCAGCATCGGCGCGATGCGCGCCGAGCGGATCAGGTCGCGGGCCAGGTAGGGGTTGAGCGGCGGCAGCGCCACCGAACGGTCGCGGTGCACGTCCACCCGGTTGCCGCCCTCGCCGAAGGTCACCACCGGCCCGAACACCGCGTCGCGGGTGCTGCCGACCATCAGCTCGCGGCCGTTCGGCTTGGAGATCATCGGTTCGATCGCGACGCCGTTGATGATTGCCTCCGGATTCGACTTGCGGACGTTGTCGAGGATCTCCTGGTAGGCCGCGCGCACCGCCGCCAGGTTGTTCAGGTTCAGCCGCACGCCGCCCGAATCGGCCTTGTGGGTGATGTTCGGCGAATCGATCTTCATCACCACCGGCAGGCCGATCTCCTCGGCCAGCACCATCGCCTCGGTGGCCGAGCGCGCCACCACGGTCTGCGCGATCGGGATGCGGAAGGCCGCCAGCAGCGCCTTCGACTCCATCTCGTTCAGCACCTTGCGGCGCTCCGACAGCGCGGTCTCGATCACCAGCCGGGCACTCTCGATCGACGGCGCCTTCAGGTGCGACAGCGAGGACGGCGTCTGCACCAGCAGCTTCTGGTTCTTGTAGTAGGCGGAAATCTGGCTGAACAGCTCGACCGCCGGTTCCGGCGTGCGCAGCGAGGGAACGCCTGCATCGATGAACATCCGGCGCGCGTCGAGCACCATTTCGCGGCCGATCCAGCAGGCCAGGATGGGCTTGTCGGCCTTCTTGTCGATCTCGATGACGGTATGTGCCACATCGCTCGGCGAGGTCAGCGCCTGCGGCGTCATGATCACCAGCACGCCGTCCACGTTGGCATCTTCGAGCACCGTGGTGAGCGTGCGGCCGTAGCGTTCGGCATCGGCGTCGCCGAGGATGTCCACCGGGTTGCCCCTGGACCAGGCCGGCGGCAGGAATTCGTTCAGCTTGGCCACCGTGCCGTCGGACAGCTGGGCCAGCGGAATGCCCAGGTCGGCGGCCCGGTCGGCGGCCATCACGGCCGGGCCGCCGCCGTTGGTCATCAGCAGCAGCCGGTCGCCGCGCGGGTGGAAATGGGTGAACAGCGCGCTGGCGGCGGCGAACATCTGCCCGATGTTGTACAGGCGGACCGCGCCGGAGCGCCGCAGCGCGGCGTCGAACACCGCATCCTCGCCGACCATCGCGCCGGTATGCATCAGCGCCGCGGCCGAGCCGGTCGGATTGCGGCCGACCTTGATCACCAGCACCGGCTTGACCCGCGCCGCGCCGCGCAACGCGCTCATGAAGCGGCGCGCGTCGCGCACGCCTTCGACGTACAGGAAGATGCTCTCGGTGCGTGGATCGGACATCAGGTATTCGACGATTTCGCCGAAATCGATGTCGCTCGAGGCTCCCAGCGAGATGACGTTGGAGAAACCGACGTTGTTCGGTTTGGCCCAGTCCAGGATCGCGGTGCACAACGCGCCCGACTGCGAGACCAGCGCGATCGAGCCCTTGTGGGCGTTGCCCTGGGCGAAAGAGGCGTTCAGGCCCAGGTCGGGCCGGATGATGCCGAGGCAGTTCGGACCCAGGATGCGGATGCGGTGGCGGCGCGCGTTCTCGAGCACCGCCCGCTCCAGCGCGGCGCCTCGCGGGCCGGACTCGGAGAAACCGGCGGACAGGATGACGACTGCCTTGGCGCCGGCATGGCCGCAGGCGTCTATGATCGCCGGCACGGCGGCCGCCGGCGTGGCGATGACCGCCAGGTCGAGCCGGTGCGGCACGTCGTCCAGCGAGCGGTAGCAAGGCTTGTCGAAGACCGTCTTGTGCTTCGGATTGATCGCGAACAGCCGGCCCTTGTAGCCGGCATCGAGCATGTTCCGGTACAGCACCGCGCCGACCGAGCCTTCGCGCTCGCTGGCACCGATGATGCCGACCGAGCGGGGCTCGAACAGCGGTGTGAGGTAGTGTCTTTCCTTCATAGCGGGGACCTGCCGAGGGGATTCATGGTATTTCGGGCGGTCTGTCGAATCGCGCTGCGTCCGCTGGCCATTCCCTGCCGTGCCGGCCTCCGGCTTAACGGGCCACGACGCCGGCTCTTGAGTCGATGCGCACCGCTATTGCAGCGCACAAGCGAATTCTGGCACATATGGGCGGCGCCGCGTGCACGGCGTGGCGTCCACGACACACCCGGGCCGCCTAACCCAGCGTGAAATAGAAGCGGGCGCCGTCGCCCGGCGCCGATTCGGCCCATACCCGACCACCGTGACGCTGGATGATGCGCTGCACGGTCGCCAGCCCGATGCCGGACCCTTCGTACTGGCTGTGGCGGTGCAGCCGCTGGAAGGGCTGGAACAGCTTGCCGGCATGGTTCATGTCGAAACCGGTGCCGTTGTCGGCGACGCAGTAGGCCAGCTGCTCGTCGCGCCGCTCGGCGTAGAAGCGCAGCTTGGCCACCTCCCGCTCGGCGCTGAACTTCCAGGCATTGCGCAGCAGGTTTTCCAGCACCACCCGGATCAGCACCCGGTCGGCCTGCACCACCAGTCCGGCGGTGACCTCCAGGTCGGTGCGCCGCTCCGGCGCCTCGGCCCGCAGCTCGTCGACGATCTGGATCGCCGTCTCGGACAGGTCCACTGCCTCCTTGCGCAGCGTCTGGCGGGTCAGCCGCGCCAGCTCCAGCAGGTCGTCGATCAGGTTGGCCATGCGGTGGCTGGCGGCGCGGATGCGCTGCAGGTATTGCAGCGCCAGCTGGTCGAGCCGTTCGCGATAGTCCTCCTCGAGCACGTGGGCGAAGCCGTCGATGGCCCTGAGCGGCGCGCGCAGATCGTGCGAGACCGAGTAGGAGAAGGCCTCCAGCTCGCGGTTCGAGGCCTCCAGCTCGGCGGTGCGCAATTGCACCCGGTTTTCCAGTTCGTGGTTGATGTTCTTCAGCGTCAGCTCGGCGATCTTGCGCGTCGAGATGTCGTCCAGCGAACCGTTGACGCCGATCACCTCGCCGTCCGGGCCGGGGACCGGCCGCGTCGTGGCCTCGATCCAGCGGATCTCGCCGCCGGCCGTGCGCAGCCGCAGTTCGGCCTCGAAATGGCTGCCCGGCGAACTCAGCAGGTGGGCCAGCCGACGCTGGAACTTGTTGCGGTCGTCGGGATGGAGGAACTCGACCAGCGGCGCGCCCAGGCTCTCGGCGATGCCGAAGCCGGAGATCTTCGGCCAGGCGCTGTTCAGGAAACTGAGGCGGCCCTGCGTGTCGGTCTGGAAGATCACCTCGTTCACCGACTCCACCACGTCGCGGTAGCGTGCCTCGCTGTCGCGCAGCGCCCGCTGGGCGGCGAGCCGGTCGGCGATGTTGCGCAGTACGCACAGCACCATCGGTTCGTCGTCGAGCTCGACGTTGACCGCCGTGGCCTCGACGTCGAGCGGCTCGCCGTCCACCCGGCGGAAGCGGAACTGCTCCGGCACCGCGCCGCCGCCCGGCGAAGTCCGGATCAGCCCCGTCAGGTGCTGGCGCCCCTCGTCCTGCTGTTCCGGATCGACCAGGTCGAGCATCTGGCGGCCCAGCAGCTCGTCCTCGCCGCTGGCGCCGAACAGCAGGATGCAGGCCGGGTTGGCGAGCCGTATGACGCCTTCCCGGTGCACGAAGATCGCATCCGGCGACAGGTTCACCAGGCTGCGGTAGCGCGTCTCGCTGGCATGCAGCGCGCGCAGTGCCGCCACCCGCTCGTCGATGTCCTCGAACACCGCGATGAATTCGCGCGCCTCGCCGCTCTGGTCGCGCAGCAGGCTGAGGTTCATCCTGACCCAGACCTCGCGCCCGTCCTTGCGCGTGAAGCGCTTTTCCCTCGTCTGCGTGCTCCAGCTGCCGTCGGCGATGCGCTGCAGCGCCTCCCGGTCGGCCGGCCGGTCGTCCGGATGCGTCACCAGCAGGGCCGAGCGGCCGACCAGTTCGTCGCGGCTGAAGCCCAGCATCTGGCACAGCGTATCGTTGGCTTCGGTCCACTTGGCGTCCAGGCTCAGGCTGCCGATGCCGACCGGTGCCTGGCGGAAGGTGGTGCGGTAGCGGGCCTCGCTGTCGGCCAGCGCTTCCTGCGCCTGGCGCTCCGCCGTGATGTCCCGGATCACGCCGCGGTAGCCCGTCAGGCTGCCGGCGGCGTCGCGCAGCGGCCGGCCGGAGATCGCGTACCAGCCGGCGTCGGGGCGTCCCTCGCCGATGCGGAAGATGAAGTCCGAGAAGGCCTGGCCGGCATCCTGCGCGGCGCGCAGTTCGTGCCACTGGGTCGACAAGCGCTCCTCGTCGGCGATCTGCGGCAGCGCATGTCCCAGCCAGCGGCCGCGGATCCACGGCGCCAGCGAGCCGCCGGCGGTGGCGATGTCCGAGAAGCGGAAGGCGTTGTCCTGTTCCCAGTACCAGTCGGACGACAAGGCCACCAGGTCGCGGAAGCGCTCCTCGCTGGCGCGCTGCTCGCGCGCCGCCTCGATGCGTCCGGTGAGATCGCGGCCGACGCCGCGATAGCCGGTGAAATGGTCGTTGCGCTCCATCATCGGGCGGCCGATGAACTCCAGGTGGCGCAGACGGCCCTGGCCGTCGCGGCGCGAGGTGACGACGCGCAACTCCTCGCGGTCGGCGACGCGGCGGCGGTAGTCGTCCCAGAAATCCTCCGCCAGATCCTCGAAATCGAGCTCCCACGGCCGCTTGCCGATGAAATCGGCCGGATCCATTTCGGCGGTGCTGCGGATGCCGTTGCTGACCAGCGTGAAGCGATGCTGGCCGTCCACCTCCCACAGCCAGTCGGCCGACAGCTCGATGAAGTCGAGCAGCCGGCGCTGGTTCGATTCGGCGATCTCGGACACCGTCTGGCTGAACGCGACGGCGAACTCGTAGCGGTTCTGCAGGCGGCTCAGCATGCCGTAGGCCAGCAGCGCGGCAAACGCGATCAACGCGCCGCTGGCGAACGGCAGGTAGCGCTGCCAGCCGATCAGGCTGGGGCCGCGGTAGCGGGCGGTCACGGCCCATGCGTCGAAGGCGCCGCCCAGTTGCGCCACACCGGCGGTCTCCGGCGCGTCGGCGAAGCGGCCGAGCCGCAGCGCGATGCGCGGCTCGCCGGCGCCGGCATCGTCCAGCAGGCGTGCCAGCGAGTAGGTCTGCGACCAGCCGTCGGGCAGGCGCAGTTCGAGGCGCAAGGTGTTGCTCGGCAGGTGTTCGACCAACGAGACCGGGGGCGAGGCCCCGTTGTCGAACGTGTTCCTGAGCGGCGGGCCGAGGCGCTTGGCGAGCTGTTCGCGCAGCCGTCCGGTGTCGGCCGCGTCGCGCTGGGAGGCGAGCTGCAGCTCGATCGCGTCGAGCAAGGCGTGCAGGTAGGTGGCCGTGCTGCGGGCGAAGGCGTCGAGTCTTTGCTCGGCGCTCTCGGTCAGCGCCTGGTGCACCGCGAAGCTGCCGAGCAGCGCCAGCGCCATCCCGAAGCCGAGCACCATCGGCGCGACGATCTTCCTCTGCACCAGCCGCTGCATCCGCGATCCGGTCAGCACGACGGGGATCCCGCGGCGGTCGTCGGCGTGCGGAGGCATCGATCCGCCACGCCTGTCGGGGGGAGCTCTGGGAGCACGCGACCTCGCCATGATTGCCGATGCGCCATGATAAGGCGTGCGCTCATGCGCTGCATCCGCGGCGACAGCGCCGGCCCGTGCAAGCATCGGCCCGGCGGGTCTAAAATCCGATCCTTTGCCGACGCTGCGGCGGCGCGGGGCGGGAACGGAAGATGCCTGATTTCCATGACCTGACACTGAAGGGACACTGGTGCCCGATTGGCGGCCGGTGGATCGGTGCTGCCCTCGTCGGGGTGGCCGGGACGGCGGCGCCGTCGGCCATCGGCGGGAGCGGGCAGCGATGAGTCTCGCCCATACGCCCTACGGCGCGCCGTCGAACTGGCTGGTGCGCTTCGCGCCGCTGATCACCGCTGGCGGCGAAGTGCTCGACTATGCCTGCGGCAGCGGCCGGCATGCCCGCTGGCTGGCCTCGCGCGGCTACCGCGTCGAGGCGGCCGATCGCGACGCGCCGGCGCTGGAATTGCTCGACGGTGTGCACAACATCCGGCCGCAGCGGGTCGACCTGGAGCAGGGGCCCTGGCCCTACGGCGGCCGCGGCTTCGACGCGGTGGTGATGACGAACTACCTGTTCCGGCCCCGCTTCGCGATGATGCTGGAACTGATCGTGCCCGGCGGCGTGCTGATCGCCGAGACCTTCATGGTCGGCAATGAGCGCTTCGGCAAGCCGAGCAACCCGGACTTCCTGCTGCAGCCGGGCGAGCTGCTGCAGCGCGTCGGCGACGGTTTCAGCGTCGTGGCCTTCGAGCAGGGCGAGGTGGACAGCCCGAAAGCCGCCGTCGTGCAGCGCATCTGCGCGGTGCGCGGCAACGCCACCACGATACTGCCGGCGGCGAGGGGCTGAAACCGGCTCAGGGCAGCTCGGACAGCACGCGGTAGGCGAGCTGCACCAGGGCGTCCGGACTCAGATCCTGGCAGGCGTAGTGGCGGGCCTGGGGGAACTGGCGGTAGTTCTTGTTCTGGCTGCGCCGGTAGAGCGGGTCGTAGTGCAGATCCATGAACTCGGCGAACAGCGTGCTGAAGTCCCGCGCATCGGCCAGTTCGCCCCAGCGCTCGAGCGTTTCGTTGCTCTGCAGGCTCTTCAGGCAGTCGATGCGGAATTTCAGGTCCTCGACGTCGTCGCCCAGGTAGGCGTAGTCGCGCAGCAGGAATTCGAGCCGCGCCTCGCGGCTGGCGTCGATCGCCAGGCATGGGCTGTCGCGCATCGCGTCGATCAGCGCGTCGGGCACCTGCAGGCGGCCGATCTTCTTGCTCTCGGCCTCGACGAACACCGGCTTGCTGCGGTCGAAGCCGCGCAGCGCCTGCCAGATGCCCGACTCGAAGCGCTTCTGCGAGGGTTGCGGCAGGCCTGGAATGCCGCCCAGCACCGAGCCTTTGTGGCAGGCCAGCCCTTCCAGGTCCAGCACCTGCGCGCCCTGGTCGGCCAGGGCCTCCAGCAGCCGGGTCTTGCCGCTGCCGGTGGCGCCGCACACCACCCGCCAGCCGATCCGGCCGGACAACTGCTCGACCTCCTGCACCGCGGCCCGGCGCCAGGCCTTGTAGCCGCCGTCGAGCTGGCGGGCGTCCCAGCCGATCAGCCGCAGCCAGGTCGTGAACGAACCGCTGCGCTGGCCGCCGCGCCAGCAGTAGATCAGCGGGCGCCATTTCTTCGGCCGGTCCATGAATCGATGCTGCAGGTGGTCGGCGATGTTCTTCGCCACCAGCGCGCCGCCCAGGCGGCGTGCGTCGAACGGCGAGACCTGCTTGTAGAGCGTGCCGACCTGCGCCCGCTGCTCGTTGTCGAGCACCGGGCAGTTGATGGCGCCGGGAATCGCGTCCTCCTCGAATTCGGCCGGCGAGCGCACGTCGATGATCTCGTCAAACTCGGCCAGCTGTGCTACGGTCGCGACGCCTTTGCTCATGCCATTCCTGCCCGTCCGGGCGAAAGATCTCAGGGCCGCCCCGGCGGGCGGTGCATTCGATGGATACGATCAGACTGACGCAATTTTCCCATGGCGGCGGATGCGGCTGCAAAATCGCGCCCGCGGTACTGGCCGAACTGCTGGCCCGCGCGCCGGCCGGCCTCGTGCCGCCGGACCTGCTGGTCGGCGCCGAGACCGCCGACGACGCCGCGGTATACCGCCTCAACGACCGGCAGGCGATCGTCGCGACGACCGATTTCTTCACGCCGATCGTGGACGATCCGTTCGATTTCGGCCGCATCGCGGCCACCAACGCGATTTCCGACGTCTATGCGATGGGCGCGACGCCGATCATGGCGCTGGCGATCGTCGGCATGCCGCTCGACAAGCTGCCCGGCGAGGTGATCGGGCGCATCCTGGAAGGTGGCGCAACGATCTGCCGCGAGGCCGGCATCCCGATCGCCGGCGGCCACTCGATCGACGTGCTGGAGCCGATCTACGGCCTGGTGGCGCTCGGCGTCGTCGATCCGGCGCTGCTCAAGCGCAACGCCGATGCCCGTGCCGGCGACCGGCTGGTGCTGGGCAAGCCGCTCGGCGTCGGCATTCTCAGCGCGGCGCTGAAGAAGGGCCTGCTCGACGCCGACGGCTACGCCGAGATGATCGACCACACGACGCGGCTCAACACGCCGGGGCCGGCCCTGTCGCGGCTGGCGGGCGTGCATGCGGTGACCGACGTCACCGGCTTCGGCCTGGCCGGCCACCTGCTCGAGATCTGCCGCGGCTCACGCGTCGCCGCGCGGCTGCGCTTCGCCGAGCTGCCTCTCATCGAGGCGGCCGTGGCCTTCGCCCGAGAGGGCATCGCCACCG
>JBNLET010000067.1:0-10392 GCA_050305135.1 Rhodocyclaceae bacterium | reverse complement strand
GGCGCCTGCATGAACCACTGCCCGGTCTATGGCGCGGTCGGCGGCCACGCCTACGGCTGGGTCTATCCGGGGCCGATGGGCTCGATCCTGACGCCGCTGTTCAACGGCCTGGCCGAGAACTACGACCTGCCCAACGCCTGCTCGCTGAACGGCCGCTGCCAGTCGGTGTGCCCGGTCAAGATCCCGCTCACCGACCTGATCCGCACGATGCGCAACGAGCAGGTCAGGGCCGGCCTGATGCCGGCCAGCCAGCGCCGCATGATGGCGGCCTGGGGCTGGGTGGCGCGGCAGCCGGCGCTGTACCGGGCCTTCGAGAAACTCGGCAGCCGGATGCTGAAGCTGCGCGCCGGTAAACGGGGCAGCATCGCCAGCCTGCCGGGCGCCGGCGCCTGGACCAAGGTGCGGGATCTGCCGGCGCCGCAGGGGCCGACCTTCATCGAACAGTGGAACAGGAACGGAGGTGGCCGATGAGCCGCGGACAGGTATTGCACGACATCCGGCGCGCCATCTCGCAGGCCGGCATCCGGGGCCACCGCCAGTTGCCCGAGCGCCCGGCCGCACCCGACTACGGCGAGCGGCGGATCGAGCGCTTCACCGAGCGGCTGGAGGCCCATGCCTGCAGCTGGGAGCGCATCGAGACGCTCGAAGCCTTGCCGCAGAAGGTTGCGGCGTGGCTCGAGGCGCGCGACATCGCGAAAAGGGCGGCGGTGGCGCCGCCGCTGATGGCGCTGCCGTGGGCGGAGGATTTCGAGCGCCACGACGGCCCGGCCGGCATCGAGGAGTCGGTGGCCGTCTCGCTCGCCTTCGCCGGCATCGCCGAGAGCGGCAGCCTGGCGATGTACTCCGGCCAGAACTCGCCGATCACCCACAACTACGTGCCGGAATTCCATCTGGTGGCGGTCTTCGAGGACGACATCTGCCACAGCCAGGAAGGCGTCTGGCAGCGGCTGCGGGCGAGCGGCGCGATGCCGCGGGCGCTGAACCTGATCGCCGGCCCGTCGCGTACCGGCGACGTGGAACAGACCATCCAGCTCGGCGCCCATGGCCCGCGCCAGGTGCACGTCGTGCTGGTTCGTGCAAAGCCCGTGGCAAGTTAGGTAAAGAGCGGGCGGCGGAATGTAAGCAGGTCGAAACATCCGGCCCGCTCCCCGCCACCGCCCTCTGCCCGCAAACCGCTGTTTCGATGGCGGTTTGACGGCGGGACAGCGATCCGGCGCAGATTCCGGATTGTGTTGATTCGCTTACAAGCGGGTCGCGACGGGCCTGCCTCGAAGCCTTATCGTGCAGTCGTGCGCCAGCCGAAGCTGCCGGCGCACGCAACGAACAAGGAGGCACCCGAATGAAGAAGCCGACCCGAACCCTGCTTGCCGCCCTCGCCGCCACTTCGATGCTGTTTGCCGCCGGAACCGCCAGCGCCCATGGCAATGGCTGGGGCCACGATCGTGGCCGCCATGAATGGCGCGGCGACGACCATGGCCACTGGCGACACAACAGGCATCACCGCCACCGCCATGACCGCGAGGTGGTCGTCCGGGAACGGGTGATCGTCCGCGACCGCCCGATCTACCGCCACTACGAAGAACGCCGTCCGGTCTATGCCGAACCCGGTGTCGTGATCGGCGTCAGCATCCCGCCGATCATCATTCCGTTCCGCTGATCCGCGTCACGCCCGGCCACCCCCGACCCCGAACCGGCGGCCACCCGCCGTTCAACTGAAGGCCTCGCCGAGCCAGTCGGCGAAGCGCCGCACCGCCTCGCGCGAGGCGGCCGCCGAACCGGCCGACGCGTAGTAGGTGAACGGCGAACGGGCGCGCACCCGAAAGGGCGCCACCAGCCGGCCGGACGCCAGCCAGGCGGCGGCGATGCGGCGCGTACATGGTGCGGCGCCGAGGCCGCCGGCGGCCACCTCGAGCAACATGCCGAGGTCGTTCAGCACCGAACCGCGCTCCGGTTCGGGCCAGTCGAGCCCGGCGGCCTTGAACCACGGCCGCCACGGCAGCAGTTCGGCGCGCAGCAACTCCGCCCGCGCCAGATCCTGCGGCGCGGCCAGTCCCGCCTCGCGCACATAGGTCGGCGAAGCCAGCACCAGCAATTCATCGTCGAACAGCTTGTGCACCAGCGCCCCGGTCGGCGGCGCATCGGCCCAGCGCACCTCCAGGTCGGCCGCCTCGCCCGCGCTGCCGCCCATCGGGGGCGCGACGTTGACGGTGATCGCCACCTCCGGGTGCCGGCGCAGGTACTCGGGCAGGCGGGCCATCAGCATCTGCCGCGCGAAGGTCGGCGGCACCGAGACGCGCAGCCGCTCGCGCTCGGCCGCCATCGCGCCACCGCCCTGGGCCAGCTTCTCGAACGCTTCGCGCACACTCGCCAGGTAGCGCCGGCCGGCCGAACTCAGCCGCACGCCGGTGGCGCTGCGTTCGAACAACTGCAGGCCGAGGCGCGCTTCGAGTTGGCGGATGCGGTGGCTGACCGCGCTCGGCGTGACGCACAGCTCGCTCGCGGCGGCGGCAAAACCGCCGAGCCGCGCGGCCGACTCGAACGCCGCCAGCGCATGCATCGGCGGGATGTCCCGCAGCGGCAGGCTCACGCGAAACGCGACTCCGGCAGCGGAATGCGCTCGTCGTCGCCGGGCACCGGCTCGAAGCGCTGTGCCTCCCAGTCTTCCGCCGCCTGCTGGATGCGCTCGCGGCGGGTGGAAACGAAGTTCCACCACATGTAGCGCGGTTCGGGCAGCGCCTCGCCGCCGACCAGCACCAGGCGGGCACCGTCCACGCTGGCCACCAGCGGCGCCGTGTCCGGCTTCAGCACGAACAGCCGATGGGCCGGCAACGGCAAGCCGTCCAGGCTGATGCTGCCCTCGACGCAGTACAGGGCGCGCTCGGCCACCGCCGCCGGCACGTGCCAGGCGCCGCCCGGCGGCAGCGTGACGTCCAGGTAGAGCGTCTCCATCGCGGTCTGCACCGGCGAGCGACTGCCGTGCAGCTCACCCACCAGCAGGCGGCAGCGCACGCCGCGCTCATCGATCTCCGGCATCCCGGCCGAGGGATAGTGGGTGAAATCGGGCGCGCATTCTTCGCTGTCCTTCGGCAGCGCCACCCACAGCTGCAAGCCGTGCATGCGGCGGGGCTGGCCGACGAGTTCTTCCGGTGTGCGCTCCGAATGGACGATGCCCCGGCCGGCGGTCATCCAGTTGATCGCGCCGGGCTCGATCAGCTGCACGCTGCCGAGGCCGTCGCGATGCCTGATGGCGCCTTCGAACAGGTAGGTCACCGTGGCCAGCCCGATGTGGGGATGGGGCCGGACGTCGTGGCGGGCGTCGGCCGGCACGTCGAGCGGGCCGAAATGGTCGAAGAAGACGAAGGGGCCGACCGAGCGGCACTCGGCCGACGGCAGCATCCGGCGCACCAGGAAGCCGCCCCCCAGGTCCCGGCTGCGTCCTTCGAGTGCGTGCAGGACTTTCATCTGTCGTCTCCGGCCAGCTTGGCGGCGGTCCTCACCAGCGCCGCGAGGGCCGATTCGAGCATCTTCTGCTGCCGCTCGTCCCTCAACCGGCCATCGCTGCCAAACGCTTCAGCCGCCTTGCCGACACCGAGCTGCTGCGGGATCACGTGCATGCCGAGGTAGCCGAGGATGTCGCGCACGTGGAACAGCACCCGCATGCCGCCCATCGGCCCGGGCGAGGTGGCCAGCACTGCTGCGGCCCGCCCGGCGTAGACCGCGCCGCCGGAGCGCAGCTGATCGGCCGGATTGGGGCGCGAGCACCAATCCAGCGTGTTCTTGAGCAGCGGCGTGATCGAGCCGTTGTATTCGGGATTGACGACCAGTAGACCGTGGCAGTCGTAGAGCGTGCGCTGCAGGCGCACGGCGGCTTCCGGCAGCCCTGCTTCGGCCTCCAGGTCGCCGTTGTAGAGCGGCAGCGGGAAGTCCGCCAGTTCGAGCGCATCGACCTCGGCACCGAGCGCCTGCAGCGGGCCGACGCAGGCCGCGGCCAGCCGCCGGGCATGGGATTCCCGCCGGCTGCTGCCGGCGATCACGACGATTCTGGGCTTGCGCATGCACGACCTCCGGGTCGGCCTGTCCGATGAGGCAGTCCGCAGCATAGCCGTCCCGGCCGTCCCGGTCACCCCTTCCGACCGATCGTCGTCACTCGCGGCCGGACGCCCGTCGCCGCTTGCCTTGGCGCCACGCCGGCGACACCATCGGGCGGTCGCCTCGCCAGCGCAATACCCATGCCCAAGGCTCCCGTCGTCTCACACTTCTTGCCTCTGCTCGCCCGCTTCGTGCTCGGCGCCACGCTGTTGCTGTGGTTCTTCGCGTCGATGTTCAACGGCCTCGGCGGCCAGGTCCTGGCTGCGGCGATCGCCGGCACCGGCTTCAATGCCATCGCCAGCGCACTGGCCGCACGCCGTTCGCCGGCGGAGGCCCGCCTGGGAGCCGTCGTGTTCGCCAGCCCGGCGCTGCTGCCGGCCGCACTGGGCGTGGGCGATCTGCTCGCCTATGGCAAATCGGGCCCGCTGCTGTTCTGGCTCTCGGCCGGGCTGGTCACGGCAGCGGTCGGACTGGCCGGCGCCTGGCTCGGCAGCCGGCGCCGACCGCAACACTGACTCAGGTCTTCGGAACGCGCCCCATCAGGTAGAACGCCTCGTTCGGCGGCGTTCCGGCCAGATGCACCAGCCGGTTGCTCATCGCGAAGAAGGCGGTGATCGCGCCGATGTCCCAGATCGCCTGCTGGTCGAAACCCTGCTCGCGCAAGCGGGCAAAGTCCTCCTCCTCCAGCGTTTCGCCCCGTTGCGAGAGCTTGACGGCGAAATCCAGCATCGCCCGCTGGCGCGGCGTGATCTCGGCCTTGCGATGGTTCGTGGCCAGCTGGTCGGCCACGCGCGGGTTCCTGGCCCGGATGCGCAGCACCGCACCGTGGGCCACGACGCAGTACAGGCAATGGCTGAGGCCGGAGGTGGCGACGACGATCATCTCGCGCTCGGCCTTGCTCAAGCCCTCGTCCTTCTCCATCAGCGCATCGTGGTAGTCGAAGAAGGCGCGGAACTCGGCCGGGCGATGGGCCAGCATCAGGAACACGTTCGGCACGAAGCCGGCCTTCTGCTGCACGGCCAGGATGCGCTCGCGCACGTCCTCGGGCAGGTCGGCCAGTTCCGCCAGCGGGAAGCGGCTGATCGGATCTCTGTTCATCCCGTGCCCTCAGCGGTTGACGTCGACGACGACGCGGCCGCGCACCAGGCCTTGCAGCAGCAGCGCGGCGGTCTCGATCGCTTCGCTCAGGCCGATCTCGCGCGTGATCAGCTCGAGCTTGCCGACGTCCAGATCGCTCGCCAGGCGCTCCCAGGCCACCAGCCGCTCGGGGCGCGGGCACATCACGCTGTCGACACCCGCCAGCGTCACGCCGCGCAGGATGAACGGCGCCACCGTGGACGGGAAATCCATGCCCTGGGCCAGGCCGCAGGCGGTCACGACGCCGCGGTAGCGGGTCGTCGCGCAGACGTTGGCCAGCGTGTGGCTGCCCACCGTGTCCACCGCACCGGCCCAGCGCTCCTTGCCGAGCACCCGACCGGGCTCGCTGAACTGGGTGCGGTCGACGATCTCCGCGGCACCGAGCGTCTTCAGGTAGTCGGCCTCCTCCGGCCGGCCGGTCGAAGCGACCACCGTGTAGCCGAGCTTGGCCAGCACTGCCACCGCCACGCTGCCGACGCCGCCGTTGGCGCCGGTGACCAGGATCTCACCGTGGTCCGGCGTCACACCGAACCGCTCCAGCGCCAGCACGCACAACATCGCGGTATAGCCGGCGGTGCCGATCGCCATCGCCTGGCGCGACGTGAACGCCGACGGCAGCGGCACCAGCCAATCCCCCTTCAGACGGATGCGCTGGGCCAGCCCGCCGGGATGCACCTCGCCGACGCCCCAGCCGTTCAGCAGCACCGCATCGCCCGGCCGGTATTCCGAATTGGTGCTGTCCTCGACGACGCCGGCCATGTCGATGCCGGGCACCATCGGGAAGCGCCTCACCACCGGGCCCTTGCCGGTGATCGCCAGTCCGTCCTTGTAGTTCAGCGTCGAGTGGCTCACCCGCACCGTGACGTCGCCCTCGCCGAGCGATTCGTCGCCAAGTTCCTTCAGCGCGGCGCGATAGCCGGCATCGTCCTTCTCGATCAGTATTCCCTTGAACATTTTCCCTCCTCGTCGAATTTAGACCGATCGTCTAGTCGTCGGCCCGAAAATGACCTCACGCGCCGAGCGCAGCGAAGAAACCCTGCGCGAAGGTTTCCAGCGGCGCGGCCCCTCGCTCCAGTTTGGCCCGCAACACGGCGCCTTCCCAGCCGATCCAGAAAAAGGCGGCGAGTTGCGCACAATCGCGCCCGGCAGCGAGTTCCCCCTGCTGCTTGGCCTCCTCGAGGCAGCGCTGCAGCCGCCGCTGCCAGTCTTCCAGCACCATCACCAGGCGCAGTCGATAGGACTCCGGCAACGCTGCCATCTCCTGGCCCAGATTGCCGATCAGGCAGCCGCGCCGATAGCCGTGCCGCGCCATGCCGCGATCGGCATCGGCCACGAAGTCGCCGATGCGCTGCAGCGGCGTGCGCGCGGCATTGCACAGGCAGCGGTCGAGCTTGTGGGCGAAATAAGCGGCATAGCTGTCGATCAGCTCGGCGCCGAACGCTTCCTTGCTGGCGAAGTAGTGATAGAAGGAGCCCTTCGGCACCTCGACCCGCTTCAGCACCTCGTCGATGCCGGTGGCGGCAAAGCCCTTCTCGGTCAACACCTCGACACCGGCCCGCAGCAAGGCCTGGCGCGTGTCGCCCCGGCCCGCGATCTGGCGAGGCGGCCGCCCCCGCCGACGTGCTAGTTGATTCTCCATGCGCGAATATTAGACCGATCGTCTACAAAATCAAGGCGCTCCTTGGAAAAATATTGCCGCAAACAGGAAAATCTATTTACATCATAGTGTTGCGCAAATCACACAGCAGAACATCCGCTTACTGCCCGTTTTCTCCGGCGAGGCGCAGAATCCGATTGCCGTCGTACCAGCGGCCTATCAGCCAGTCATTGGAGACACAGCCATGAGCGTCCTGCATCGCCAACTGCCCCAGTTCGCGTTTGCCGGTGTCAAGAAGACCCCAGGCAGCAAGAGCAAGCCCGAGCCACGGCCGGCAGCCGGCAACAATCCGCCGCAACAGCAGGCCCAGCGGCCCGATTCGGAGCCGGTGGCCGTACCCGGCTACAACTGATGCCCTGAACGGGGCCCGGCCGGTCGCGCCGGCCCGTCGTTGCACGGCCATGCGCCGGCCGCTCGGCCGAGGCATCGATTCGCGCTCGATCGCCGCGGGCGGCGCAAGGCAGCGCCACGATCCCAGGCGGACAGAGGCGCCGCCCCGGGTTGCCGGCCCCGCAACTCGCACCGAAGGCTCGCGACAACCGAGGCGACGCAGCCGCCGCCGAAGCGGCGCGACGTCCGTCCACCACCCCACGTGACCGAGTTGGCAGCGGTCGCGGCGAAGCGATTGCGTGGCAGCAGCCGGCGCCGATATCGTTCGATCTAGTTATCGAAAATTCACATTTCCCCGCCCCGGGGACGGCGCAAGCGAGGCCGATCCGCGGTGCGGACAGCGGTGGCGTACGTCGAGAAATGAACATCAAACTGCACGACTGGCGAGTCGTTTGCGTCGAGGACAGCAAGGGGCCCCAGCTCCGGCTGGCCGGACGCGGTGAAGACGACGGCAAGTACCGGGTCAGTTCGATGTTGGTGAGCTTCGACGAGGTCACGCGCGAGGCCGAGACGGCCTCCGGCAAGCGCTACGAGCTGCAAGGCCCGCCCGGCCGCACCGAGAAGATCCGCTCGGTGATCGAGGCCTACCGGCGACACCACGGCATGGTGATCGTGCGCACCGTGCGCGAGCAAGACGTCGCCGACCTGTTCCAGTTGCAGGCCACCCAGCTTTGCGACGATTCGTCCCTCTCCCCGTGGGCGGTCTGCAGCTGAAGCGACCGCGCGGCCGGCGGGCCGCGCCCGTTCCTGCAGCGGACCACTGACGGACGAGGAGCGAACGCGTCCGCCGCGATCGAATCCGAACGAGCCTCGCCGCAGCCCGCGGCTCCTTCCGAGGCGATTTCCAAAAGCACCTCCCGATGCGCGAACATATCGGCCGATGCGGCTCGCGCCGCAGCGTTCCGAACCGCGTGTGCGGCCGCCCGGCCGCACCGGAGCGTTCGCGTGGTACGAGGAGGGGAGTCGATGGCAAGCTTGTTCACGATCGAGGCGGCGCGGCAGGCGCCGTGCCGGCCCCATGCCGGCCCCGCAGCGCCGATCGCGACCGGCAGCGAAGGTCTCGCCACCGGCTGGCTCGCAATCGCCAGCGGCACGGACCGCCTGCCGGCCTACTACGCGCGGCCGAGCGGCGGCGAACGCCTGCCTACGATCCTAGTGGTGCAGGAGGTGTTCGGCGTGCACGAGCACATCTGCGACGTCTGCCGGCGGCTCGCCCACCTGGGCTATCTGGCCGTTGCGCCGGAGTTGTACTACCGCCAAGGGGATCCTCGCACGCTCGACGGCGTCGAGCAGATCCTCAGCGAGATCGTCGCACGGGTGCCCGACGCGCAGGTGATGGCGGACCTCGACGCCTGCGCCGCCTGGGCGGCGGCCAACGGAGGCGATCCGGCCCGGCTCGGCATCACCGGCTTCTGCTGGGGCGGCCGCATCGTCTGGCTGTACGCCGCGAAGCGCCCGCAGCTGCGGGCCGGCGCGGCCTGGTACGGGCGCCTGACGGGCGGCTTTCACGCCGCAGCCGGCGCGCAGCCGATCGATCTGGCCGGCCGGCTGCAGGTGCCGGTGCTGGGCCTGTACGGCGGCCGCGACCAGCGCATCCCGGTGGCCGACGCCGAAGCGATGAGAGAGGCCCTGGCGGCGGCCGGCAGCCGCAGCGAGATGCTCGTCTACCCGGAGGCCGAGCACGCCTTCTTCGCCGACTACCGGCCGAGCTACCGGCGCGCCGATGCCGAGGACGGCTGGCGGCGGATGCGCGAGTGGTTCAAGCAGCACGGCCTGTGAGCCCTACGGGCGAACTGCCCGCGCCGGCCGGCACCAGTCTGTACGGACTGATCGCGGACTTCGTCCGGCGCCATCTGCGCGCCTACTCGAGCGCCGCGCTGATGCTGTTCGGCATCTCGCTGCTGACGGTGTGGATCCCGCGCCGCGTCGGCCAGGCGGTGGACGGCCTGGTCGGCCACCACAGCACGCCGGGCCGGCTGGCGCTGGACCTGGCGCTGATCCTGGCGGCCGGCATCGCGATCTACTTCATGCGCGTCGGCTGGCGGCTGCAGTTGTTCGCCGCCGCCTACCGGCTCGGCGTGGAACTGCGCGACCGCCTGTACCGCCGGCTGACGCTGCACGGGCCCGACTTCTTCCAGCGCCACCGCACCGGCGCTCTGATGGCGATGGCCACCAACGACATCGACGCCATCGAGATGGCCTCCGGCGAAGCGCTGCTGGCCGGTTTCGACGGCAGCCTGACGCTGCTGCTGGTGGTGGCGATGATGACGCTCGGCGTGGATTGGCGGCTGGCGCTGGTGGCGCTGATCCCGTTCCCGCTGATGGCAGCTTCGTTCTGGTGGATCGCGCGGCGCATCCACTACCACTCCCGCCTGGCGCTGGACCGCTTCTCCGACATGAACGACCAGGTGCAGGAGAGTCTGGCCGGCGTGCGCACGCTGCGCGCGCTCGGCCTGGAGGCGCGCAGCGGCCGGCGCTTCGCCGAACTCGCCGGCCTGGCCAGCGACTCCAGCCTGGCGGCGCAGCGCTGGGAGGCCGCCTACGAGCCGGCGGTCGGCATCAGCCTGGCCATGGCCACCGTGCTGACGCTGGCGATGGGCGGCTACCTGGTCTGGCACGGGCAACTGACGGTCGGCACGCTGACGGCTTTCTCGATGTACCTGGGCCAGATGATCTGGCCCATGTTCGCCGCCGGCTGGGTGCTGTCGCTGCTGGAGCGCGGCAAGGCCGCCTGGCTCAGGCTGGCGCCGGTGCTCGACGAGGCGCCCGGCGTCGCGGACGACGGGCCGCGCACCGAGTTCACGCCCGGCACGCTGCAAGTTCGCGGGCTGCAGTTCCGCTACCCGGGCCGGGCGCAGCCGGCGCTGGACGGTCTGGAGCTGTCGCTGCCGACCGGCGGCGTGCTCGGCCTGGCCGGCCCGACCGGCGCCGGCAAGAGCACGCTGCTGCGCCTGCTGCTGCGTCAGTACCACCCCGCAGCCGGCACGCTGCGCTGGGGCCACGCGGCGCTCGGCGAGCTGCGGCTCGCGACGCTGCGCGCGGCGATCGGCTGGGTGCCGCAGGAGCCCTTCATGTTCTCGGCCAGCATCGCCGACAACATCGCGCTGGCACGGCCCGAT
>JBNLET010000066.1:0-44346 GCA_050305135.1 Rhodocyclaceae bacterium | reverse complement strand
CTTTCGTCTGGGGTGCCTCGGCAGGGGTCCGGGACGGCTTCATGGCGGCGCATCGCGCAATGCAAGGTGGCCGCTGGGCATTCGCGACGCTGGGCGAATTTACAGGGGGCGCTGTCTCGCCGGCTGGCGGCGAATGGGTGGTGTGCAAATTTATGTGTATCGCATCACCACCCACCGTTCGGATCGGCTTGGGCAATGCCGGATCGGGGTCGATCAGCGCGATGATCGACCAGCCGACCAGGCGGCGATTGAACATGCCCAGCACCAGGGCAACATACAGCCAGCCCCGTGCGGTCGGCACGTAGGTGATGTCGGCCAGCCAGAGCTTGTTCGGCGCGCTGGCCTCGAAGTGACGGCCGACCCGGTTGGGTTCCGTGGCCAGCGTGTGACGCGAGTCGGTGGTGCGCACGAAACGCCGCTTGCGTGGGCCTGCAGACCTTCCTGGTGCATCAACCGATGAACGCGTTTGGCATTGACCGCGAAGCAGGCCGCCCGCAGATCTGCCGTCAGGCGGGGACGACCATACCTGCCGCGGTGACGGGCAAAGCGCGCACGCAATTCCGCCAGCAGGCGACACAATCGGAGCACCAGGTAACGCCGGCGCCCAGCCTGGATCCAGGCGTACCTCACCGCGACGTCTTGGCAAAGTACGCCGCGGCTCGCTTTAGGATTTCGACGTCCATGCGCAGTTGCTCGTTCTCCGTGCGCAGCCGGCTCAGCTCCGCCTGTGCGTCGTCGATCCGAAGTTCCGCCCCCCGGTCACCAGTTGCCGGCCCGAGCGCACCCGGCGCATCCAGTTCGCCAAGGTCTTCTCCGACGTGTCCAGACTGCGCGCCACGTCCGCTGCCGTCCGGCCTCCTTCGATTACCTGCCGCACCGCTTCTTCGCGATACTGCACCGTATAGGCTCGTTTCGAGATCCTGTTCTTCATCGTCACGTCCTCCATGTTGGCTTTGAGGCCAATTCATGGCGTCCGTTTTTCGGGGGCAAGCTCACACCGGCAGGACCGGTCGACGCCACGCGAGGATGCCTCTGCGACGCCATCGATCCGGCAACGGCTCAGCCCGTAGGGGCGGTTCGACCTGAATACGAACATCCCATCAACCCTGCCGTGAGCGCAGTGCTGGCCGGCGTCGCGAGGACTGGGATTGCCCCGGCCACCCGGCATTCGAGCTAGAATCAGCCGCCACCCGCTCCTTCCGCTCCCGTCCGGCCAACCATGCGAAGAAGATGAAGAACCGCGTTCTCAGCCGATGGATAGACGACTTCCTGAAGACCCATCCGGCGCGTGCCAACTCGCTGATCATCACGCTCTACGGCGACCTGATCGCCCCCCACGGCGGCACGATCTGGCTCGGCAGCGTGATCCGGCTGGTGGATGTGCTGGGGCTCAACGAGCGCGTCGTGCGCACCAGCGTATATCGCCTCTCGCAGGAAAAATGGTTGAGCTCGCACCAGATCGGCCGCAAGAGCTACTACAGCCTCACCGCCTCCGGCCTGCGGCGCTTCGAGAACGCATACCGGCGGATCTACCACGAACCGCAGAGCCACTGGACCGGCGAGTGGCAGATCGCCCTGCTGCCCGCGACGATGGAAACCTCACGCCGCGACACGATCCGCAAGGAACTGCTGTGGGCCGGCTACGGCGCTTTCGCGCCCACCGTGCTGGCCCACCCCTCCTCGGATGCCGACAGCCTGGCGTCCCTGCTCGAGCAGACCGGCACCCAGGACGAGGTCGTCGCGATGCGCGCCACCGGGGTCGGCGCCCTGTCGAGCCGGCCGCTGCAGGCGCTGGTGCACGAATGCTGGAACCTCGAAGCCATCGCGCGCCGCTACGACGAACTGGTGGCGCGCCTGCGCCCTGTGCTGAAGGCCTTGCGCTCGGCCAAGGCGCTCGATCCGGAACAGTGCTTCCTGGTGCAGATCCTGATGATGCACGACTATCGCCGCACGCTTCTTCACGACCCTCAGCTGCCCACGCCGCTGCTGCCGCGCAACTGGAGCGGCGGCGTCGCCCGCCAGATGTGCCGCGACATCTATCGCCTCACCTGCCCGCTGGCGCAGCAGCACCTGCTCGCCGCCGGCGAGACCCCGGACGGCCCGATGCCGGCCGCGTCGCCGTATTTCTACCAGCGCTTCGGCGGGTTCGGCGAAACGAACGACGGCGGGGACGCGGCGGCGGCGGGGTGACAGACCCCGCCGGCCGACGTCCCGCCTGAGGGACAGCGAAGGGATGGAAGAGCCCGTGCCGATGGCCGGGCAAACCTGCCTTGCAGTCGTCGAATCAGGGCCTACGCGGCCGTTTTCGGACAGCCCGCAGCTGCCCTCCCCTCACCCCGCCAGCGCCGCACACTTCGCCAGCAACCGCTCCTGCGACTCGACCCAGGCGGGGTCGGGCAGGATCGCGTCCACGGGACAGACCTCGACGCATTGGGAGGTGTCGAAGTGTCCCACGCATTCGGTGCAGCGCGCCGGGTCGATGACGTAGATCTCGTCGCCGGCGGAGATCGCCTGGTTGGGGCATTCCGGGACGCAGACGTCGCAGTTGATGCAGTCCTCGTTGATCAGCAGAGCCATGTCGGATTCCTTTGCGGAAGGGTTCGAATCGGGTGTCGGGCGCGCCGCGGGCACTCACACCGCGAAGGCGGCCTCGAGTTCGGCCACGCTGCACGGCGCGTCGGAGCCCTCCGGCTCGAAGGCCGGGCGGGAGCCCTTGTAGAGCACCTTGCCGAAATTGAAGCCGTCGTCGGTCAGCAAGCGGCGGGCGGCGCGGCCCGGGTCGTCGGTGACGTCGACGCAGGCGGTGCGGACCTTCTTCTTCCACTCGATCTGCTCCGGCCGGAAGGTCACGCAGGGGCTCAGCACCTGGATCACCGAAAAGCCGGGATGGCGCACCGCTTCGACGATCAGCCGGGCCAGGTTGTTGGGGTCCGAGTTGGAGCCGCGGGCGATGAAGTTGGCGCCGGCGGCGAGCGCGATCTCGAGCGGCGGGAACGGCTCGATGCCGGGGCCGTCGGGGGTCAGCTTGCTGCCGTCCCACTCTGCGTCGGTGGTCGGCGAGGCCTGGCCCTTGGTCATGCCGTACACCTGGTTGTCCATCACGATGTAGGTCATGTCCACGTTGCGCCGGCAGGCGTGCAGGAAATGGTTGCCGCCGATCGAGAAGCCATCGCCGTCGCCACCGGTGACCAGCACGGTCAGGTCGGGCCGCGCCAGCTTGAGGCCGGTGGCGGTGGGCAGCGCGCGGCCGTGCACGCCGTGGAAACCATACACCGAAGTGTAGGCAGGGATTCGCGACGAACAGCCAATGCCCGAGACCACCGCGACGTCCTCGCGCGGCAGGGCCAGTTCGGCGAGCGCCTTGGTGATCGCCGCAAGCACGCTGTAGTGGCCACAGCCGGGGCACCAGATGGGTTTGGTGCCGGACTTGTAATCCTTGGGCGCGAAGGCCTCCATCGCCTGACAGTGTTCCATGCTTAGCTCCAGTCGGTGATGCGTTTGACGATCGTGCCGGGTCGCACCGGCAGCGGGCCCGGCTGATGCAGCGAGCGGACCTCGCCGGGCAGGTCGTAGTGGGCGCGCATATAGTGATGGAACTGGGCGCCGTGGCTCTGCTCGACCACCAGCACGCGCTGCGCGCCGGCCAGCAGCTCACCCATCGGCCCCGGCAGCGCGGGCGCGATCAGCCGCGGCGCCACCAGCCGCACCCTGAGCCCCCTTGCCCGCAGCCGCTCCATCGCCTCGCGGCACGGCCCGGTCGAGGATCCCCAGGTCAGCAGCACGACCTCGGGGTCGTCGTCGCCGTCGACCTCGGCCCAGCACTCGCCGTAGTTGTGCCCGGCGATCTTGCGCAAGCGCTTGTCCAACTGCGCCATATGGTCGGCGGCCTGGGACGAGGGGGTGCCGCCCGGCGTGTGCTCGAGGCCGTCGGCGGTGTACTCGCCACCGGCCATGCCCGGGATCGCCATCGGCGAGATCCCATTGGCGGTCACTGCATAGCGCTGGTAGCCGGCGAGGGACTCGGGCACCACCCGCTGGCCGATGAAGGCGAGCTCCGCCGGACGCTCGGCCACTGCCCGCGCCTGCCCGGTCGCCTGGTCGGTCAGTACGATCACCGCGGTCTGCAGGGTCTCGGCCAGGTGCACGGCCCACTGGGTGGTGAGCAGGCAGTCGGCAACCGAGTGGGGGGCCAGCACCAGATGCGGCGCGTCGCCATGCAGGCCGTAGCAGGCGATGTTGAGGTCGGTCTGTTCGGACTTCGTGGGGATGCCGGTCGAGGGGCCGCCGCGCATCACGTTGACCACGACGATGGGCACTTCCGAGGCCACCGCCAGACCGAGGGATTCCGTCATCAGGGCGAGCCCGGGCCCGGAGGTGGCGGTCAGCGCGGGCACGCCGCCGTAGGAGGCACCGATGATCTGGTTGATCGAGGCGAGTTCGTCCTCTGCCTGCACCAGCGCCCCGCCAACCCGCGGCAGCGCGCCGGCCAGCCATTCGAGCACCTCGGTCGCCGGGGTGATCGGATAGGCCGCCACGAAGCGCACCCCGCCGCGCACCGCGCCGAGCCCGGTGGCCTCGTTGCCGGTAATGGTCCAGCGCGTGCCGGGCGCCGCCGTGCAGGGCTCGAGGCGCGGGAAGCTGGAGACATCGGGTGCGGCGTTCCGTCCCGCGCGCAGCGAAGCGAGGCTCGCCTCGACCGCCGCCTCGCCCTTGGCGCCGATGGCGTGCCGGATCGCCTCGATCAGCGGCTCGTCGGGCAAGCCGATCAGTTCGGCGATGGCGCCCAGCGCCACCATGTTCGCCCGCCCGCCCGGAATCTCCCCCGCAAGCGCCTTCAGCGGCAGGCTCAGCAGCCGTGCCGGCGAATCGACCAGGAAAGGCGGCGCCTCTCCTGCCTGTGGGTCGCCGAGCACGACGCTGTTCTCGCCCAGCGGCAGTTCCGCGGCGAAGCGGCCGACGTTCTCCCAATCGACCGCCACCAGCAGATCGTAGTGGTCGTCGTGGGACTCCACCGGCGCGGTACCGAGCCGTATCATCGAAGCTGCCTCGCCGCCTCTGATCTGCGGACCCGCCGAGCGGGTCATGTAGGCATGCCAGCCGACCCGGGCAGCCGCGTCGAGCAACAGATTGCCGGTGGTCACGACGCCTGCCCCACCGCTGCCGGCGACCGCCAGCGAAACGAACCGATCCACCATCCGGACTCCTTCGGGCTGCCGCCCCTTCAGCCAGACCACATCGAACGGGCGGAAAGTTCCTCCGCCCAACTTGAGTTCCAGGCTATCAATCTTTTTGTTTGATGTCAAACAATCTGCGTAGCTAACATTTGTTCATCGAGGCATTGCGCTTCCAGGTCTGTTTGACGCCAAATCATCGGCCGGATATCCGGTATGATCTGCACCGGCATGCCCGCCGAATGGCGCGGCAGGTCGCGCGGCAGCACCAGCCCCGGGAGAAAGCATGGCCAAGAAGAACATCAGCGCGGACGAAGGGCTTCGCCTCGGCGTCCTGCCCGACCTGCTCGGATACCAGTTGCGGCTTGCACAGATCGCACTGTTCCGCGATTTCTCCGATTCGCTCGGGGAGTACGCGATCACTCCGGGTCTGTTCGGCGTGCTCGTGATCATCGAATCCAATCCCGACCTGAAGCAGAGCGACCTGGCGCGCGCCGCCCATCTGGACCGGTCCACCGTGGTGTCGGTGATCGACAACCTGGAACGCCGCAATCTGGTCGAACGCCGGCCGGCACTCAACGACCGCCGCTCCAACGCCCTGCGCCTGACCGAAGACGGCACTGCCCTGCTGCGCAAGCTCAAACGCCTGGTCGCCGAGCACGAGAAGCGACTGGCGGCAAACATGACGGCGGACGAGCGCGCCACGTTGGTCTCCCTGCTGCGCAAGATCCTTCCCGAACGTCGCTGAGGCGGCCAGCCAGCCGCTCGGCGCTTGAGCGGTCTTCTCTCTGCAGGCACGCGCCGGCGTCGACGCGGCCTCGCACCCCACCTGGCGGGTAATCCAGCCCGTCGACCGGCCGTATCGCAAGGGCCAATGCGGATCCGGCCTGAGGTCGGACCCAGCCATCCGGCCGAGCTCCGGGCGCCCCGGGCGACGGCCGCGGTCCGTCGGCCCCGACTGCGGTTCCGTCGCCGTTCGTCACCTCGGCATGCAGGATGCCGGAGCTGCGGGTTTTTTTGTTTGACATCCAACAATTGATATCGGAAACTTGTAGGCATCCATCGTGTAGAGGCGGGAGATCGTCATGAGCATCCGGGACAAAGTCGAGCAACTCTGCGAGCGACTCCACGACAGCCCCCAGCACCCGGGCCAGGGCGCGGTGCTGTTCGTCGATCTGGAGCACCGCAGCACCCGCCGCGCCTATCTGCCGATCGAAGTGCTGCGCAGTTTCCTGGGCGGCCGCGGCGCCAACATGGCGCTGCTCTACAACCTGCTCGAAGAGGAACGGGACGCCCTCGATCCCGACGTGCCGCTGATCTTCGGCGCGGGCGTGCTGACCAGCGAGATGCCGTCCGCCACGCGCGGCAACTTCACCAGCCGTTCGCCCGAGAGCCGCGCGATCCTGGACGCCAGCGCGGGGGACTACTTCCCCGCCTTCGTCAAGCGTCACGGCTACGACCACATCGTGCTGTACGGACGCGCGGCGCAATGGACGCTGCTGAAGATCAGCCACGAACAGGTCGAGTTCCTCGACGCGGCGCCCTACGTCGGCCTCGACAACCTGGACACCGCGGCCGCCATCGAGCGCGATTTCGAGTGCACCGAGCGCAAGGACATGGCGCTGGCGCGGATCACCACCGCGGGCGAGAACCTGGTGCTGACCTCGGGCATCATGGGCGGCATCAAGTCGATCTGGGCACGCGGCGGCGGCGGCGCGAAGATGGGCAGCCTGCGGCTGAAGGGCATCATGGTGCTCGGCAAGCCGGACGAGGCGCCAGGTCAGGCCCAGTTGAAGACCCACAACAAGGTCATCGGCAAGAAGATCACCGGCACCAGCGTGATCAAGAACGCGCTCAAGAAGGTCGGCACGCCCTTCCTGTACAAGCCCTCGCGCGTGCTCGGCGCGCTGGGCACGATGAACAACCAGCACACCGCCTGGCACGAGAGCCTCGACGCGGACAACTTCGACCCCTACCGCCCCGGCATGGACGGCTGCTTCAAGTGCCCGGTGCATTGCCGCAACCAGAACGACATGACACCGGAGGGCAAGGGCGGCTGGGGCGCCCAGGCGCTGCAGGGCCTGAAGGGCAACGCCAGCTACGACAAGGCCCAGGCCGAAATCGACCACGGCCGGCAGAAGTCCTACCGCGGCATCCGCGGCGACGGCTCTTTTGACAAGTACGACAAGGGCGACGGGCCCGAGTACGTCACGGTCGGCAAGTTCGGCCCGATGATCGGGCTGCGCGAGCCCGAACACGTACTGCGCCTGAACAACATCCTGAACGACCTGGGCCTCGATTCCTCCTCGACCGGCAGCGCCATCGCCTGGGCGATGGAACTGTGGCAGCGCGGCCTGATCGACGCCGGCACCACCGGCGGGCTGGATCTCTCCTGGGGCAACTACGAGAGCGTCGAGAAGCTGCTCTTCATGACCGCGCGGCGCGAGGGCTTCGGCGACACGATTGCGGATTCGACCCGCGCGGTCGAGCACGGCAAGTACCCGGCCCAGGCACTCGACTACTGCATGGCGGTCAAGGGTCTGTTCCAGTCCGACCCGCACGACGCGAGGATCCTGAAGGCGTTCGCGCTGGGCCTGTCGGTCGCGACCCGCGGCATGGATCATCTGCGCAACCGGGTCACGCTGGAGATCAATGCCCGCATCAACGACGACGCGGAATTCAAGACCGCGCTCTACGGTGGTCAGGTGGCGGCCGAACCCAACCGCTACGACGGCAAGGAAGTCGCCGTGCGGCGCTGCGAGAACACGTTCGCGGTGGGCGACTCGGTGGGCATGTGCCGCTTCAACACGAAGCTCTTCAACTCACCCACGCTACCCGATTGCGGCGACTTTGCACAGCAGCTCACGACCCTCACCGGGATCGAATTCGACGAGGCCGCGCTGTTCGAGATCGGCCGCAACATCACCGGCCTGGAGCGCCTGCTGAACCACCGCTTCGGCTTGCGCGCCGCCGACGACACGCTGCCGCGGCGCTGGTTCGAAGAGGCCATCGAGGTCGGCCCGTTCAAGGGCGAGAAGGTGGATCGCGGCGAACTGGAGACGACCAAGCAGCGCTTCTACCAGCTCACCGGCCTGAATCGCGAAGGCGTGCCGAGCGCCGACTGGCACGCCCGCCTCGCCGCGACAGTCACCGGCTTCGCGGTGGAGGTCGAACTCCCGGAGCCGCTGCCGGGCATTCCCGAGAAGCGGGTCATCATCGACCAGCCGGTGGCGAACGTGGACGAACTGCGCACGGAACTGCTGCGCCGCTACCCCGAGGCGCGGGAGGAGTTGTCGGACGGACACTGGAACGTCGCGGTCAATGACACGTTGCTGCTGTCGGGCGAGCGCAGCACGGCGCTGCACCACGGCGACCGGGTCGCGATGGTGCCGATCATCGCCGGCGGCTGAACGCCGCGCCACGGGTTCCAGCCGGCGACGCCGCGCCGCGAACCCGTGATCGGCGCACGACCGACAGCCGGAAGGCCGCAATGGACGATTCGCCATCCCGCTCGCCCCGCCCCGCGCGCCTTCCCGCCAGCTCGCACGAAGAAGCGGAAGAAGACCAGTTCCTCGCCGCGCTGGCGGCGCGGGTACGGGAGGCGCGCAACCGCTCGGGCATGTCGCGCAAGGCGCTGGCCCAGGCAGCCGACGTGTCCGAACGCTACCTCGCGCAGCTCGAATGCGGCGAAACCAACGCCTCGATCGTTCCGCTGCGCCGGGTCGCCCACGCCCTCGACGTCACCCTCGGCGACCTCATCGAACCGCGATTGGAAGACGCGGGCGAGCGCCGCATCCGCCGCTTGCTGGAGCGCCTGCCGGCCCATCGCCGCGAAGAGGTGATGCTGCGCCTGGCTCGTGATCTGGACCACGAACGGGGGCGGCGCCAGGGGCGGATCGCGCTGCTGGGTCTTCGCGGCGGCGGCAAGTCAACGCTGGGGCGCGCCCTCGCCGCGGACATCAAGGTGCGTTTCGTCGAACTCAACGACGAAATCGAGCGCGAGGCTGGCATGAAGAGCAGCGAGATCTTCATGCTCTACGGCGAATCGGGCTTCCGGCGCATCGAGCGGCGCTGCCTCGAGCAGCTCGTCGACGGCGAGGAGGCGGCGGTGATCTCGGTCGGCGGCGGCGTGGTTTCCGACCCGGAGAACTTCGGCCTGCTGCTGGAGAACTGCTTCACGATCTGGATCCGCACCACCGCCGAGGAGCACATGGCGCGCGTGGTGGCGCAGGGCGACCTGCGGCCGCTGGCCGGCCACGCCGAGGCCATGGCGGATCTGAAACGCATCCTGGCCTCGCGCGAGCCGCTCTACCGACGCGCCGATCTGACCCTCGACACCACCGGCGAGACGCCCACGAAAAGCCTCGAGCGCCTGCTCGGTGCACTCGCCGGCTGAGCCCCGATCAGCGCGCGGCCGAGGCGGTGCGCTGCGGGGCCGGCGACGCCGCCGCCATGCGTGCACGCACGCCGCCAATGAAGATGTCCGCGACGAGCGACGCCATCTCGGCATGGCTCAAAGCGCCGTCGGCGCGCATCCAGGTGAAGGTCCAGTTGATCATCCCGAACAGGATCATCGCCACGGTCCTGGCCAGATCCTGCCCGCGCAGGTCCGGCGCCAGTTCGACCACCGCCTCGACGAAGGCAGCGACCACCCGGCGTTCCTTTTCGCGCACCTGTGCGCAATGGTCGGGCAGCAGGAACTTGACGTCCTGCACGAGCACCATGTGGCGATCCTGCGAATCGGCGTAGCAGGCGAGGAAACGCCCGATCAGCACCCGCAGCCGCGCTTCCGCCGGCAAGCGCTGGGCCGTGACCTCGTCGACGATCGCCTGCAGCCGGTCCATGTAGCTGTCCGCGATGTCGAAGAGAATGTGTTCCTTGTCGCGGTGATAGTGGTAGAGCAGCGGCTTGGAGACCCCGCAGGCGCGCGCCAGGTCGGCCATCGAGGCGTTGTGGAAGCCGTTGCGGGCGAACAGGCAGGCCGCAGCCCGCAGGATCGCCTCGCGCTGCAGGTCGTGGGTCGGGGAACGGGTTCGCGCCATCGAATCGGAAGTCTCGTCGAATTAGCTTGCGGTCGGGCCGCAGCGGACAACCTACAGTCTACCGGGATCGCCGGCTCGGTCCCTGCGAACGCCGATCGACGCCACGCCCGGCCCCACCGCCGGCGCCCCGCCCGCTCGCATACCGTGCCCCGATCAGGTACTCGGGCCGCGGCGCCTGCAGCTCGTCGCGGTTCGCGTTGTCGATCGGCTCGAGTCCGGCCGGCCGCGCCGCAACGCCTGCCGGCTCAAGCCGGCGCCGGCACCACCGTACGCCCCTTGAGGCTGTAGCTCTTGCCACGCATCAGCGCGACCGTCTCGCCGTGCTGATTGGTCACCACGACGTCGCAGACGCCGACGCGGCCGCTGCGCGAGCGCTCGGTCGCGACCGCTTCGAGCACGTCGCCGACGCGCACCGGAGCGATGAAATCGAGGGCGATGCCGGAGGCCACGGTCAGTTCATTGCGGCTGTTGCAGGCGTAGGCGAACGCGGTATCGGCGAGGGTCGCGAGCAGGCCTCCATGCAGGATCGCGAAGCCGTTCATCATGTCCGGTCGCACCTCCATATGGGCCCGGGCGAATCCTTCGCCAACCTCACCGACGCGAATGCCGAGCAGCGCCGGCGCGGGGTCGATCTCCCGCATGTGGTCGCGCACCTGCTGCGCGACGGCCCGCCCGTTCTCCGTCCTGTTGCGGTCGTCCATTCCGAAAGTCTCCACCGATGGCTGGGGCGCGGCACAATGACCGTGCCGTACCGGGTCCCGCAGTTCTACCGCTGATTGACCGACCGGTCAATCAATAGTAGTGTCGATTCCGATCGGTGGAGCGCATTCCGCATTGCGCGCCACCGACGCCCGTCCACGGCCGCCCCCTGATTCGGAGCCCCCATGCCTTGTTGCAAGACCGACGGCCCGCGCCCGCAGATCCACCCAAGCGCCTCCGTGCCTCCCGCTGCCGGGCCGACCGGACGGGCAGCGGCATGGAAGAGGATCGGGATCCCCGGCGTGGTGCCGCTTTCCGCAGCACGCCGGCAAGCGCGGACGGGCACTTGCGCGTGAGCCACACACCCCCCTCGAACGCCGCCGAAGCGCTGCGCCCGAGCCTGGCGCTGGCGGCGCTGCTGACCACGCTGGTGGCGCTGGGCCCGCTGTCCACCGACTTCTACCTGCCGTCCCTGCCCTCCCTGACCCGCGCATTGTCCACCGACGTGGCCCACGCCCAGCTCACGCTGTCGGTGTTCATGGCCGGCTTCGCGGTCGGACAGCTCGCCTACGGCCCCCTCTCGGATCGCTTCGGGCGCCGACCGGTGATGTTCGGCGGGCTCGTGATCTATGTGCTGGCGACGGTCGCCTGCATCTTCGCCGACAGCATCGCCACGCTGATCGCGGCGCGCTTCGTGCAGGCCCTCGGCGCCTGCGCCGGTCCGGTGCTCGGGCGCGCCGTCATCCGCGACATCTACGGGCCGAAGGAGGCTGCCCGGGCCCTCTCCTACGTGTCAGCAGCGATGGCCGTGGCGCCGCTTCTGGGCCCGGTGTTCGGCGGCTGGCTGACCGAGCACTTCGCCTGGCAATCCACCTTCGTCTTCCTCGGCCTGTTCGCGCTGGGCCAGACCGTGCTCGTGCTGCTCATCATGGCCGAGACCAACCGGCACCCCGATCCGACTGCCACCCACCCGGGCCGGATCGCCGCCAACTACCGCCAGTTGCTCTGCGATGCGGGCTACCGCGGCGCGCTGCTGTGCAACGGCTTGTCCTACGCGGCGCTGTTCGCCTTCATCTCCGGTTCGCCTTTCGTTTTCATCGACATCTTCGGCTTCAGCCCGCAGGGCATGGGCCTCACCTTCGGCGCGATGGTGTCGGGCTTCATCCTCGGCAGTTCCGCCTCGGGGCGGCTGGCGAGCCGCCATGGTCCCACCGCCATCCTGCGCTACGGCGCCTGGCTCGGCTGCGCTGCCGGCGTGGCGATGCTGGCGCTCGCGCTGGCGGGGGTCCAGCACCCGGCCGCGGTGATGGCGCCGATGTGGCTCGTAGCCTGCTCGATCGGCTTCACGATGCCCAATGCGGTGGCGCTCGGCCTCGCCCCTTGGCCGCGCATGACCGGTGCCGCGGCCTCGCTGATGGGCTTCGCCCAGATGGGCATCGCCGCGCTGCTCGGCGCGGCGGTCGGTCACAGCCTTGCCGGTACGACCGTGCCGATGGCCGCCGCGATTGCCGCAGGCATGGCGGGCAGCCTAGCCGCCTACCTGATCTGGCTGCGCCCGGCCGAGTTGCAGGCCGCTCGCTGAGCGCCGATGGACCCGGTCCGTACTCACCTCGATCGCTCGGCGGCCGCACTGATGGTGGTGCTGTGCCTGTTCTGGGGCCTCCAGCAGGTCCTCATCAAGCTCGCGACGCCGGGCATCTCGCCGGTGCTGCAGGCCGGCTTGCGCTCCCTCGGCGCGGTCGTGCTGGTCATCCTGTGGACGGTGCGGCGCGGCATTCCGCTGGCCCGCCCGGACGGCACCCTGATTCCCGGCCTCGCCGCCGGCGCGCTGTTCGCGGCCGAGTTCGGCCTGCTCTACGCCGCCCTGCTGTTCACCACCGCCTCGCGGGGGGTGATCTTTCTCTATACCGCCCCGTTCATGGTTTCCGTGGTCGCGGCACGCTGGCTTCCGAACGAGCACATGGGCCGCAGCCACTGGATCGGCCTGGCGCTGGCCTTCGCCGGGGTGGTCGCGTTGTTCGGCGACAACGTGCACGGCGGCGGTGCTCTCACCTGGCTCGGCGACCTGATGATGCTCGCCGCGGCGATGGCCTGGGCCGCCACGACGCTGACCATCAAGTTCTCGAGCCTCGCCACCGCGCCGCCGGAAAAGACTTTGCTCTACCAGTTGGCGGTGTCGGCTCTGGTGCTGCCGCCGTTGTCGGCGCTGCTGGGCGAATCGGGCGTGACGCACGTCGACGCAACCGTCGCTGCGAGCATGCTGTTTCAGATCTGCGTAGTGGCCAGCTTCAGCTACCTGTGCTGGTTCTGGCTGGTGCGCCACTATCCCGCCACGCGGCTCTCGGCCTTCTCCTTCCTGACCCCGGTGATGGGCGTGCTGGCGGGCGTCCTGCTGCTCGGCGAACCGCTCACGCCGGGCGTCGTCGCCGCGCTCGCGACGGTCGGCGGCGGTATCCGGCTCGCCAACCGGCCGCCGCGCCCGAGCGCTGCGGCGATCATTGACCGATCGGTCGATTAATTCTAGAGTTGCAGGTCGGCGCAGGCCGCTCGCGCCGCACCCGCCCACCCCATTCGGAGAGCACCATGAACGCAGCCCTGCCTGCCGCCGCGTCCACCCGCCTGTTCATGTCGGGCAACGAGGCGGTCGCACGCGCGGTGTGGGAGTCCGGCGTCCGCGTCGCGGCCGCCTATCCCGGCACGCCCAGCACCGAGATCCTCGAGGAGATCGTCCGCTACCCGGACGTCTACGCCGAATGGTCGGTGAACGAGAAGGTGGCGCTGGAAGTGGCGCTGGGTGCCTCGATGATGGGCGCGCGCTCGGTCTGCGCGATGAAGCACGTGGGCCTCAACGTGGCGTCGGATGCGCTCATGACGATCACCGTGACCGGCGCCGAAGGGGGCCTGGTGGTCGCGGTGGCCGACGACGTGGGCATGTCCTCCTCGCAGAACGAGCAGGATTCCCGCTTCTGGGCGCGCTTCGCCCACCTGCCGCTGCTCGAGCCGGGCGACTCGCAGGAAGCCTACGAGATGACCCGCGCTGCCTTTGCGCTGTCCGAGCAGCATCGCTGCCCGGTGATCCTGCGCCTGACCACCCGCATCTGCCACGTCAAGGGCCAGGTGGTGGTCGGCGAGCGCGAGCTCCACGAGCCGACCGGCTTCGTCAAGGATCCGCGCCGCTGGGTCATGGTCCCGGGCAACGCCAAGCCGCGCCTGGCGCTGATGTACGAGCGCGAGGACGCGCTGCGCGCGACGGCGGAGAATCATCCGCTCAACCGGGTCGAGCTGCGCGACGACCGGCGCTACGGCTTCGTGACCTCCGGTCCGACCTACATGCACGTGCGCGAAGCGTTCCCCGATGCGCCGGTCTTCAAGCTCGGCATGTCCTATCCGCTGCCCGTCGATTCGGTGCGCAAATTCGCCGCCGAGGTCGACACGCTGGTGGTGGTCGAGGAGACCGAACCGCTGCTCGAGACCGAACTCAAGGCGGCCGGCATCGCCTGCCGCGGCAAGGACGTGCTGCCGCGCAGCGGCGAGCTGGCGCCGGAGGTGCTGAGGCCTGCACTCAAGCGCCTCGAGGAGGGCGCCGCCCCGCCGGCCGCGAGCATCGAACCGCAGACGGTGTTTCCGCGCCCGCCGACGATGTGCGTGGCCTGTCCGCACCTGGGCATCTACTACACGCTGTCCCAGATCCGGAACCTGGTGATCTCGGGTGACATCGGCTGCTACACGCTGGGCGCCGGCCACCCCTGGAACGCGCTCGACTCCTGCATCTCGATGGGTGCCTCGATGGGCATGGCGCTGGGCATGGACAAGGGCCGCGGCGAGGCCGATGCCAACAAGCGCATTCTGGCGGTGATCGGCGACTCGACTTTCATGCACATGGGCATGCAGGGCCTGCTCGACATCGTCTGGAACCGCGGCAAGGTCACCGTGCTGCTGCTGGACAACCGCACCGTCGGCATGACCGGCGGCCAGGACAACCCCGGTTCGGGCCGCGACGTGGGGGGCAACGAGGCGCCGCAGGTCGATTTCGTGCAGCTCTGCCAGGCCCTGGGCGTCGCCCCCGAGCGGATCCGCAAGCTCGACCCCTACGAGCTGCCCACGCTGTTCAAGGCCTTGCGCGAGGAAACCAAGATCGACGAGCCCTCGGTCATCATCACCGACCGGCCCTGCGTGCTGATCGACGAATTCAAGCCGATCACCAGCTATGCGGTGGAAGAAGACGTCTGTACCGGCTGCGGCAACTGCCTCGAGGTCGGCTGCCCGGCGATCCACGTCACCCGCCGCGGCAAGGAAGTCAAGGCCTCGGGCAGGGAGGTCGATCTGGCCTTCGTGCGCATCCAGTCCGAAGTGTGCACCGGCTGCGGCCTGTGCCTGCAGCCCTGTGCGCCGAAGGCCATCGTCGAACAGGTCAAGGCGCGGCCGGTCAAGTTCGCCGCGAGGGAGAAAGGCGATGCATGACGGCGTGACCAACATCCTGGTGTGCGGCATCGGCGGCCAGGGCATCATGACCGCCGCCGAGATCCTCGCCCAATGCGCGATCGACCTCGGCCACGACGCCAAGAAGACCGAGGTGGCCGGCATGAGCCAGCGCGGCGGCGTCGTCACCTCGCACCTGCGCTTCGGCCCGCAAGTGCTGTCGCCCCAGATCCCGACCGGTTGCGCCGATCTGCTGGTCGGCTTCGAGGCCGCCGAGACGTTGCGCTGGGCGCACATGCTGCGCCCCGGCGCGATGGCGCTCATGAACGTCGGACGAATCAAGCCCCCGGTGGTCAATATCGGCCTGTTCGACTACCCGGAGGACCCGGTCGCGCAGTTGCGCGCCCTCGGCATCGACGTCCGCAGCCTCGACGCCAGCACGCTGGCCACCGGCCTGGGCGACATCCGACTGGGCAATACCGTGATGCTGGGGTTCATCGCCGAACAGCTGCCCTTCCCGCCCGAGGTACTGTGCGACGCGGTGCTGGCCCGCTTCGCCCACCGCAAGCCGCAGATGCTGGAAGCCAACCGGCGCGCCTTCGAAGCCGGACGCAAGGCCTTCGCAGCCACCGCCACCGCCTGAACCCGGTCGCGGACCGGACGGCATGCCGCAGCCCCGCCCCGCGGCTGCGGCCGATCCCGACAAGCTCTCGCTCGGCCTGCCCGTCTCCGCGCCGGGATGCTCATCCTGAAACCCGCTGATGGCCGACCGCAGGTGCTCGGCGCGGTCGCCCCGCGGCCGGAGCCCGGCATCGGCGCGAACGAGGCACAGCGGGCGGAGCGATCGCGTCGCTGCGCCTGCGCGAGCCCGTGTGACGCAGGCCGACGAGCCGTTCGCAAGGCGTCGGCAGGGCGGACAGTGATTGCCTGGCGCGGCGAAGCACGTCGTTGCCCCGCTCCAGGCCGGTCCGGCCGCGACGGGCAACGACCTCCCGCCACACCGCCGCACATCGACCGCCCGTATATTTGGCATTGCAATTGTTTGATCTCGTTCGATACACTTGCGCCAACAATTCGACTATTTCATGTAACACTTCCAAATGGCGCCGAGGCGCCTGACCGGAGGATCCTGTCATGGCTACCCGTTCTTCCACCCGTACCGATGCCGATCACCACGCCGCGCTGGCCCGGGATCTGTTCGCCCACTCGGCCAGCCGCGGCCGCGACAGCCTGGACGCGGCGGGACTCGCCGCCCTCGGCGACGCGCTGGGCATCATCTGCGCGGACACCTCCGCCCCGACGAGCAGCGTCGCGTTCGCCGTGCGACTGACCGCCAGCCGCGAATTCGGGGTGGTCATCGGCGCCGGCGTCGGCGGCCTCGACGGGGTCCTCGACCGCAACCTGTTCCAGCGCGACCGGGCGTGGGTCAGCGCCGCGGTGGCGCTGACCGATGCGGCCACGATGCTGGACGCGTTCCGCGGCACGATCGCCTATCAGCGCATGGCGATGCGGGCGAACTACGAGCACGACGCCCTTCCCGACCGGCAGATCGAGGCGCTGTTCGAGCGACTGATCGCTTTCGGCCGACAGGCCGGCCAGGGCGAGCTGGTGCTGCGGGAACTCGAGTTCGACCGCCTGCGGATCGGCGATTCGATCCAGGCCGCCCACGCCCGCTGCACCTTCGGCGCGTCGGCGCGCCACCCGCTGCCGCGCCCGATCCACAAGATCGACAAGCTGCTGCATCCGGCCTCGATCGGCGTCATCGGGGTGTCCGCAAGCAGCATGAACTTCGGCCGCATCATCCTCCACAACCTGGTGGACAGCGGCTACCCGCGCGAGCGCCTGTGCATCCTGCGCCCCGGAGAAGACGAGATCGACGGCGTGCGCTGCGTCGCCGGCCTGAACGATCTCGAAGACAAGCTCGACCTGCTGATCGTCGCGGTCGCCGCCGACGCGGTGTACGAACTCGTCGACGAGATCATCGCCAGCGACAGGGTCGAGTCGGTGATGCTGATCCCTGGCGGCCTCGGCGAGACGCAGCGCAGCAAGGCGCCCGCGGCCGAGCTGGCGCAGCGTATCAACGCCGCCCATGGGCGGCCGGGCGGCGGGCCGGTGTTCCTCGGCGCCAACTGCCTGGGGGTGGTCTCCCACGCCGGCGGCTACGACTCCTGGTTCATTCCGCTCGAGCGCCTGCCCAAGCCGCAGAAGAAGGCCGAGCGCAACTCGGTGATGCTGAGCCAGAGCGGCGCCTTCATGATCACCCGGCTGAGCCGGAATCCGTGGCTCGATCCGCGCTACATGATGGCGCTGGGCAACCAGACCGACCTGACCCACGGCGACATGCTGAGCTATTTCGCCGAGCGTCCGGAGATCGAGACCATCGGTGTCTATATCGAAGGTTTCAAGGACCTGGACGGCCTCGCCTTCGCCCAGGCGGTGCGCCGTGCGGTGATCGCCGGCAAGCAGGTGGTGGTGTACAAGTCGGGCCGCACCGAAGCCGGCATCGCGGGCGTCCAGGGCCATACCGCGTCGATCGCCGGCGATCCGGCACTGTTCGCATCGGTGCTGCGCCAGGCCGGCGCGATGGTGGCACAGGATTTCGAGGATTTCGACGATCTCTTCTATGTCGCCGGCGCCCTGCATCACAAGCGGATCGGCAGGCGCCTGGGGGCGATCAGCGGCGCCGGCTTCGAGGCGGTCGGAATGGCCGATGCCTCCGCCACCGAGGGTTTCGCGCTGGAGGTGCCGACCCTGGCCGAGGCCACCGTCGCGAAGGTCGAAGAGATCCTGCAGGCGAAGCGCCTCGATGCGCTGGTCGAAGTCCGCAACCCGATCGACATCAACCAGGGCGCCGACGACGAAGCGCATCTGCAGATCGTCGAGGCATTCGCGGCCGATCCCGAGATCGACGCGGTCATCGTCGGCCTCGATCCGACCGCCCCCGCGGTGCGCGCGCTGGAAAGCAGCGCCAAGCGGCCGGGTTTCGACATCCACGATCCGATGAGCACCGTGCACCTGATGCCGCCCATCGTCGAACGCTCGGACAAGCCGATCATCGGCATCGTGGACGGCGGGCCGCTCTACGACGCGATGGCCGCGGCCCTGATGGATCGCGGCGTGTGCGTATTCCGCAACTGCGCGCGCGGCACCCGCGCACTGGTACGCTACGTGGAAGCCCGCGAGCGTACCGACCGGCTGCGTGCCGCAGCGTCGAGCCAACCCCCCCGAGCAACCTCGATGGAGCCAAACCGATGAGCGAAACCCTCAAGCCCGGCCTTACGGCCACCCGCCGGATCACCGTCGATACCCCGCGTACGATCAGCTTCATGGGTGACGACTGCCGGGTGTACTCGACCCCCAACCTGCTCTACGACATCGAGATGAGCTGCCGCGATCTGCTGCTGGAGCACATCGGCGAAGGCAAGGATTCGGTCGGCACGCGGATCGAACTCGACCACGTCGGCGCGACCCTGCTCGGCATGTGGTGCGAGATCACGGTCACCCTGAGCGAGGTGAACGGCGGAGCGGTGTCCTTCGAATTCACTGCCCGCGACGCGCTGGAGGAAGTCGCCCGCGGCAAGCACAACCGCTTCGTGGTCGGTCTCGAGAAGACCGCCCAGCGGCTCAAGGCCAAGGCCGCCAAGGCCACCACCGCCTGAGCGCCGCGCCGGGCGCGGCCGGGTCGTACGGAAAAGATTCCGGCCTACAGCCGCCCGGCCGACTTCACCTCCAGGTAGCGGGACACGCTGCGGCTGGCAAGCTCCTCGGGTGGCACGTCCACGCTCAGCACCCCCAGCCGTCTCAGGCGCACCAGGGCGGCCTTTCGCCGCAGCCGGTAGTCGGTGGCCACGGCGCGCACGGCGAGGGAGTGGGGATCCTGGCCGCTGGCGGCGAAGGCTTCGTCGAGCGCCCGCTCGCGCAGACTGGCGATCAGCACCAGGTGGTGTCGCTGCAGCAGGCGGCAGGCCTTGAGCAGGCTGGCATCGTCCTCGTCGCGCAGATTGGTGAGGATCACCACGAGGGAGCGCTTGCGCTGGCGCGCGACGAGTGCGGCGGCGGCCTGCTCGAAGTCGCTGGCCTCCAGGCTCGGCTGCAGGTCGTTGACCGCCGCCAGGATCCGGCCGAGCTGATGGCCCACCTTGGCCGGCGGCAGGTGGCAGGCCTCGCCCGGCGGCCCCCCGAGCGTGCTCAGGCCGACCGCGTCGCCATGGCGCAGGGCGACCCGGGCGAGCAGCAGCACGGCATCCAGCACGTGGTCGAAGTGGGACAGCTCGCCGTCCCGCGCCCCCATGCGCCGGCCACGGTCGAGCAGCAGGATCACCCGCTGATCCCGCTCGTCCCGGTATTCCCGCGAGATCAGCTTGTCGAAGCGGCTCGAGGCCTTCCAGTCGATCTGGCGGGGCGAGTCGCCGACCCGGTACTCGCGCAACTGGTCGAAATCCATGCCCTCGCCGCGCCGCTGCAGGCGCAGCCGGCCCTGCTGCAGCGCCCGGGCGGAGCTGGCGAGATAGGCATGACGGTCGAAGGCGGCAAAGTCCGGATGCACCCGCACCCGGCTTTCGGCCGCCGCGTCGTGCTGAACCCACCACAGCCGCCACGGGGACGCAAGGCGCAGGCGGATCGGGCCGAAGCGATGCTCGCCGCGTTGCAGCGGGCGCATGCGCAGCGGCACCTCGACGAGCTTGTCCGGCGCCAGGATCAAGTCCCGCGGCACCGGCTCGAACTCGAAACCGGGCGGCGGCACGTCCACCACCCGCGCCGGCCGCGGCTTTCGCCCGCCCCCCTGCAGCCGCAGCACGACGCGGGCCGGCAGGCCGATGGGCAGGCTGCCGCGCACCTCGCGGGCGACCCGCGGCGGCGGCGCCAGCCAGCCCCGCAAGGCGTCCAGCCCGGCGAGCAGCAGCGCGCCGGCACCGGCGCCCTGCCAGGCGAACTGCAGCTCGGGCCGCAGCGAGGCGGCGAGCCCGAAGGCCAGCCAGGCGCCTGCGAGCCACAGCAGCCGCGGCGCCGGTATCAGCATTGGCGGATCACCATCTACCGCCTCGGCGCCGCCACCTGCTCGAGCAGGCTGGCGAGCACCTCCTCCACGCCCAGCCCCTCGATCTCGGCCTCGGCGGAGAGGCCTACGCGATGCCGCAGGGCCGCCGGGGCCACGGCCTTGATGTCGTCCGGCAGTACGAAGGCATGGCCGCCGAGCAGCGCCCGGGCGCGCGCCGCGCGCACCAGGGCGATGGCGCCGCGCGGTCCCGCCCCGACGGCGATGCCCGGCCACTCCCGGGTCTTGCGCACCAGCCGCACGGCGTAGTCCATCACCGCATCGTCGAGCGCAATCGAGGCGGCCAGGCCTTGCAGCGCGACCAGGCCGGCGGCATCGCAGACCTGCGCCACGTCTTCCACGTTGAGCCCGTCGGACGCCGCGTTGGCGGTCGCCCAGCCGACCAGGGCCTTCTCGTTCGCCAGCGACGGATAGTCGATCAGCACCTTGAGCAGGAATCGATCGAGCTGGGCCTCCGGCAGCGCGTAGGTGCCTTCGTGCTCGATGGGGTTCTGGGTGGCCAGCACCAGGAAGGGCGCGGGCAGCGCATGGGCCGTGCCGTCGAGCGTGATCTGGCGCTCCTGCATCACCTCCAGCAGCGCGGCCTGGGTCTTGGCCGGCGCCCGGTTGATCTCGTCGGCCAGCAGCAGATGGGCGAACACCGGACCGCGGCGGGTCGTGAATTCGCCGCTGCGGGCGTCGTAGAACGTGTGGCCGGTGACGTCGGCCGGCATCAGGTCGGGAGTGAACTGGATGCGCGCGAAGCTGCCGCCGATGGCCCGGGCCAGGGCTTTCACGAGCAGCGTCTTGCCCAGGCCCGGCACCCCTTCCAGCAGCACATGGCCGCCGGCGAGCAGGGCGCACAGGGCGGACTCCACCACCCCGGCCTGGCCGACGAAGACCTTCTCGACGGACTCGCGGATGCGGGCCACCCGGGCATGGGCGTGTTCGAAACTCGGTGCGTTCATGAAACGTCCTTACGCTGAAGCCGCACGGCGGCCGTCGAGACACCCTTCGCCGGCGCGGCGGCAAAGGGGTCGGGGGAAAAGAGCGCGCCGCGTGCCGGCGCGCCTCCGTCGTCTGGCGGGCCGGATCCCGCGCTGAGGGGCTCGAAGCGTCTCGCGCCGCTCATCGCAGCCCCTGCCCCATCGCGCGCAGCGCGTCGCTGGCCCTTTGCAGCAAGCCGGCGTAGCTGCGCCACGTGCGGCGGTCGGGCGCAGCCCGTTCCATGGCCTGCCTCAGGTGCTCGGGCGCGATGCCGGCGACGCCGGCGGCGCGGGCCAGGGCCTCGTCCCGGGGCAGGCCCGGGCTGCGGGCCTCGACAAGGGCCAGGAGCTCTTCCCGCGGCGCGGAAAGCAGGGCCTCGAAGGCTCGCCGGCGCAGCAGGAAGGCCGCCACCGCGGCGAGATGTCGGCCGACGCCGGGCCGGGCCGGCGGTGCTTCCGCCACCGGCGCACCGAATCGCGGGATCGCTGCCCACAGGGCCAGCGCGAGCAGGCCGGCGGCGGCCAGCAGGGCCGGCCTGGCGTGCTCCCACAGCCAGCCCGCCAGGCCGATCTCCTTGCCCGGGTCGGGCAGAAAGACGACCTCGCGGGTGGCGTCCGCCAGCAGCAGGCGCAGAGCGAGCTCGGCGTGGTCGGCCTCGCCGATGGCGGCGTTGAGCAGGAAGCGGTCGGCGCAGGCGACGGTCACCTGGCCGGCGCCCCAGGCGAAGCGGGCCGCGGCGAGTGCTGCGGGGCGCCTGTCGGGAACCTGCGCGCCTTCTTCGTCCTCCTCGGCGTCCTCTTCGCTGCGGGTCCGGTAGCCGCGCACGGTGGCCGACCACAACGGCGGCCGATCGAGGCTGAAGACGTCGCAGCGCCCGAGTTGCGCGTCCAGCTCGCGTCCTTCGAGGCGCAGGCGATCCGACGCCCGGCTGTGCGCCCCCAGCATCGTGACGCCGAAGTGGCTGACCAGGCGCTCGTCCTGCCAGTAGCCGGGGGTGACGAGGAGCAGGTGGCCGCCCGCGCGCACCCATGCGTCCAGCCTCGGCAGGATCTGCTCGTAGATGGGTTGCTCGGAGAGGCCGGCGGCCAGCAGGGAGGCATCGGCGGGGAGGTGGGCCAGCTCGCTCAGCGCAGCGACCGTGCGCGCCGTGTGGCCCGAGGCCTCGACGAGGCGCTTGAGCGCCAGATGGTCGTCTTCGCGGGCGGCCCGGCTCATGCCGCTGCGCCGGGGCTCTTCCACCCACTCCAGGTTGAGCGACGCCCACAGGCCGGCGAGGGCGACCAAGAGCGCCGCGGCCAGGCCCTTGAACAGGCCGCCCTTCACGATTTCGTGCCTCCGAATGCCGACGACCAGGCGGCGCACAGGCTCTCGGCCTCGCCGGCGCCGATCTCCTGCGCGGCGTAGGCGGCCCGCTGCCAGGCCAGGGTCAGCGTTGCGAAGGCAGCGCGCGCCGGCGAGCGTCCGCGCGTGACGCGGGCCAGGCAATCGCCTTCCGTGTCGCCGGCGCAGAACTCGATGCCCTCGCCGTGGGCCAGCCGCGACAGCGCGCCGCGGTACAGCAGGGCCAGCGCTTCCCGCGCCTTCCCCTGGGCGAACAAGGCGCGGGCCGCCGCGCCCACGTCGTCCGGCAGGGACTCGGGCCGGATATCCAGGCCGGCGATCGCCGGCGGCGGCGGTCGGCGGCTCCGCCGCAGGCGAAGGCCCTGCAATTCGCGCAGCAACAATCTCGAGAGAATCAGGCCGAGAAGCGCCAGGGCGGCCCATCCCGCCACGCGCAGGCCGTCCGCGGCCCAACGCATGGCGCCGACCCAGAAGCGGCCCAGATCCTCCAGCCAGCCCGGTGCGGCCCCGAACTCGTGGTCGCGGGTCTCGGCCTTCTTCTTGAAGGTCAGGCGGCCGACCTGCTTCTCCTCGCCGAAGTCGGGATGCTCGAGCACCTGACGAATCCTCGCTGCCGCCTGCCGCGCCGCGACCTCCCTGTCCCGCCCGCCTTGCTGGGCGGAAGCGTCCGGCGGCAGAAAGGCCAGCACCGAGGCGATGCCCAATGCGGCGAGCGCCGATGCCAGCGCCGGGCGCTGCGCCGCCACGCGGCGCAATTGCAGCTCCACGTCCCAGGCTTCCAGATCGGTGCGACGCTTGAGGTAGAGGCAGAAGCCGGCCGCGACGAAGAACGGCTCGATCACGCACACCGCCAGCGCATACATCCCGAGCAGGCTCAGCGTCACCGCCAGGCTCGGGACATCCTCGCTGAACAAGACCTCGAACAGGCTGCGATCCAGGCCCGTGGACTGCGGCAGCAGCATGACCGCCAGGCCGATCAGGCCGAACATGACGCAGGCCTCGAAAAGGGCGCAGGTGAGGAGCAGGGCCGTCGCCGCCCCGCCTGTGCGCATGCCGACCTGCCGGCGCCGCGCACGGGCCGCCGCGCCCCGCTGCCCTTCCAACTGCAGCACGGGCAGAAGCAGGCTGCGGCGGGGCGAGAAGCGCCGCCAGGTCAGGCCGGCCGGCAGGCCTGTCCCCCGCAACAGACCGGGCAGCGCCTGCAGGCTCTGGCGCGGCGTCAGGCGCACGCCGAAGACCTCCCGTGCCAGCACGTGCAGGGCCAGCCTGTCGTACACGGGCTTGAGCCACCACACCAGCACCCACTCGAAGTCGGCGATGCCCGCCAGGTCGTCCGCCGAGGCGAGGATGGCGGCGGAGATCAGCGTGGCCGCCGCCACCACCACCGCCACGGGCAGGAACAGGGATGCCCCGGCACGGCGCGCCAGCGCGAAGCCCAGGTCGAGGGCCTCCATGCCGGAGCGCGGACGCAGCACCAGGCTGAGATCTTCAGGCCGCACGGCCGCGCCCCGCCAGGCACAACCAGCCGATCACGAGCAGCCAGTTGCACACGCCGACCGCCAGCTTGAGCTCCACGGGGTAGGCCCGGGGCGACCAGAAGGCCTCCAGCAGGGCCGCCACGAACAGCATCAGGGCGGCCCCGCCGACGATGCTGACGCTCTTCCTGCCGGCCTCGCGCAGCGCCGCCCCGCGCGTGCGGGCGCCCGGCGCGAGCAAGGCCCGGCCCAGCATCAGGCCGGCCGCCCCGCACAGCACGATGGCGCTCAGCTCGAAGCTGCTGTGGCCGCTCACGAAGGCGTAGAAGCGCTCGCCGTGGCCCAGGTTCACCACGTGGGCCTCCACGGTCCCCAGGAACAGGCCGTTGAAGAGCAGCGCCAGCGCCGCGCCGAGCCCTGCCAGCAGGCCGCCGCCGTAGCACCTGAAGCCGATGCCGATGTTGTTGCCGATGTAGTGGGCGAACATCTGCAGGTCGTCGCCCGCGTCCCTGGCCCGGCCGAGCACCTCGGCCGACGGGCCGTACATCTGGCCGAACTTGCCGAGCAGCTCGCCGGGCAGCACGACCCAGGCGAATTCGGGCGCCTGGCGCACGGCGATCATCAAGCCCAGGCAGGGTCCGGCGAACAGGATCAGCGCCGCCAGCACGTAGCGCCACTGGGCACGCACGTCGCGCGCAAAACCACCCACCAGCCAGGCGAGCCAGCGCCGCCGCCAGCCGGGGTCGCCACCGTAGAGTTCGTCGTGGCCGTCGCGGGCCATGCCATGCAGCCGGTCCACCAGGGCCGGCCCGTAACCGCGGGAGCGCGCCAGGGCGAGCTGGCTGCAGACCGCCCGGTAGCGCCGCGCGAACGCCTCGTCGGCAAAGACCGGGCCGGCCCGTCGACTGCGCCGGCTCGGCCTGCGGGCCTTGATCCAGGCCTCGAATTCATCCCACTCGGCAGCGTGCTGCCTTTCGAACTGCTCCTGTCGCATCCGCTCAGGCTTTCCCGTTCAGACGCAGAGCGAAGCCGATCAGGCGCCGCACGCCCCGCTCGCCCTCGGCGCCCCCGGTCAGTTCGGGCACCAGCTCGGCCAGTTCCTCCTGGCGCGCCGGGGACAGGCCCGTGGCCCGCTCGGCAAAGGCGAGAACCGCCTGCTGGGCTTCCCGCGAGGCGGCCTTGGCCGGCGCCCAGGCCGGTACGTCCGGCAGGCTGGGCAGCTGGGCCGGCGGCGTACGGTGGGCGACCACCGTGCCGGCCACGATGTCGCCAAGGCGCCGGAAGTCCCGATCCAGCAGCGTGGAGAGCAGGCCGAAGAAATACAGCAAGGGGAGGAAATCCGCCGCCCGCAGCAGGTTGCGGGTCATCGACGGACCCCAGGCCACCGGGCTTCCGTCGCGGTTCAGCACCACCAGACCGAGCGCCCGCTTGCCCGGCGTGGCGCCGTGCCACAGGACTTCGAAGACGACCGGGTACAGCCACTCCAGGAAGAACCACAGCAGGCCCAGCAGGGCCGGGCCGGCCTTGCCGAGAAAGCCGGCGGCCAGGCCGACGCCCATCAGGGCGCCAAAGCGGATCAAGGCGTCCAGCAGATAGGCCGTTGCCCGTGGCACCGGCCCGGCGCAATGAATCCCCAACTCCACCAGCTCGGGGGTGGCAACGCGCCGAACCGTGTCGAGCATGGCCCGTTCAGGCATCATCCGGCCGGATCTCCACGAAGACGTCCCGGTACACCACCCAGGGCATCAGCACCATCATGGGCATCAGCACTAGCCAGCCCAGCCCCATCGGAATCGTCGCGGCGATGCACAGGAAAAAGCCCACGATGGCCGCCACGATGCTCGCCGGAACATTGCTCAGCAAACCGCTCAGGCCCATGCGCAAGGCCTCGCCGACCGGCTTGCCGAACTCGAACACGATGTAGCTGGCGAACACCACCACGGCGTAGATGAGCATGGACAGCAGGGACACGACGAGAACGACGATGGCGCCCGCGCCGCCGAGCAACGTGGCGGTCGCGTCGGGATCGCTGGTCCCGGTCATGAGCTGAAAAAAACCGGATCCGCCCAGGATCAGCCCGGCCAGCAGCACCAGGGCGAAGTAGGCGCCCAGGTAGATCGCCCCCAGCATCAACAAGGCGTTGCGCTGCTGGGAAAAGCCGGCGAACAACTGGCCGATGTCGAAGCGGCGCCCCTGCCGCACGGTTGCCGCACAGTTGGCGAAGCCCACGGCCATCATCGGGAAGAGCAAAGAAGCCAGCAAATTGAGCAGAGGAATGAGGCCGAGCACGACGAACACGCCGGCAACCAGCAGCAGGCACAGCCACCACATCAGCGGCTGCGCCTTGAACAGGCGCCAGGAGGCCTTGTACCAGTCCCAGCCGGCGCCGGCAGGAAGCGAGCGCGGCCTGTCCAGCAGGAACTCCGCGCCCCTCTCTTCCTCGTCGGGGTCGTAGACCTCGACTGCCGGTGCCTGGTACGGATTACCTTCATGCATCATGCACACTCCAATCGGACGGGATAATTTCCGGCCAAGAGTGTAAGCGGACATGGCCGCTCTCGCGATCACAAAACCAGCGCCGGCGCACACTTTTTAGCATCTTGGCGAACACCGCATCGAGCGGAAAGGGGTTACGGTCCCGACTCACGCCCTGCCGACGATCGGAGCGTTCCCGGCCACCGCGTCGAAGTCGCCCCGCGCGTCCCGGCCCCGCTCCGTCGAACCTGTCCGCAAGATCGGCTGTGGTCACCGGCCACCGGCCCCCGTGCCGCATCGGGCCTGCCGCGTCGCTGCCGCGGCACTCGAGACTCCGACTCGGGGCCGGCCGTGGCGCCGGCGCCCCGGCGTCGAGCCTGGGGCGGCGATCGGATTCGACTCGAACGGCCCGGCTGCCGGGCGGCCCCGTGTCCGGGCACCGCCCCTCGTCCGGCCGCATCCGATCGGCTATTGCATCGACGGCGGCCGGCATCTACCCTCGCGAGCTGTGCAGGCGTGCACCGCACAACTTGATCACACCCGCCAGGCACACGACCGTAAGCTAGTTCCTTATCTTCTCGTCGGACAGGTGCAAAAATGACTGAACCCCGATCCGGAAACCCGCGACTCAGAGGGCAGGATCAGGTGTGCGGCCACGCCCCCGGCCGTACCGACAGAGAGGACCCGAACATGACCACCCAACCGCTCCAGCCCGCCCCCCTTGGCGACGCGGCCCGCATCGTCTTCGAGTACATGAGCCACGACAGGCAGATGAGCGCCGACGAGCAGGAAGCCGAGATCAACCGGATGATCGAACGGAACGGCCTAGTGGCCTTCGATCCCGAGATGTTCGAGCTGGCCGCCTGACCCCCGCCCCACGACCGCGCGCACTTCAGCGCGCGGGCACCAGTTCCACTTCGTTGTCGTACACGTCGTGCCGCTTGTCGTAGAGCGGGATCGTCGTGCCATTGACGCGGTTCTGATCGAGGTTCTTCAGGTTCACGTCGGCGACGACGATCTGCTCGACGTTCGGCGTCCCCTCTGCGGCGATGCCGTCGCGGGCAAACGGGAAATCCGACGGCGTGATGATGCTGGCCTGGCCGTAGTGCACGCCCAGGCCCTCCACCGGCAGGTTGCCGACGGTACTGGTCATCGCCACGAAGACCTGGTTCTCGATGGCCCGCGCATGGCAGCAATAGCGCACCCGCAGGAAGCCCTGCCGATCGTCGGTGCATGAGGGCACGAACAGGATGTCCGCACCGGCTTCGCAGACCATCCGCGCCAGTTCCGGGAATTCGATGTCGTAGCAGATCAGCACCGCCACCTTGCCGAACGGGGTGTCGAACAGGCGCAGCTGGTCACCGGCCGCCGAATCCCATTTTTCCCGCTCCCAGCGCGTCAGGTGCACCTTGTCCTGCTCGTACACCCCGCCCTCCGGCGTGAACAGGTAGGCGGTGTTGAACACCTGCCCGTCGCGCAGCGTCGGATGCGAACCGCCGATCAGGAACACCCGCCAGTACTGGGCCAGCTCCTTCATCAGTTCGACGTAGCGACCGGTGTAGTCGTGCATGCCGCGCACCGCGCTGGGCAGCTCGCGGGTGTCCATGAAGGACAGCAACTGGGTCGTGAAGATCTCCGGCAGCAGCACGAAGTGCGGCCGGTAGTCGCCCGCCGCCTGCATCACGAATCGGACCTGGTTCTCGAAGCCCGACCAGTCGTGGATCGGGCGCAGCAGATACTGGACGGCGGCGATGCGGACGATCACAGCACTTCCTCCTGTTCGACGTGGGTCGGCCTGCGGGGTTTGTAGTCCGGGTTCAACCACACGATGATCGACGCGTAGCCGCGGGATTCCTGGTCTTCCGGGATGTAACCCTCGACGACGCCACAGTAGCGGAAGCCCTCGTGCAACTGGAAGCTCAGCACCGGGTCGTGGAAGTCGCCCCACAGTACGCGCTTGGCGTACATCTCGCCGTCCATCTGGTCGGCGTAGCGGTGGTAGCCCGGCAGTCTGCCGCAGGCGATGATGCGCTTCAGGTTCATCTCGCGGCACAGCGTGCGGCGGCCCTCGTAGAGCAGGTGGCCGAGCCCGCTGCCTTGCATTTCCGGTGCCACGAAGACCTCGGCGCCGTACAGCGTGCGCCCTGCCGGATCGTGGTTCTCGAAGGTGCCGGCGGCGGTGATCTCCTTCCAGCTGTGGGCGTCGGCCCAGTCGTCCCACAGCACCACCAGCGAACTGGCGCAGCCGACCACCTCGCCGTCGCATTCGGCGGTTAATTGGCCGGCTGGAAAAATTTCGAGCTGGGTCGCCAGCTTGGCGCGAGTCCACGGCGGAATGCACGGGTACACGCGCCGCTGCAGCTCGATGAGCTTGGGGATGTCTTCTTTCTGGGTATGCCTTACCAGGCAGTTCTTCGATGCTATCAAGATGCTTCCTCCATCAAGGGCCGTGGGGGCGGCCGGGAGCCCCGGCTCCGGCTGGAGCCTCCGCCGCAGGCGAACACGCCCGGCTGCAGGCGCGCGCTGCGGCGACCGGAGAGATCGAGACGCATGCTCATGCCTTGCGGGCCTCAGTCGATGCCGCCGATGCAGACATACTTGATCTCCAGGTATTCCTCGATGCCGTATCTCGACCCTTCGCGGCCGAGGCCGGACGACTTCACGCCGCCGAACGGCGCCACTTCGGTCGAGATGATGCCGGTATTGACGCCGACGATGCCGTATTCGAGCGCGCTCGAGACGCGCAGCGTGCGGGCCAGGTCGCGGGTGTAGAAATACGAGGCCAGGCCGTACTCGGTGTCGTTGGCCATCGCCACCGCCTCGTCCTCGCTGTCGAACGCGAACAGCGGTGCCACTGGGCCGAAGATCTCCTCGCGGGCGAGCCGCATCCCGGCGCTCGCGCCGGCCAGGATGGTGGGCTCGAAGAAGGTCCCGCCGAGACTGTGGCGCTTGCCGCCGCAGACGATCCGGGCACCCTTGGCGAGCGCGTCGCCGAGCAGTTCCTCGACCTTGTCGACGGCCGCCGGCTCGATCAGCGGTCCTTGGCTGACGCCGTCGTCCATGCCGTTGCCGACCCTGAGCCGTCCGACCGCGGCGGCCAGCCTGTCGGCGAAGGCGTCGGCGACGCCGCGCTGGACCAGGAAGCGGTTGGCGCAGACGCAGGTCTGGCCGGTGTTGCGGTACTTGGAGGCAATCGCGCCCTCGACCGCGGCGTCCAGGTCGGCGTCGTCGAAGACGATGAACGGCGCGTTGCCGCCCAGCTCGAGCGACAGCTTCTTGATCGTCGGCGCGCACTGCGCCATCAGGATGCGCCCGACCTCGGTGGAGCCGGTGAAGGACAGCTTGCGCACGGTCGGGTTGGCGCACATTTCGCCGCCGATGCGCCGCGCATCGCCGGTGACGACGTTCAGCACCCCCGGCGGGATGCCGGCGCGCTCGGCCAGCTCGGCCAGCGCCAGCGCCGACAGCGGCGTCGCCTCGGCCGGCTTGACCACCATCGTGCAGCCGGCCGCCAGCGCCGGGGCGGCCTTGCGGGTGATCATCGCGGACGGGAAGTTCCACGGCGTGATCGCCGCGCAGACGCCGATCGGCTCCTTCTGCACCAGGATCCGCTTGTCCGCCTGGTGGGCCGGGATCAGGTCGCCGTAGGCGCGCTTGCCCTCCTCGGCGAACCATTCGATGAAGGCCGCCGCGTAGGCGATCTCGCCGCGCGCCTCGACGAGCGGCTTGCCCTGCTCGGCGGTCATCAGCCGGGCCAGGTCCTCCTGCTTCTCCATCATCAGCTCGAACCAGCGGCGCAGGATCCTGGCCCGCTCGCCGGCGGTGCGTGCGCGCCAGGCCGGCAGCGCCGCGTGCGCGGCCTCGATGGCCCGGCGCGTTTCCGTCTCGCCCTGCTGCGGCACGCTCGCCAGGCGCTCGCCGTCGGCCGGATTGAAAACTTCGAAGCACTCGCCGTCGGCGGCGCCGACCCATTCGCCTCCGATGTAGGCTTGTTCCCGCAGCAATTGCGGATCGTCCAGCGTCAGCATCTCTCCTCCCTCGTCCGGCTGTTCGCCGCCCGCCTCGCCGCGGGGGCCTCAACGGGCAGTCTAGCCAGCGACGGCGGATGCGCGCCAGCATTCCCGTGTCAGCGGGCGGATGCTCCGCCTACACTTCATCTTGAGTGGCCGGAACGCGGTGGAGTTCGCGCGCTCGGAACCGGGGAAAAGACCAATCAGGAGGGACAACACATGTCACCGCTCGTCGATGACCATTCCGACCAGTTGATCGCCAATGTCGTGGCCTTGATCCACGAGCGCATGCCGCCGGACAGGGCGGAGCTGCTGGAAACCTTCGCGCGGCAGTATTTCGGCCACGTGGCACCGGAAGACCTGGCCGACCGCCCGGCCGACGACCTGTACGGCGCGATGACCAGCCACTGGCACTTCATCCGCGAGCACCGCGGCGGCAGCCGGGTGCGCAGCTTCAATCCGCGGCTGGACGAAAACGGCTGGGAATCGACCCACACGGTGATCGAGATCGTCGGCGACGACATGCCCTTCCTGGTGGACTCGGTCGGCATGGAGCTGAACCGGCAGGGACTGACGCTGCACCTGATCATCCACCCGGTGATGTACGTGCTGCGCGATGCCGAGGGCCACTACCTGGGCATCGCGGACGACGAGCACAACGAGGGCGCCCGCTACGAATCACTGATCCACGTCGAGGTGGACCGCCGCACCGAGCCCGCCGAGCTGTCGGCGATCGAATCCGGCCTGGCGCGCGTGCTGGCGGACGTACGCGCAGCCGTCGGCGACTGGCCCAAGATGCGCCAGCGGCTGTCGGACATCATCGCCGGCGTCGATGCCGCGCCGCCGCCGGGCGATCCGGACGACACCGCCGAGGCGCTGGAATTCCTGCAGTGGCTGGCCGACGACAACTTCGTGCTGCTGGGCTGCCGCGACTACGAGCTGGTCGACCGCGACGACGAGAACGAACTGCACGTGCTGCCGGGCTCCGGCCTGGGCCTGCTGCGCGAAAGCGGCGACGTCCAGTTGTCGGCCTCGTTCGCCGCCCTGCCGGCGGAGATCCGCGCCCGCGCGCACCTGCCGCAGCTGCTGACGATCACCAAGTCCAACACCCGCTCCACCGTGCACCGCCAGGGTTACCTGGACTACGTCGGCGTCAAGACTTTCAGCGAGGAAGGCAAGGTCATCGGCGAGCGGCGCCTGATCGGCCTGCTGACCTCGACCGCCTACAACACCAATCCGAAGCGCATCCCGCTGCTGCGCCGCAAGGTCAGCGCGGTAATCGAGCGCGCCGGCCTGATGCCGAAGAGCCACGGCGGCAAGGCGCTGGTGACGATCCTCGAGCAATACCCGCGCGACGAGCTGTTCCAGGCCAACGTCGACGAGCTCTACCACAACGCGATCGGCATCCTGCGCCTGGGCGAACGCCAGCGCATCCGGCTGTTCGTGCGTGCCGACGCCTTCGGCCGCTTCGTCACCTGCCTGATCTACGTGCCGCGCGAGAACTACAACACCGAGCAGCGCAAGCGCCTGCAGGCGGCGCTGTCGGAAGCCTTCGACGGCATCTCGTCGGAGTTCGAGGTGCATTTCTCCGAATCGGCGCTGGCCCGCATCCTGATCATCGTGCGGCTGCGCCACTCCGGCATTCCGCAGGCGGACGTGCGCGAGCTGGAGGCGATCCTGGTGCGGGTCTCGCGCCGCTGGGAGGACGACCTGCGCCAGGCGCTGATCGACCATCTCGGCGAGGAGCGCGGCATGACGCTGTTCCATCGCTACGGCAGCGGCTTCCCGGCCGGCTACCGCGAGGAGTACCCGGCCCGCATGGCGGTGCACGACATCGAGCAGATGGAATCGCTGGCCGACGGCCGGGCGCTGGCGATGAACCTCTACATACCGCTGGAGGCCGAACCCGGCCAGCTCAACTTCAAGCTGTTCCGTGCCGACCAGCCGGTGCCGCTGTCGCACAGCCTGCCGATGCTGGAGCGGATGGGGGTGCGCGTGGTGGACGAGCGCCCGGCCGAGATCACGCGCCAGGAAGGCGCCAGGTTCTGGATCCACGACTTCGGCATGACGCTGGCGCGCTCCGGCGAGGTGCACGTGGACCGGCTGCGCGAGCTGTTCCATGAAGCCTTCCTGCAGGTCTGGCAGGGTGAGATCGAGAACGACGACTTCAACCGGCTGACGCTGCAGGCCGGCCTGTCGTGGCGCGAGATCCGCATCCTGCGGGCTTATGCCAAATACATGAAGCAGGCGGCCTTCACGTTCAGCCAAAGCTACATGGAACAGGTGCTGGGCGGCTACCCGGAATACGCCGCGCAACTGGTGGAACTGTTCCAGCTGCGCTTCGACCCGACCGAGGCGGGCGACCGCGACGGCCGCTTCGAAGCCTTGCGCGACAAAATGCTGGCCTTCCTCGACACCGTCGCGAACCTGGACGAGGACCGCATCCTGCGCCAGTTCCTGGCGATGATCGAAGCGACGCTGCGCACCAACTACTACCAGAAGGCGCCCGACGGCGGCCAGAAGGCCTACCTGTCGTTCAAGCTCAATCCGGCCAAGATTCCGAACCTGCCCGAGCCGCGGCCGATGTTCGAGATCTTCGTCTATTCGCCGCGCATCGAGGGCGTGCACCTGCGCGGCGGCAAGGTGGCCCGCGGCGGCCTGCGCTGGTCGGACCGGATGGAGGACTTCCGCACCGAGATCCTCGGCCTCGTCAAGGCCCAGATCGTCAAGAACGCGGTCATCGTGCCTGTCGGCTCGAAGGGCGGCTTCGTCGTCAAGCAGCCGCCGGCCGGCGGCGACCGCGAAGCGCTGCTGGCCGAAGGCGTGACCTGCTACAAGACCTTCCTGCGCGGCCTGCTCGACCTGACCGACAACCGGCTGCGCGGCGAGGTGGTACCGCCGCCCGACGTGGTGCGCCACGACGGCGACGACCCCTACCTGGTGGTGGCCGCCGACAAGGGCACCGCCACCTTCTCGGACATCGCCAACGGGGTCGCGGCCGAGTACGGCTTCTGGCTCGGCGACGCCTTCGCCTCGGGCGGCTCGGTCGGCTACGACCACAAGAAGATGGCCATCACGGCCCGCGGCGCGTGGGAATCGGTCAAGCGCCACTTCCGCGAGCTGGGCGTGGACACCCAGGAAGAGGATTTCACGGTGGTCGGCATCGGCGACATGTCGGGCGACGTGTTCGGCAACGGCATGCTGCTGTCGCGCCACATCCGGCTGCTGGCGGCCTTCGACCACCGCCACGTCTTCATTGACCCCGACCCGGACGCCGCCGCCAGCTGGGAGGAGCGCAAGCGCCTGTTCGAACTGCCGCGCTCGAGCTGGGACGACTACGACAAGGCGCTGATCTCGCCCGGCGGCGGCGTCTGGTCGCGCCGCGCCAAGTCGATCACGCTGCCGGAGCGGGCACGCGAGGTGTTCGGCATCACGGCCGAAAAGCTGACGCCGAACGAGCTGATCCGCCAGTTGCTGACGGCCCCGGCGGACCTGGTCTACAACGGCGGCATCGGCACCTACGTGCGGGCCGCGAGCGAATCCGACGCCGCGGTCGGCGACCGCGCCAACGACCCGATCCGCATCACCGGCGCCGAGCTGCGCTGCAAGGTGTTCGCCGAAGGCGGCAACCTGGGCGCGACGCAGCTGGGCCGCATCGAATTCGCGCTGCATGGCGGCAAGGTCAATACCGACGCGATCGACAACTCGGGCGGCGTGGATTGCTCCGACCACGAGGTGAACATCAAGATCCTGCTCGGCGCCGCGGTCGCCGACGGCGAGCTGACCGGCAAGCAGCGCGACAAGCTGCTGGCCGACATGACCGAGGAGGTGGCCGGCCTGGTGCTGCGCGACAACTACCACCAGACCCACAACCTGTCGCTGACGGCGTCCCGCGGCATGGCGCTGCTGGACGAGCAGAGCCGCTTCATGCGCCGCCTCGGCAACGAGGGGCGGCTCAATCGCAAGCTCGAGTTCCTGCCCTTCGACGAGGAGATCGCCGAGCGGCGCGCCGCCGGCCAAGGCCTCGCCTCGCCGGAGCTGGCGGTGCTGCTGGCCTACAGCAAGATCGAGCTGTTCGACCAGTTGCTCGACAGCACGCTGCCGGAAGACCCCTACATCTCCGGCGCGCTGGTGCGCTACTTCCCGCTGCCGCTGCGCGAGCGCTTTGCCGAGTACATCCACAAGCACCCGCTGAAGCGCGAGATCATCGCCACCCACGTCGTGAACAGCATGGTCAACCGCACCGGCGCGACCTTCGTCGGCCGGCTGCGGGAAGAGACCTCGTGCGCGCCGGACGAGATCGTGCGCGCCTACCTGACGACCCGCGACGTGTTCGAGCTGCCCTTCCTGTGGCGCGACATCGAGGCCCTCGACAACCAGGTGCCGGCAGCGCTGCAACTGCAGATGGTGCAGGAGGGCCAGCGCCTGATCCAGCGCGGCACGCAGTGGTTCCTGCGCCATCGCCAGCACCTGGCCGACATCGGCGCGACGCAGCAGCGCTTCAGCACGGCCGCCCGCTGGCTGGCCGGCGATCTGGCCGCCGTCGTCGCGCCGCGCTACCGCAGCGAGCTGGAGGAGAGCACCGCCAAGCTGGCCGAACAGCAGGTGCCGGACTCGCTGGCGGCGCGCGTGGCCGGGCTGGACGAAACCTATTCGGCGCTCGATCTGGTCGAGGTCGCCGAGGAGAGCGGACGGCCGCTGGAGCTCGCGGCGCGGGTCTATTTCGCGCTCGGCGGGCATTTCGACCTGCACTGGCTGGGGCGCCAGATCTCCTCGCTGCCGGCCGAGAGCCATTGGCAGGCGCTGGCCCGGGCCGCGCTGCGCGACGACCTGTCGGTGCAGGCGCGCAACCTGGCGCTGGCGGTGCTGTGCCACAGCCCGGACGGCGACGAGCCGCACGGCCTGATCGCGAGCTGGGAGGAATCCCGTCCGGCCCAGGCGGCCCGCTGCCGGCAGGTGCTGGAGGATCTGCACTCGGCCCGTGGCATAGACATCGCAATGATGTCGGTGGCAATGCGAGAATTGCGCACACTGACATGACACGCTGGCCGGGGCGCGGCCTGCCCGGCCCCGCCCCGCGACAGCGCGGCGCCCAAGACGGAGAACATTGCGCATGGACAAGTGCCTCACGGCAGGGAAGAGCGGCCTCTCGCGCCGCGTCGGTTCGGACTGGATCGGCTGGGACGGCAGCGTCGCGCACCCGGACGCGCCCCAGGGCGGCGGCGGTCCGGGTTTCTTCGCCGAGGGCGGCGGCGGCTTCGACGGCGACACCGAGACCCGCGGCGCGCGCTCGGACCAGCCCGACCCCGAGCAGCCCGGGCCGCTGCCGATGGGCGACGACGCGGCGCCGGCCGCCAAACCGAAGGCGCCGAATCCGCCGCCGGCCACCAACGCCCGCTCGCTCGGCGTGCAGCTCGACGTGCAGGAGGCCTTCGTGGACGTCAAGATCGAGGCCGAGGTGGCCGCCGACGGCGGCGGCGGTCCGGCCAACGGCGCCCACACCGACTTCAGCTGGCCGGCCATGTCGGCCCCGGCCTACGATTCCGAGGGCGGCAAGATCACCAAGTTCAAGGGCAAACTGACCTGGAAGGGCACGATCAAGATCCAGACCAAGTACGGCTCCGGCGGCAAGGCCGACGACCTGTCCTGCTACGGCCGCGGCACCACGCCCGGCGACATCTCGGCCGGCGACATCACGCTCGGCTTCCACGAGCACTGCCACCAGGACGACTACGCCAACTACCTCGGCAACCAGATCCTGCCCAACCCGCCGACGCTCGAGATCGGCATGTCGGCGAGCGACTACGACACCCAGGTGGACGACTACAAGAAGGACCTCGACGACTTCCGCAAGAAGATGGAGGCCGACTCGGACAAGCGCACCGACGAGGTCGGCCACAAGGAATCGGACGTGCCGTCGAAGGGCTGCTACGTGCATACGCTGCCCTGAGCGGCGGCGCGGCGGGCGCGCCGGCGGGCTGCGGCCGGCACCCACGACGACGGCATCCGACGGTATCATCGGCGGCCCTTCATCCGATCCCGTCGCCATGTCCCATACCCCGTCCCTGTTCGAACTCGTCGGGCTGCTGATCGCGCTGTCGGCGCTGTTCGGTTTCCTGAACTACCGCCTGCTGCGCCTGCCCGACGTGATCGGCATCACCGCGGTCGGCCTGCTGTTCTCGATCGCGATGCTGCTGCTCGGCGGCCTGCAGCCCGCCCTGACGCAACAGGCGGCACGGATCGTCGAGCACATCGACTTCCCCGAGGTGGTCTTCCACGGCATGCTGAGCGCGCTGCTGTTCGCCGGCAGCCTGCACGTCAACCTGGCCAACCTGAAGGCCGAGCGGCTGCCGATCATCGCGCTCGCCACCGCCGGCGTGCTGATGTCCACCTTTCTGATCGGCGGCATCGCATACGGCCTGGCGATGGCGGCCGGGCTGGCACTGCCGCTGATCCACTGCCTGCTGTTCGGCGCGCTGATCTCGCCTACCGACCCGATCGCCGTGCTCGGCATCCTGAAGCTGGTGGGCGCCTCGAAGAAGCTCGAATCGCGCATCACCGGCGAGAGCCTGTTCAACGACGGCACCGGCGTGGTGGTGTTCATGGTGCTGCTCGGACTCGCCGGCGGCGAAGGCGACGCCTCGGCCGGCTCGATCCTCGGCCTGTTCGCGCTGGAGGCCGGCGGCGGCATCGTGTTCGGCCTCGCGATCGGCGCGCTGGCGCTGTGGATGCTGCGCAACATCGACAGCTATGCGGTCGAGATCATGCTGACGCTGGCGATCGTCACGGCCGGCTACTCGCTGGCCGAGACGCTCCACCTGTCGGCCCCGCTGTACGTCGTCGCGGCCGGCCTGGTGATCGGCAACCTGGGCCCCGGCAAGGCCTTGTCGGAGCGCACCCAGGCCCATCTGTTCCCGTTCTGGCAACTGATCGACGAGATCCTGAACCTGCTGCTGTTCGGCCTGATCGGCCTCGAACTGCTGGCGCTGGAATTCAGCTGGCAGCCGGTGCTGGCCGGCGCCGTGATGGTGCCGATGGTGCTCGCCGCGCGCTGGATCAGCGTCGGCCTGCCGATGCGGGCGATGCAGCGCCTGCTGCCGGAACGCGACGAGGCCCATACCGTCACGGTGATGGCCTGGGGCGGCCTGCGCGGCGGCATCTCGATCGCGCTGGCGCTGTCGCTGCCGTCCGGCGCCGAGAAGGAAGTGATCGTCTGGGCGACCTACGTGGTGGTGCTGTTCAGCATCCTGGTGCAGGCCACCACGCTGGCGCCGCTGATGCGCCGGCTCGGCCTGTCGAACCCGGCCGCGGCTGCCGCCGCCCACCCCTGAGGCGGCCGGGCAGATTGCCGCCGCCGGCGGGGCCGATTGCCCTGCCGCGGCGGCGGCCCGCCGGGCGATGCTGTGCGGACCACCACGACCGGAGACACCCATGTCCGCAGCGATCAATACCGCCCTTCTCGACCGCAACATCGCCTGGCACCGGCTCGGCGAGTTCGAGCACTTCCACTACAACGTGCTGGCCGTGGATGCCCAGCGCGAGCTGACCGACTTCATCATCCGCTTCGAGCCGAACGAGCGCATCTTCCTGCACCGCCACCGCTCGGCGACCCACACCTGCGTGATCCAGGGCGAACACCGCCTGTACGAGCCCGACGGAACGCTGCTGGAGGTGCGCCGCAGCGGCACCTACTCGTCCTCGCCGGCCGACGCGCCGCCCCACAGCGAAGGCGGCGGCGTCGAGGGCGCACTGGTGCTGTACTCGACCCGCGGCAGCGCCGGCGGCGTGTTGTTCGAGGTGCTGGACGAGGCGCAGAACGTCGTCGCGACGCTGAGCCTGGCCGACGTGGCGGGGCTGTTCGAGGCGCAGGGGAATCGGCCCGGCGGCTAGCGCGGTGTCCGCGCGCGGTGAGGAATTTATGCGTTTGGCACGTATCGGCCGCCCGAGGCCGGGTGAAGCCGGCCCTACCGGGAAACACTCTTCGATCGGGTTCGTAGGGCCGGCTTCAGCCGGCCAGCGGCGCCCGAGTCCTGCCTCAATCGCGTGCATCGCGAGGAGCGCAACACTGCGCCAACATCGTGTTCCGCACCGTGCGGCGCTTGTGCGTTCCGCACTTGTCGGCGCTCCGGTCGGCCGATCTTCGCTCAGGCCGCCTTCGGCAGCACCGCCTTGCCGCTCCCGGCGGCCGCCAGTTGCGCCGCCCTTTCGCACGCCGGGCAGCGCGCCGACGAGCCCGCTGCGCCGCCGTGCGAACAGCACAGCGGGCGTCCGCACTGCGGGCACTGGCCGCCCTCGTGCGGCAGGAATTCGGTCTGGCAGCGGGTGCAGCGCCGCGGCGCCGCGATCGTGTCGATGGGTTTCATGTTCTCTCTCCTGCTCAGTCCCGCGCCGCGGCGCAGGGCAGCCGCGCCGCGAAGCGCACGCCGCCGCCGTCGGCCAGGTTGGCGGCCGACAGTTCGCCGCCGTGGAAGCCGGCGATCATCCGCGCGACGTACAGTCCCAGGCCCAGGTGGGGCGTCTCGCCGCCCTCGCCGGTACGGCCCGAGACCATCGATTCGAACAGCCGCCCGCGCAGCTCGTCGGGAATCGTCGGGCCGCGGTTGTCGACCGCCAGCAGCGCCTGGGATTCGCCCTCGAACTGCAGCGCGATGCGGATCGGCGTGCCCGGCGCGGCGAAGTCGGCGGCATTCTCGACCAGCTTGTCGAGCATCTGGGCGGCCAGATCCGGCGCGCCGCTGACCCACACCGGATGACGCGGCACCTCCACTTCGAAGGCCTGCTGCGGGCGCGCCAGGCGGTAGCCGCTGCTGCACTCCTCCACCAGCCGTCCCAGCTCGAAGCGCTCGACCTCGGTGGTGGCCAGGCTCTGCTCCATCCGGTTGGCTTCCGACATGCGCGAGAAGATCCGCGACAGCCGCGCCACGCCGGCCTCGGCGCGCTCGATGTAGGTGCGGGCCGAATCGGGCAGCGCTTCCATGTGCAGGTTCTCGAGCGAGGAGCGCACCACTGCGATCGGCGTGCGCAGCTCGTGCGACAGCCGGCTCGCCATGCTCTCCAGGTAGCCGTGGTGGCGGCCGATGCGGGCCAGCAGCGAGGAGATGCTGCGCGACAGGTCGCCGACCTCGTCGCCGGCCTTCGAGGCGGCGCTGATGTTGGTGATCCGGCCGCTGGCGTCGATCGCGTTCTCGGCCTCGTCGCGCAGCCGGCGGATGCGCCACGACAGCCGCGTCGCGAAGCCGATCAGCACCAGCGCGGTGATGCCCAGCGCGCCCAGCGTCAGCATGCCGAGCCGTTCCAGCGCCCGGTTGCGCAGGCTCAGGATCGACAGCGTGCTCTCCTCCACCACCACCGCGCCGCGCACCTGGTCGCCGACCCAGATCGGGTGGGCGGCCGAGACGATGCTCGGGCGCCCGTCGCCGGTGCTGCGCACCGACACCGCCGGCAGGCCGAGGAAGGCGTTGCTGATGTCCACGCCGCGGGTCAGCGGCTCCTGGTCCACGCGGGCGATGTATTCCTGCCGCGGCGGCGGCAGCAGCCGGCCGATCAGCGCCCGCCAGGCCTTCTGCAGCCAGCCGGCCTGCGGGTCGGGTGCCGCCACCTGGGCGCTCAGGCGGCCGGTACGCGCCACCACCCGCAGCGAGCGGTCGGCCACCCAGATGCGCGAGGTGCTGCGCTCGAGGCCTTGCAGGATGCCCTGCGCGGCTCCGGGGCCGGTGGTCGGCTTGAGCCCGTAGCCGAGCTTGAACACCTCCTCGCCCGGGATCACCGAGGCGCTGGCGGAGAGGCCGTCGGCCAGCGTGAAGATCTCGGGCCGGTCGTGCAGTGCCGTCGCCACCGCGCGCGCCAGCGCCAGCACCGATTCGCGCTGGGAATCGAGCAGGAAGCGCTCCATCTCCTGCACGTAGCGGTAGCCGAGCCAGGGCAGCGACAGCAGTACCAGCGACAAGAGCGCCAGCTTGCTGCGGAGCGTGATGCGGACGCGCATGGGCTCAGGCCTTCCAGCGGTAGCCCATGCCGTAGACGCTCTCGATGTGGTCGAAATCGCCGTCCGCGGCCGAGAACTTGCGCCGGATGCGCTTGATGTGGGAGGTGATCGTGCCGTCGTCCACCACCAGCCGCGCGTCCTGCATCAGCTGGTCGCGGCTCTTCACGTGGCCCGGCGTGCGGGCCAGCGTATGCACCATCCAGAATTCGGTCAGCGTCAGCCCGACCGGCCGGCCGCGCCAATCGGCCGACAGTCGCATCACGTCGAGCCGCAGCGCGCCGCGTTCGAGCACCTCCTCCTGCGGTCCGCTGTCGGAGATCGCCTCGATGCGCCGGAACAGCGCCGCGATGCGCGCCAGCAGGTGGGGCAGCGAGACGTCCTTGGTCAGGTAGTCGTCGGCGCCCAGGCGCAGGCCCGAGACGATGTCGAAATCGGAATCCCGCGCCGACAGGAAGATGATCGGCAGCCGCGCCGACATGGCGCGCAGCTCGGCGCACAGCGTGAAGCCGCCCTCCGGCTCGTCGCCCAGCCCGATGTCGATCACCGCCAACTCCGGCAGGCGGTTGCGGAACGCCGCCAGCGCGCTAACCCGGTCGGCATAGGCCGAAACCTCGTAGCCCTGGCGGGTCAGCGCCTCGCTGTAGTTGGCGCGAATGGCCGCCTCGTCCTCGACAATTGCAATCCGTCTTCCCATGGCGGCGGACTATAGCACCGGCCGGCCCCTCGCCAAGCCGCCCGAATGAAAAGCCATTTTTCCGCCACATTCGGCCCCCGCCCCGCCCCGATCGTGCCCCTGCTGCCGCCCACCGGCGGCCTTCCAATGGCAGCACCGACAACAATCGATCAGGGGGACGCCATGGACACCACCGCCACTGCGGCATGCGCGGCCGGCAGCGGCGTCGGCTACCGCGGCCACGGCCGCGAGATGCTCGACGTACTGGCCTACATCGTGCTGATGTTCTTCACCGCGCTCGGCATCGCCATCGCGCTGGCCTGCGTGGTGCTGCTGCTGGCCACGCCGGCGCGCGCGGCCGGGCCCGACGACGGCCTGCGGCCGGCCGGCGGCGAGGCCAACCGCGGCGCGCTGCTGTTCAAGTCCGGCGACGGCACACGGCTGCAGGTACCGCTGCAGGAGACGCGGGTGCGCATCCAGGTCTCCGGTCCGCTCGCCTACGTCCGCGTCGAGCAGCGCTTCCACAATCCGGCCGCGCAGTGGTTCGAGGGCATCTACGTCTTTCCGCTGCCGGACGACGCCGCGGTCAGCCACATGCGCATGAAGATCGGCGAGCGCGTCATCGAATCCGAGGTGCAGGAAAAGAGCCGCGCCCGCGAGACCTACCGGCAGGCCAAGGCGGCCGGCCAGCGCAGCGCGCTGCTGGAGCAGGAGCGGCCCAACATGTTCACCACCAGCGTCGCTAACATCGGCCCGCACGAAGACGTCGTCGTCGAACTCGAATACCGCCAGCAGGTGGCCTACCGCGTCGAGCACGGCGTCGGCCGCTTCGGCCTGCGCTTCCCGCTGGTGGTCGGGCCGCGCTACGTGCCGGGCGGCGTCGCTGATGCCGAGCGCATCACGCCGCCGGTGGCGGCGCCGGGCGAGGCGCCGCTGAATCCGGTCGACCTGCTGGTCGACCTGGACGCCGGCCTGCCGATCGGCGAAGTCGAGAGCCCCCACCACCCGGTGCAGATCCTGCGCGTCGACGACCATCGCCGCCGCATCATGCTGGCCGAAGGCAGCACCCCGGCCGAGCGCGACTTCGAGCTCGAATGGACCCTCGCCGGCGGCGAGGAGCCGGCCGTTTCGCTGTTCTTCGAGCCCGGCCCGGGCGGACGCAACTACGCCCTGTTGTCGCTCACGCCGCCGGCCGCCGCCGGCGACGCGCCACGCCAGCCGCGCGAGGTGATCTACGTGGTGGACACGTCCGGCTCGATGGAGGGCGAGTCGATCCGCCAGGCCCGCGCCGCGCTGGCGCTGGCGCTCGGGCGGCTGACGGCGCAGGACAGCTTCAACGTCATCGCCTTCGCCTCCGAGCCGGAAGCGCTGTTCCCGGCCGCCCAGCCGGCCAGCGCGGGCAACGTGGCGTTCGCGGCCGATTGGGTGGCGCGGCTGCGGGCCGAGGGCGGCACCGAGATGGCGGCCGCGCTGCGCCTCGCGCTGGCCGACGACGGCGACGACTCGCGCATCCGCCAGGTGGTGTTCCTGACCGACGGCGCGGTCGGCAACGAGGCCGGCCTGTTCGAACTGATCCAGCGCCGGCTCGGCCGCAGCCGGCTGTTCACGGTCGGCATCGGCTCGGCACCGAACGGCTATTTCATGCGCAAGGCGGCCGAATTCGGCCGCGGCAGCTTCACCTACGTCGGCCGCATCGACCAGGTCGGCAGCCGCATCGGCGCGCTGTTCGAACGGCTCGAGTCGCCGCTGGTGCGCGACATCGAGCTGCACTGGATCGGCACGCCGGGGGTCGAGATGTGGCCGGCCAAGGTGCCGGACCTGTACCTGGGCGAACCGGTGGTGGTCGCCGCCGCGCTCGAATCGCTGCAGGGCACGATCGAAGTCGAGGGCCGCATCGGCGAGCGCCGCTGGCGGCAGCGCGTCGACCTGGCCCGCGCCGGGCTCGGCAGCGGCGTCGGCAAGCTGTGGGCGCGACGCAAGATCGAGGCGCTGATGGACCGCCTCGGCAGCGGCGGCGACGAGGCCCAGATCCGCGCCGAGGTGTTGCCGCTGGCCCTCGAACACGGCCTGGCGAGCCGCTACACCAGCTTCGTCGCGGTCGATCGCACGCCGGTCCGGCCGGCCGGCGACGCGCTGCAAAGCGCCCGGCTGCCGACCAGGCTGCCGCAGGGCTGGAACCACGCCGCGGTGTTCGGCCAGTTGCCGCGCGGTGCGACCGACAGCCGCTGGTATCTGGCGAGCGGCACGGCGGCCATCGCGCTGGCCTTCGCGCTGCTGCTGCTGGCCCGCCGGCGCGATCCGCTGGACGGCTGATTCGGACCACGACAAGGAGACTCGCAATGACTCGCATCGATACCTGCAACGACGGCCGCGGCAGCGAATTCCTCGGCATCGAGTGCGCCTGGCCGGCGCAGGCCGCGCTCGGCCCGTCGCGGCTGCGGCCGAAGCGCCGCGCGCCGCTGTGGCGCGGCGCGGCGCTCGCGCTGGCCCTGGCGCTGGCCGCGGCCGGCGTGTGGCGGCTCGGCCAGGCCGGCTACATCCAGGCCAAGGCCTGGCTCGCGCAGGTGCTGATCCGCGACGCCTGGTCGCGCACGCTGGCCGGCGAAGATCACGTCAAGCCGTGGCCATGGGCCGACACCTGGCCGGTCGCCCGCCTCCGCGCGCCGGCCCGCGGCGTCGATCTGTTGGTGCTGGCCGGCGCCGACGGCCGCAGCATCGCCTTCGGTCCGGGCCACGTGTTCGGCACCGCGGCGCCCGGCACCGCCGGCAACGCGGTGATCGGCGCCCACCGCGACACCCATTTCGCCTTCCTGCAATGGCTCGACGACGGCGACCTGCTCGAGATCGAGACGCCGCAAGGCCGGCGGGTGCGCTACCGGGTCAGCTCGCGCCAGGTGCTGCGGCAGGACGACACCGGCCCGCTCGCCCAGCACGACGGCCCGCCGACGCTGACTCTGGTCACCTGCTGTCCGTTCGATGCGCTGCGGGCCGGCGGTCCGCTGCGCTACGTGGTCAGCGCGCATGCCGTCGCGGC
>JBNLET010000065.1:0-49668 GCA_050305135.1 Rhodocyclaceae bacterium | reverse complement strand
CCACCCGGCCTACACCGCCACCCAGCTGGCGCTGTTCACCAGCCTGATGGCGGTGCCGCGCACCTTCATCAACGCCACCGCCGGCTTCCTGGTCGAGGCGCTCGGCTGGCAGCCGTTCTTCTGGCTGTGCTTCGTGCTGGCGGTGCCGGGCATGATGCTGCTGCTGAAGGTCGCGCCGTGGAACGAACCGATAGCCGAAGGACAGACCGCATGACCCGCATCCAATCCGACCCCGCGCTCGCCACGGCCCTGGTGGGCGCCGCGCGCGAGCTGTCGCGCGCGCTCTCCGGCCTGCGCTTCGGCGCACCGGTGAGCCACGTCTACAACCCGCTCGAATACGCCCGCGCGCCGGCCGAGGCCTACCTGACGCGCTACGGCGCGAGCCGCAAGCGGGTGGTCTTCGTCGGCATGAACCCGGGACCGTTCGGCATGGTGCAGACCGGCGTGCCGTTCGGCGAGATTGCCGCGGTGCGCGACTGGATGGGGCTGGAAGCCACGGTCGAGGCGCCCGCCGAGCAGAATCCGAAGCGCCCGGTCGAGGGCTTCGCCTGCGCCCGCTCGGAGGTCAGCGGGCGGCGGCTGTGGGGTCTGTTCGCCGAGCGCTTCGGCAGCGCGGAGGCCTTCTTCGCCGAGCACCTGGTGGCCAACTACTGCCCGCTGGCCTTCTTCGACGGCGGCCGCAACCTGACCCCGGACAAGCTGCAGGCCACCGAGCTGAAGCCGCTGCAGGCGATCTGCGATACCCACCTGCGTCGCATGCTCGAGCTGTTGCAGCCGGAGTGGGTGATCGGCGTCGGCGCCTGGGCCGAGTCGCGCGCCAGGATCGCCGCCGACGGCCTGCCGGTGAAATTCGGCCGCGTGCTGCACCCCAGTCCGGCCAGTCCGGCGGCGAACCGCGGCTGGGCCGAGGCGGCCAGCCGGCAGCTGGGCGAGCTGGGGGTGTGGCCGGCCTGAGGCCGCCCAGCCAGTACCCTCAGCGCCCGTTGCCGGTGATGAAGAATGCCGCCCAGAAGAACGGATGCGGGTATTTCTCGCGGGTCGCCAACTGGGCCTCGCGCAGCGCGTGCCGCTTGGCCTCGCCGGCCTCGAGGCGGCGGTAGAAGGTCTGCATCAGCAGCGTCGTCGCGTCGTCGTCCACCTGCCACAGCGAAGCCACGACGTTCGACGCACCGGCGTACAGGAAGCCCCGCGTCAGGCCGACCACGTCGTCGCCGGACAGCACCGTGCCGAGGCCGGTCTCGCAGGCCGACAGCGTCACCATCTCGGCGTCCAGCGCCAGGCCGTAGAGCTCGTCGGTGGTCAGCGAGCCGTCGTTGGCGCCGTCCTTGGCCAGCAGCAGGCGCGACTGCAGCGCGTTGTCGGCGTTGTATTCACCGTGCGAGGCGATGTGCAGGTAGCGGTATTGCGAAGCGTTGCGCTTGAACTCGGTCTCGCTCGCCTGGCGCCGCACGAAGGCCCGGCTCTGCGGCACCATGTCGCTGATCACCTCGACCTCGTGCTGGGCGCTGGGCAGGTCGAAGCGCCGGTCGCCCAGGTCCGGGTTGCCGAAGGCCAGCAGCTTGGCCGGCGCGCGCACCGTCTTGGGTGTCTCGAGGAAGCCGACCACGCTGGCGCTGGGCAGGAAGCGCAGGCTGCGCTTGGCCAGCCAGTAGTCCTGGCCGTCGTGCAGCGCGCCGAACGAGACGTAGTGCAGGATGCCGTGCGGCACGACCAGCAGGTTGCCGGTCGCCGACAGGCCCTTGACCGGCCGGATCAACCGATCGTACAGCGCGCGGGCGTGCTGCTCGACGTTGTCGGTGCGGTCCTCGATCGACGTGCGGAAGGCCCGCACCGCCTCCAGCAGCCCGTGGCTGTCGATCTCGGTCACCTCGACCTTGCCCTGGTGCAGCAGCGCCGCGTACAGCTTGCCGCCGTGGCCGTAGTACTCGAGCACCGCCTCCTCGGCGTTCAGGCGGGCCTCGACGTCGCTGGTGGTGAGCGACGAGACCGAGATCAGCGAGGCCAGGTCGGGCGCGATCACGGCCAGCCGAGCCTTGATCTCTTCCAGGCTCATCGCCGCGGCGCTGCCGCGGGTGGCCTCGGCCGCCTCCACCGGCTCCTGCGCCTGCCGCTGCAGCATCGCGTCCTTGAGCCGCGAGAAGGTCTCGCGCGCCTCGCCGGAACGCGGCCCCGAGACCATGAAATCGTTCTTGGCCGCCAGCATGTCCACCAGCGCGCGCGCCTTGGAGCGTTCCATGTAGTCGAACGCGGTGTTGTTGCGCCCGGCCGCCAGCAGCATCTCGATCAGCTCCGCATAGACCGCCTGCTTGTCGCCGACGAAGCCGATCTTGGCCGCCTCGGTATTGATCGACGAGCGCTGCAGTTCGATCACCTCGATGGCCTGGCGGAAATAGCGGATCGCCGCGTCGGAATCGCCCTCCCGCTCGGCGATGCGGCCGCGGTCGTACAGCATCAGCCAGAAGATCTCGCCGTTGGCCGGCGCCGCCGGCGCCGCCAGCAGCTTGTCGAGCCCGGCCTTGGCCTCGGCCAGCCGGCCGGTCTCGAGCAGCGCGCGGTTGATCAGGAAACCGCGCGGCAGCTCGATCCAGACCCAGTTGCTGATGCCGCGTAAGCTGGCGCCGCTGAACAGGTTGTCGGCCCACACCCGCCACGCGAAGTGGGAATCCTCGCGGATCACCCGCAACACCTCGCGGTAGTCGCCCAGCGCCGCGTAGGCGCGTGCCAAGGCCATCGAGCGGATCGTGGCGAAGTCCTGCGCCTCGCCCCAGGCCAGGTCGAGCTGCTCCAGTTCCTTCGCCAGCGCCCGCCCGCGCGCCGGATCGCCGGACAGGGTCTCGGCGATCGATTGCACCGCCAGCGCCTCGATCGCCACGTCGGCAAAGCCGTCGTAGTCGCCGCCGAGCCAGTCCATGGCCTTCTTGGCCTCGGCCTTGGCCTCGCCGTACTGGGCCAGGTCGGTGCGCGCCACTGAGCGCATCAGATGCACGACCGGGGTCGCGTCGTCGAGTCCGAACAGCCAGGTCCGCGGCGAGCCCTTCTTCAGCCCGGCCTCGAGCTTGTCGAGGCAGGGCAGCAGCCGGTCGTAGCGCTTGGTCTTGGAGTAGGCGAAGCACAGCGCATGGCGTTCCTGGTTGGACAGCTCGCGCTTCGCGGCGACCGCCTCGATCGTGCGTTCGATCCGGTCGAAACGCCCGGTGGTGGCGAAGGAGGAGACTTCCGAGTAGAGGTCGGCGCGCGCCGGCGGGGCCGGCAACAGGCCGAGGCAGAGGACCCCGGCCAGGGCCGGGAGCCATCGTCGATACGGTGCCGAACGGGCCACCGCCGGCATGTCAGAACCAGTAGCCGATGTTCAGCGAGACGCCGGTGGTGTCCTTGCCCTTGAGCAGGTTCAGGCCGCCGCGCAGGTAGGTGCGCGAGGAAAAGGCGCTGCGGTTGGTGCCGACCGTGATACCCAGTTCCTGTGTGTTGTCCACGTAGATCTCGGTGCCGAGGTAGCGCGTGTCGATCAGCGAATACTCGACCGCCAGCCGCTTGCCGCCGAGCGTCACCGGCTGCGACAGCATCACGCCGTTGCGCAGCACGGTGTTGTTGATGTCCGGATCGAAGGAGTAGTCGCCGGCGTCCACCTTGGTGGTGGTGTAGTAGCCGATCATGTTGCCAATCGCCACGTCGAAGCCGGTCAGGCGGATCGCATAGGTGCTGGCCAGCGTCGCCGAGGCCACGCCGGCAACCGTTGCCAGGTCTTCCGAGGCGGTCAGGCCGTAGCGGATGGCCGGCGTCAGCGTCCAGGCCTCGTTGATCGGGAAGCGATAGCCGACGCCGAGCGACCACGAGTAGGCCTTCGCGCCTTCGGTGTCGGCGACCGTGATCGGCATGCTGAAGACCAGTTGGCGGCGCGGGTCGATGGTGTTGCGGACCGCATAGGAAAGCGGGATCGTCGTCACGGTGGTGTCCCTGTCGTCCACCGACAGCGACGAGATGCTGATGCCGGCGCCGACCAGATTGGTCGGCTCGCCTTCCTGCTCGGCCGGCATGGTATTGAAGACTTCGCCGAAATCGCTCATCACGGCGATCGGAACGACGCCGCCCGGACCCGAGATCGGGCTGTGGGGCGAATTGGCCGCCTGGAATTTCATGATGTCGGCGACCACGCCGGAATCCTTCAGGAAGTCTTCCAGCAGATCCTGCGATTCGTCGCGGTCGGCACCGAGGAAGGTCTCGTTGACGCCCAGCGCCGGGATCGAGAAATTCAGCTGCGCGCCGTCACCGCTGAAGCCGCCGTTCGGAAACGCGAGGGAAATCGGCAGCGAGTTGAAGAAGATGTTCATGCTGGCGATCTGGGAACCGTCGTAATCGGGATTGAAGCCCGACAGTTCGGAGGTCTCCAGGCCGTCGATCAGGTCCTGTGCGGTGTTGAACGAGGCTTGGCCGCAAGTCCCGCCCACTGCCACGCCGAGGCCGTACAGTTCGTTGGTCGGCGAATCGCATGCCGTTTGTGCCGCCGCGATTCCGGACGCCCCCGCCAGCGCCAGCATTGCCGCCATTGTCCTGATCTGCATGCTTTCCTCCCCTTGGTGGTCATCACATCGACAGTCGCAGTATATGCGCTGATTTCAGCCCCGGCGTGATCGAGGGCCGCGAACGGATGTGCTTTTTCTGCGCTGGATTCCAGCCGGACGGCATGCGGCCGGCGGCGCCCCCGGCGGGGTTCTGCGCCATCACGGCTGTGCCATAATGGGCCGAACCGCCGCGCGCGGCGACCAGGAGACAGATCGGTACCCAATGATGATCCGTTTGCGAGTTGAATCCTTCAGGGGGCGCCCGCTGCCGGAACCGCGCGAGGCCAGCTTCGACAGCGCCGGAGGTACGATCGGGCGATCGGAAAACAACAAGCTCTACTTGCCCGATCCGGAGCGCCACGTTTCGCGCATCCATGCCAAGGTCATGTTCCGGGACGGCCAGTTCTCGGTCGCCGACCAGGGTTCCAACCCGGTGCTGCTGAACGGCCGCCCGATCGGCCACGGCATGACCGCACCGCTCGGCGACGGCGACCTGCTGGCGATCGGCGAGTACGTGATCCGGGTCAGCGAGGCCCAGGCCGCGGCGCCGGCCGAAGCGCCGGCCGCCGCGTCCGCGTCCGCGCCGGCGCCGACACCTGCGGCCCCGCCGCCGCCCTCCTCGGCCGATCCGCTCGGCCTGTTCGGCGACGCACCGCCGGCGGCCGCCGGCGGCGGCCTGGGCGACCTGCTGGGCGACGGTGGCGGAGCGGCACCGATACCCGATCCGTTCGCCGACCTGCCGCCGCCTGCGCCCGCCGCCGAACCGGCGCCGCCACCCCCGCCGCCGGCCCGGCCGGCCCCCGCCGCATCGCCCCCGAGCGGCCTGTTCGAAGGCCTCGGTGCGCCCGCGGCGAGCACCCCGCCGGCCGGGGGCGGTATCCCGGACGACTTCGACCCCTTCGCCGATCCGTTCGCGCCGCCGCCGGAGAAGAAGGCCGATGCACCGCTGGCGGACGATCTCGGCCTGTCCGAGCACGGCATCGCACGCGACACCTACGGCGAGTCGGCGGATCTGGATTCGCTCTTCTCGCTCGACAAGGGCGGCTCACGGCCGGACCCGTTCGCCGACTCGCCGCTCGGCGCGGCCAAGGCCGAACCGGCCGGCGGCTCGGTGGACGACCCGCTGGTGGCCTTCGGCGGGGCCGCCAAACCGGTGGCGCCGCAGACCGCGCCGGACGACGTGCCCGAGCTGCATGCCGCCTTCAAGGTTCCGGAAACCCCTCGGATCCCGGACGACACGCTGCTCGACGCGCCGCGCGTGAAGCCGCCGCAGTCGCCACCTGCCGCCGCCAGGGCCGAAGCGCCGGCACCACCCAAGGTGGACGCGCCGCCGCCGCGGCCCAAGGTGGCAGAGCCACCGCCACCACCTGCTGCGCACAAGCCCGCACCCCCGCCCCCCCGGCCGGCGGCCGAAGCGCCCACGGCGCGGCCGGCACCGGCCGCGGCACCGGGCACGAACCAGTCCGCGGGCAGCCCGGACGAATTGATGGCGGCCCTGAAGCGCGGCCTGGGGGTGGCCGAATTGCCGCTCGAAGGTCCGCTGACGCCGCAGCTGATGGAGAACATCGGTGCGCTGGTGCGCGAGAGCACGCAAGGCACGCTCGATCTGCTGCTGGCGCGGGCGATGACCAAGCGCGAGGTCAAGGCCGAGGTGACGATGATCGTCAGCAAGGGCAACAACCCGCTCAAGTTCTCGCCCAACCTCGGCATGGCGCTGGCCCATCTGTTCGGTCCGCGGCGCAAGGGCTTCATGGCGCCGACCGAGGCCATGCGCGACGCTTACGACGATCTGCGCTCGCACCAGTTCGGCTTCATGGCCGGCATGCGGGCGGCGCTGCAAGGCGTGCTGAAACGCTTCACGCCGACCACGCTGGAGCGGCGGCTGACGCGCAAGTCGGTCATCGACAGCGTGCTGCCGAGCCACCGCAAGGCCAAGCTGTGGGATCTGTTCAACGAGATGTACGACGAGATCTCGCGCGAGGCGGAAGACGATTTCCACACCCTGTTCGGCAAGGAGTTCCTGCGCGCCTACGAAGAACAGATCGAACGCCTCGAACGGGCGCGCGACGAGCAGGCCTGATCCGGGGACGGCATTGGACTTCGACACCGCCACCCTGTCGCAGCCCGGAGGCCGCGGCTACAACGAAGACGCCAGCGCGATCTGGATCGGCGAACGAGCCGCCTGCTGGGTGGTCTGCGACGGCGCCGGCGGCCACGGCGGCGGCGACGTCGCCTCGCGTGTCGCGGTCGGTGTGATCGCGCACAATTTCAGCGAACTCGGCCAGTCGGACATCGAGGCGGTGGCCGAGCTGCTGCAGGATGCCAACGAGGCGGTCATCGAGCAGCAGTACGAGGCGATCGAGTTGCGCAACATGCGCTCGACCGTCGTGATGCTGGCGGTGGACCGGGAACGCAACCAGGCGGTGTGGGGCCATGTCGGCGACTCCCGGCTGTACTGCATCCGCGACGGGCGCATCCTGCACCAGACGCGCGACCACAGCGTGGTGCAGAGCCTGGTGGACGCCGGCTACGCGGAAAAGGACGCGCTGCGCTCCCATCCGCAGCGCAGCGTGCTGCTGTCGGCGCTCGGCACCGAGGACGATTTCGAGGCCAGTTTCGCCTCCAGCCCGTTGAACGTGCGCCACAATGACGTGTTCCTGTTGTGCACCGACGGCTGGTGGGAATTCGTGCGGGAGGAGCGCATGCTCGAGACGCTCGCCCAGGCCGGCTCGGCCCGCCAGTGGCTGGAACTGATGGAAGTGGAACTGCTCGCCAATGCCCGCCCCGGCCACGACAACTACACCGCGATCGCGGTCTGGCTCGACGACGACGACACCCGTACCCAGGTGCTCGACGGCCAGCAAGCGGCCGCCGCCGTGCGGTAGTTCCCGCTACCCTGCATTCGGACCCGCCGCCGCAGCGAAGCGGATCGCTCCGCATGCTATGTTTGGAGTTGCAAGAGGCACATCTCTGGAGAGTTTGCAATGAGATATATCGAACGCGCCGCCCTGTTCCTGCTGGCGATCTGTCTGCCGTTGGCGAGCCAGGCCCAGGAAAAGATCCTCCGCGGCAACGACATCACCGAATCGGCCCTGATCGAGGCTCTCACGCCCCAGGCCGACGTCGAAGGCGGCAGCCCGGGCGGCGCACCGGCGGTGCGCACCCGCTCGATCAAGATCATGCGCGATCAAGGCGCACAGCCCGGTGCGCAGGTGGCGAAGAAGGCGCAGGCCTCGCTGCTGATCACGTTCGCGACCAACTCGGCCGAGCTGGGTGACGAGGCGAAGCATTCGCTCGACGTGGTCGGCAAGGCACTGCAGGCCGATTCGCTGGCCAAGTTCAGCTTCGCCATCGAGGGGCATGCCGATCCGCGCGGCGGCGACAACTTGAACTACCGCCTGTCGCAGGCCCGCGCCGAGAGCGTGATGAACTACCTGGTCGGCGCCCACGGCATCAGCCGCGACCGCCTGAAGGCCGAGGGCAAGGGTTCGAGCGAGTTGCTCAACACCACCGATCCGACGGCGCCGGAGAACCGCCGCGTGACCATCACCACCCTGAAGTAGAGCGTCGAGTCGGGGAAGAAGACCGGGGCGTATCGGTCCCGGCGTGCCGGCGGCTGCCAGCCACGCAGCCGCCGGTGTCATTTCCCGGCCCCGGCCGTCCGCAGCGGAGATGCCGATGAAGCTGGTCGTCAAGTTCAACCTCGTGTTCCTGGTGGTATTCCTGCTCGGCTTCGCCGCCTCGGGCCTGCTGTCCTGGCAGGTACTGCAGCAGAACGCCCGCGAGGAGATCGTGCAGAACGCGCGCATCATGATGGAAGCCGCCTCGGCGGTGCGCACCTACACCAATACGCAGATCAAGCCCTTGCTGGCGACGCAGATGAAGTACGAGTTCCTGCCCCAGTCGGTGCCGGCCTACGGCGCGCAGGAAACCTTCGAGACGCTGCGCCAGAACCACCCGGAGTACATCTACAAGGAAGCCACGCTGAACCCCACCAATCCGCGCGACCGCGCCACCGACTGGGAGGCCGACGTGGTGAACGTGTTCCGCAACTCCAACGACACCTCCGAGCTGATCGGCATGCGCGCCACGCCGCAGGGCGATTCGCTCTACCTGGCACGTCCGATCCGCATCAAGAGCCCGGGCTGCCTGCAGTGCCACAGCACCGTCGAGGCTGCGCCGCAGACCATGATCGCCCGCTACGGCAATGCCAACGGCTTCGGCTGGCAGCTCGACGAGGTGATCGGCGCGCAGGTCGTGTCGGTGCCGACCTCGGTGCCGTTCGAGCGCGCCAAGCAGACCTTCGTGCTGTTCATGGGCTCGCTGGCCGGCGTCTTCGGCTTCATCTTCATCGCGCTGAACCTGCTGCTCAATGCCCTCGTGATCCGGCCGGTCAACAAGCTGGCCCGGGTCGCCGACGAGGTCAGCCTGGGCAACCTGGAAGCTGGTGAACTTGAAGCCTCCGGCCGCGACGAGATCTCGCAGCTGACCCAGGCCTTCGGGCGCATGCGCAAGAGCCTGGTGCAGGCCTTCAAGATGATCGACGAGTAGGGGTCGCGCAGCGATGGCCGACAGTCCCCGCCGCCTCGGCAAGTACGAAATCGTCGGCGTCCTCGGGCGCGGCGGCATGGGCACGGTCTACCGCGGCTACGATCCGGCCATCGAGCGCGTCGTCGCGCTCAAGACGATCCGCCGCGACTGCCTCGAGGCCGGCGTCGAGGACGCCATCGCCCGCTTCCGCAACGAGGCCCGGGCGGCCGGCCGGCTGACGCACGCGGCCATCGTCGGCGTGTACGAGTACGGCGAGGACCAGGACGTCAGCTTCATCGCGATGGAGTACGTCGAGGGCTTCGGCCTGAAGGACTACCTGTCGCAGATCGGCGTGATGCCGCTGGGCGACTCGGTCAGCGTCGTGATGCAGTTGCTCGACGGCCTGGCCTATGCCCACGACCAGGGTGTCGTGCATCGCGACATCAAGCCCTCCAACCTGATTATCACCAGCAAGGGCAAGGTCAAGATCACCGACTTCGGCGTCGCCCGGCTCGCGTCCTCGGAACTGACCCAGGTCGGCACGGTGATCGGCACGCCGAGCTACATGTCGCCGGAGCAGTTCATGGGGCTGGCCGCCGACGCGCGCTCGGACGTCTTCTCGGTCGGCGTGATGCTGTACGAACTGCTGACAGGCCAGCGGCCATTCACCGGCTCGATGGAATCGCTCGCCTACCGCATCTGCCACGAGAATCCGACCCCGGCCTCGCAGGTCCAGCCGAGCGTACCGCCGCCCTTCGAGCGCATCATCGACCGCGCGTTGGCGAAGCGCGCCGACGAGCGCTTCCCGACCGCCGGCGCATTCCGCGATGCGCTGCGGCTGGCGCTGCAGCACGAGCTGAACATGCAGGAAGCGCCTTCGGTGTCCGAGGAGACCGTGATCCGCACGGTCGGCAAGCTCGACCGGCCACGCTTCGATGTCTCGCCCGGCACCGGCCAGTCCTCCCCGCTCAGCGGCAGCACGACCCGTTCGTCGCAGATCGAGAACAAGACGCTGACCAGCGTCGAACGGGAGCTGGCTTCGGTCATCGGCCCGGTCGCCGGCGTGCTGGTGCGGCGCGCCGCCGGCAAGGCGACGACGCTGAACGAGCTGTACGACGAGCTGGCCGAAAAGCTGCCGCCGGGGCCGGACCGGGACGCCTTCCTGGCGCGCCGGCAAGGCGGCCCTTCGAGCCAGACCGCCGGCGCCAGCCAGGTGCTGCCGGCCGAGACCCGGCTGCTCGGCGGTCACGGCCTGGAGCTGCCGGACCAGGTGCTCGACGGTGCCACGCGGCTGCTGGCAAGGCACATCGGGCCGATCGCCAAGGTGGTGGTCAAGCGCGCCGCCAAGCGCGCCGGCGCCATCGAGCAGTTTCACGAGCTGCTGGCCGGCGAGGTGCCGGAGGGCGAGCGCACCGCGCTGCTGGCGGAGTTGCGCCGGCTGGGCTAAGGGCCGGAGGCCGACGGACCCGCGGCAACGGCCCTCATTCGATCTCCTCGATCGAAAACAGCGCCGCACCGTAGGCCTGGCCGCAGTCTGCCGCGCCGGCGCAGCGCGCCTCGCCGACGATGAAGCCGCGCGCGCCGTCGTGCTGCTCCACCATGCCGGCCAGGCGCTCGAGCGGGAACTCGTCGAACGGATCACCGTGCTCGATGCCGGCCGCGCCGAAATCGCGCGGCGCGTCCGAGACGATGGCCAGCAGGTGGTTGGTGCCGGCCGGTCCGCCGGCGACGAAGGACCAGCCGCTGCGCGGCAGCGTCAGGGCCTTGCCGGCCGTGATCCGATTGTCGCCGTCGATGGCGTTCGGGAACAGCACGATCAGGTGCTCGGCTTCGGTACCGACCATCATCACGTAGAGATAACCGGAGCTCGAACTGCGGATCCGGAACGAGGGCTTGTCGCGGCCGATGCGCATGCGCGTCCGGTTCAGCTCCACCGACACCGCGCGGGCCTGGTCGCGCGACCGGTAGGCGGCCTGCAGGAAGCTCACCGGATCCGGCCGGCCGGCGACCACGGGCTTCTGCTCGATCGGTTTCTGCTCGATCGGTTTCTGCTCGATCGGTTTCTGCTCGATCGGTTTCTGCTCGATCGGCTTCTGCTCGATTGGCTTCTGCTCGATCGGCTTCTGCTCGATTGGCTTCTGCTCGATCGGCTTCTGCTCGATCGGCTTCGGCAAGGGCTGCTCGCCGACCGGCGTTTTGGCCACCGGGGGCGGAGCCGGCGGTTCCTCGCCGCCGCGACCGAGGAAGTACCAGGCTGCGCCGGCGGCGGCAGCCAGTACGACAGCGCCGACGATCAGCGCCAGCGACGAGCCGGAGGCGGCCTTTTCCACTTCCTCCAACCGACGGCTGCGCTCGTCGTCCTGCAGCGCGTGGGGCAGCACCTGGGTGAACTGGTCCTGGCTGATGCCGAGCAGCCCCCACATCTCGCGGATCGACTGCGGCCGGTCCTCCTGCTTGACGGCCAGGCATTTGTCGATCGCGGCGAGGAACTCCGGGCTGTAGCGGCCGGCCGCCTGCTGCACCAGCGGCTCCATCGAGTCATTGACCATGCGCGCCACCGAGGGCGGAGGCGTGCGGCCGATGATCGCGTAGTAGACGAGGGCGCCGAGCGCGTAGATGTCGGTGAATGCGCCCTGCTTCATGCCGGGCACCTCGGCGTACTGCTCGATCGGCGCGTAGCCGGGCTTCAGGATCACCGTCAGCGCCTGCGTCATGTCGCCGATGACGCGCCGCGCCGCGCCGAAGTCGAGCAGCAGCGGACGCTCGCCCTCGAGCAGCAGGATGTTGTCCGGCGCGATGTCGCGATGGTAGATCTGCGCCCGGTGGATCACGTCGAGGGCTTCCAGCACCGGGCCCAGCAGGCGCTTCATCGTCGCCTCGTCGGGCGGCTCGCCGCGCTCGCGCAGCCAGTCCTTCAGCGTCACGCCCTCGTAGTAGGGCATCACCATGTAGGCGGTGCCGTTCTGCTCCCAGAATCGATAGACCTTGACCAGCGCGGGATGATCGAACTGGGCCAGCACCTTGGCCTCGTTCACGAAGCTGCGCAGGCCGGCCTTGAAGGTTTCGGCGTTGCGCTGGGTCTTGATCCTGACTTCCGACGTGCCGGCGACGCGGGATGCCAGCGACGATGGCATGTACTCCTTCAGCGCGACGCTGCGCTCGAGCGAGTGGTCGTAGGCCAGGTAGACGATGCCGAAGCCGCCTTCGCCGACGATGCCGGTGAGCTCGAACTCGCCGATGCGGGAACCGATCGGCAACGCGTTGCCGACCCCCTCCTCGGCGGCGGTAAAGATCGTGGTCTTGTCGTCAGCGGAGGAAGCCATGGCTCCTGGTCAGTCGGCTGCGGGCCCGGCCGGCGGCCGGTACCGGTTGGAAGGAAGGTCCGTCGCCCGGCAGCGCGACATCGACGCGCTGCGGACGAATCGGGCGCGGCGGCAGGCTCATCTCAGAACGACCCGCCGATCATGTGGGCGTAGGACTGGGAGTTGGGCAGGCCGCGCACGACGGCGGCCGGCACGCGGTCCCCGTCCACCGCGAACGACCACCAGATGCTGTGGCCGGACAGCGCCGCCGGATCCGCGAAGGCCCGCGCCAGCCAGCCGCTCATCTCCGGCCCCTCGCTGAGCATGAACAGGCCTGACTGGAGCGGCTCGCCGCGGGCGGGCGGCATGCCGCCGGCAGCCTCCGAGGGCAGCGGCGAAAGCTCCGACTGGCGCTGCAGCGCGTTCTCGAAGTCGTCCAGGCTGGCTTCCGGATCGAGGGCCCCGAGCGCCGCGCCCTCCAGCGTGCCGAGCCAGTCGAGCAGTTCGTCGGCGCCCTCGGTGGTATCCGGCACCGCCGCCAGCCGGCTGCAGATCGTCAGCGGGAAGTAGCGCCCGACCCGGTCCACGCTCGGCATCATCAGGCCGACCCAGGCGCCCGGCCCGCACAACGGCGGAAAGACGACGAACTGCCAGATCGGGCTGGCCAGGTAGTGGTCCAGCCACAGCTCGCCGAGCAGCGCCTTGCTGCCGGCGATGGCGTCGCCGAGGAAACCGTCCCAGGCCGACACGAACTCGCCCGGCAGGCGCCGCGAGACGAAATCGCCGGTGGCCGGCAGCTTGCCGAACCAGCCGGCGGGCGCCGGCGGCGAGGGTTTCTGGGCGGAGCCGAAGCCGAACACCGTGCCGCCCCCGTCAGAGTCCGCTCGGACAACTGAAGCGCTCGATCGCGCTCAGCCGGAACGGATTCTGCACGCTGTTGGCGGTGACTTCGAACATCGCCTTGCGGCCCGCCACCGACAGCGTGACGCGGAAGCGCTCGGGCAGGTTGGTCGGCTCGATGGTGGCCTGGTCGAGCAGCCGGAACAGCGCCCACGGCCCCTCGGTGACGACGCCCGAGGTGCCGTTCGGTGCCGGCGGCGTGATCGACACCCGCACCTGGGTACTGCCGCGCGGCCCCGGCCACTGCACGCTCTGCGGCACCTGGGGCCCGTGGCTGTATTTCACCAACTGGCCGTCCACGTCGAGGATGAACTGGGTGATCGCCGCGTCCATCTCGATCGGCTTGAAATCGAGCCGCAGGTTCGGCGCGCGGCCGCCGCCGCGGAAGAACACGTCGCGGATCGTGGCGGCCCGCTGGAATTGCACCAGGTTGCCGGACCCGCCCATCGACTGGTCGTTCACCTTCTTGAACGACCAGGTACGGCTGGAGGTATCCACGTACTGGGCCAGTTCCTTCTGGAAGAAATCGTCGAACAGGCCGCCCGGCGCGAACAGCCGCGCGAAGTCGTCCTGCGTGACGTCGCGGTTGCTGGTCTTGACGAACGGGTAGCGGCCGGCGATGGCCTGGCGGCAGAAGTCGCCGACCTGGGCGCCGACGCCTTGCGACAGGTTGGCGCGGGTGGCACCCAGCGCCTGGTTGGCGCTGGTCGCCGACAGCGTCTGCAGCATGCCGCGCACCGGCTGCGGCAGCCGGCTGGCGTCGGCCTTGACCCGGTTCGGCACCTCGCTCTGGGGCGGCGCGTTGCCGCTCTTGATCGCGGTGTCGGTGGCGGCCAGCAAAGTGTAAACATCGTTGATCAGCTGCAGCGTGCCGTCGATCGGCGCTTTGCCGCCCGGCGGCGCATAGACCATGCGGCGGATCGCCGCGAAGCGGTCGTCGACGATGCTCTTCTCGAGATCGTTGCGCACCACGCGCCGCTTGTTGTCTTCCTTGCCGCCGAGAATCTTGACCAGGTCCTCGGTGGCACTGTTGAACTTCTCGGCGGTGCGGTCGACGATGGTCTTTTCCTTGGCCTGCTTCTCGGACAGCGTGGTCTCGCGCGCGATCCCCTCGAGCAGCGGCACCAGCGGCGAATCGACCGCCGACAGGATGCGCGCCAGCTGCATGCTCTCCTGCAGGTTGGCCGAGCGCTTCAGCCGGATGTCGTTGATGAAGGTCTCCCAGGTGTTGGCGTAGTCCTCCAGGTACAGCCGGCGCACGTCCAGCGCCAGGTTCTTCGAGCCGTCGTCGAGCAGCGCCGCCGCCGACTGGGCGGCGGTCTTGTCCGGCTCGGTCAGGCCCAGCACCCAGCCGTTCTCGGCGGCCATCTGCTTGGAGACCTTTTCGGCGGCCGATACGAAGGCGGTATGGTAGGCGTCGTAGCTGTACATGCCGGCCACGCCGCTGGTCAGCGGCTGGCCGCTCTTGCGCTCGAACACCAGCGGCGCGGCGGCGCCGGCCGCGCGGGCGATCGTGAACTCGGGGAAGTCCTCGCCGACGCCCTGCCGCTTGAGCCGGCTGTACACCCGGTCCGCCAGCGGGTAGCGGGCCAGCGTCTGGCGGGTCTGGGCGATCAGGTTCTGGTCCGGCGGCACCGGCGAGCGCGGCGTGCCGAGCGCCAGCAGGTTGTCCAGGTGCTCGTTCAACCGCGCCCGCTGCTCCTCGGTCACCTCGCGCGGCAGCGTCTGCTGCCAGTCGAGCCGGATCCAGGTCTTCAGCGCGTCGGCGTCGAAGGGCCCGGCCTCGTTCACCATCAGGTAGGCCTTCAGCGCCTCGTAGGTGTACTCGAGGTTGCTCGGGTCGGCCTGGCGCACCTGTTCCTCGATGCGCAGCGCCAGCCGCGGCAGGAAGGCGTCGGTCAGCAAGCGCTCGTAGGCGGTGCGGGCCGCAGCGGCGAGCTTGTCGCCCTGGTAGAGGCCGAAGCCCATCATCGTCGGCACGTCGCCGCCGTGCACCACCGGCGTCTCGGCGACGGTGCGCACCCGTTCGAGGATCGGCAGCAGCGGCACGATGTCGCTGGCCAGCTCGGCCGGCAGCTCGGCGACCTGCTGCTCGGCCGCCGCGGTCTGCGTCGTGACCTCGTCCAAGTAGCCTTGGTTGCGCGAATAGCTGACCGCCCACAGCGAGACCAGTCCTGCCGTCAGCAGCCCGGCCAGCGCGTACGAGCCACACTGGATCAGGTTGCGGCGACGCTCCCACTTGAGGTTGGTGCCGGCCAGCGCGCGCTCGAAGAACACCACGTTCTTCAACAGCCCGGTGAGGAAGTAGCTGCGGCCGCTGGAGGCCTGCGGCGGCAGGATCTTGCGGTCGATGCCGAGGGCCCGCGACAGCCCGCCGAGCACCCGGTCGATCGGGCTGCCCTCTTGCGTGCCGCTGGTGAAGTAGACGCCGCGCAGCATCGGCGGCTGCTCGTACTTGGAGACCGCGAAGACCCGCTCGAGAAACGCGCCGAGCGCCGGCCGGACGCCGGCGAACTGCTGCTGGAAGCCGAAGATCGCGGCCCGCCGGGCCGCATCGCGCTCGGCCTGCAGGCGGTCCGGCAGACGGTCGACGATGCGCCGCTGCAAGGCCTCCAGCTCGGTTGCCAGCGTCGCCAGCGAGGCATCGGTGGATTGGTTCTCGACGAACGGGAAGGTGGTGCCCCAGACCTGGGCACGCTCGTCGCGCCCCATGTCGCCGAAGAACTCCATGAAGCCGGCCAGCAGGTCGGTCTTGGTCACCAGCACGTAGATCGGGAAGGCGATCTTGAAGCGCTCGTGCAGCTCCTGGATGCGGGTGCGCACGGCCTGGGCGTGCATTTCGCGCTCGGCCGCCGACTGCTGCAGCAGGTCGCCGGCGCTGATGGTCAGGATGATGCCGTTGATCGGGCGGCGCGGGCGGAACTTGCGCAGCAGATCGAGGAAGCCCTGCCAGGCCGCCGCATCGACGCTGCGGTCCGATTCCTGCGTCGTGTAGCGGCCGGCGGTGTCGAGCAGCACCGCCTCGTCGGTGAACCACCAGTCGCAGTTGCGGGTGCCGCCGACGCCCTTGATCGAGGCAGTGCCGAACTTCTCGGCGAGCGGGAACTGCAGGCCGGAGTTGACCAGCGCGGTGGTCTTGCCGGAGCCCGGCGCGCCGATGAAGACGTACCACGGCAATTCGTACAGGTATTGCTTGCCCGACAGGCTGAACAGGTTCCTGAGGCCGCCGCCCTTGCGCCCGGCGACGTTCAGCTGCATGTCGCGGAAGACCTTGACGGCCTCCTCGAAGCGGCGCTTCAGCTCGGCCACCTCCTGCTGCGAGGCGGACGGTTCGGCCGGCCCGGCGCTCTTCGCCGACGACACCAGCAGGTCGTTCATCATCGCCTTGTTCTTGCGCCGCGCGGCGATGACCTTCCACAGCTTCCACAGCAGGTAGACGCCGGCGATCAGCCCGATCAGCACCCAGCGCGAGGTCTTCGACACCAGCGGCGCGAAGCTGCCGATCGACACCATCGGGCCGACGAACCAGATCACCAGGCAGATCGCCAGGATGCCGAGAACGAGCAGCAGGGTCGCGAGGATCTTCTTCATGGTCAGTCGCTCTCCGTTCTCATTCCTCGCCGCGGGCGACCAGCAGCGTGATTTCGACGCGGCGGTTCTGGGCGCGGCCCTCGGCGCTCTCGTTGGTGGCCACCGGCTCGGAATCGGCCAGGCCCTCGGCGCGCATGCGTGTCGGGTCGACCTGCTGGGCGAGGATCTTCTCGACGTTCAGCGCCCGCTCCTGCGACAGATGCCAGTTGGACGGGAAGCGCGCGGTACGGATCGGCTGGCTGTCGGTGTGGCCTGTGATCAGCACCTTGCCCGGCACCGAGTTGAGCGCGTCGGCGATGCGCACCAGCAGCGGGCGCACCCGCTCGGCCACGGTCGCGCTGCCGGGCTCGAAGAAGCCGTCGCCGCGGATCGTGATGACGCTGCGGTCGTCCAGGTCGCTGACCGACACCAGGTGGGCCTTGATCTCGGGCTCGAGGAAGCTCGCCAGGCGCGGCTTCTCGGCCGGCGGGCGCGGCTTCGGCGGCACCGCCGAGCTGGCGCGGATGCCGAGGATGCGCGTAAACACCGGATCGGAGTGGTTGCTGAGCGTGAACGACAAGCCCATGTAGGCCGCCACCAGGATCAGCGCCGCCAGCGCCGCCACCACCCACACCGGCAGCATCGCCAGCACGCGGTGGCGCTCGACCTGGGTGCCGCGCCAGTTCGGCGACAGGTCGCGCTCGTACTCGCCGCGCTGGTTGCGGATCATCTGGTGCAGGCGTTCGCGCACCGTGTCGAGCTGGGCGCGGCCGTTGTCGATGACCCGGTAGCGCCCCTCGAAGCCGAGCGACAGCATCACGTACATCAGCTCCAGCAGGTGCCGGTTGGCGCCCGGGTTCTCGGCCAGCCGGGCCAGCAGCTGGAAGAATTTCTCGCCGCCCCAGGTCTCGTTGTGGAACATCACCAGCAGACTGCGCTTGGCCCACACGCCGGAGCCGCCCCACGGCGTGCTGCCGCAGAACTCGTCCAGGTAGGTGCACAGGCAGTAGCGCGCCGCCACCACCTGCTCGTTGGCGATGCCGGCGGCGCGCACGCGCTCCTCGAACTGGCGGATCGAATAGGCCAGCGCGTCGCGCAGGCCGTCCGGGTCCGGGTGATGCGAAGTGCGCAGCTGCGGGCCGGCCATCAGCAGCGAGCCGGCCTCGGCGACCAGCGGATTGAGGCTGATGCCGGCCGACAGCGAGGCCATCACCGACGGGTCCATCTGCGGCGCGCCGGCCGGCTGCTGCGGCTGGCCGGGCTGTTGATGCGGTGCGCTCTGCGGCTGGGGCGATTGCACCTGCGATCCGAACTGGGTCACCTGGCGGCCCTGCCGGGAACCCGGCGACGGCATGATCAAGGTGCGGTCGGAGGGCAGCTTGGAAAACGGATCGTCCTGACTCATGGCCCCTTATCCCCTGGTGTCTCTGTCGGCCGCCGCGCCGGCGGCCTGCCCGGCCTTCATTGTTGTGCCGGCGGCCGCTGCCGGTCGCGCCATCAGTTGCGGATCGCCCACATTTCGAGTTCGAGGCCCGGGAATTCGCCGGCCACGTGCATCGCCAGGCCGCCCGAGCTGTTGAGCTGCTTCCACAGGTCGCCGCTGCGCTCCAGCTCGAAGTAGTTGAAGCCCGAGTGGTACGGAATCTGGCGCGGCGCGACCGGCATCGAACGCAGCACGATGCCCGGCAGCTGCAGGTTGACCAGGTCGCGGATGCGCTCCACCGGCCCGATCTTGGTCTGGCTCGGGAAGCGCGAGCGCAGCACCTCGCCGGCCATCTGTGCATTGACCGCCAGCACGAAGGTCGAACTGCGGAACAGGTCCTTGTCCGGCACCATCGCCACGTGCACGCCGTACTTGCGCTCCTGCAGCTCGATCGGCACCGCGTTCTGCTCCAGCACCATCGAGAGCGAGCGGCGCAGGTCGATCATCAGCGGCGGGAAGCATTTCTCCAGCGCGTCCTGCGCGTAGCTCGGGTAGGCACTCGGCCGACGCTTGTCCGACGAGAACGTGCACAGGTCGCCGGCCAGCATCAGGCAGGTCGTGAACAGCCGCTCAGGGTGCAGCGGCACCTGTTCGCCGAGGTGATCGAACACCGGCTCGAAACGGTTGATGGTCTGCAGCAGCAGGAAGTCGGCGATCTCGGCCACGCCGCCGCGGCCGGCCTGCCCCATGCGGGCCCCCAGTACTTCGCCGCGCTGGTGCAGCAGGCCGCGGATCTCGCGGATGTAGCCGGCCAGCGTCGCGCTGCCCTGCACCGACAGCATCGGCGCGATGTAGCTCTTGTCCAGCACCACCTGGTTGTCGACGCGGCGCTCGACGACCCGCACGACGCCGAGCGTGGCATAGGCGTCGGTCACGTCGGAAGCCCGCATCAGCCGCACGTTGAGCTGGCCGACCTGGACCAGTGCGGTCTGGGCGCTGGCCAGCGTGTTGTCGGCCACCTCGGCCTCGGCAGTCGCATAGCGCACCAGCGCCGCCTGCTCGGTGCCGGCCACGTCGGCATCAAGGCCGCCCTGGCGGCGCATCGGCACCGCCAGCACGATCATCTCGTTCTTGATCTCGGCCGGCAGGTCGATCGGTTCGGGCGCCGTGTCGTTGCCCGGGAAATCGAACGGCGTGCCGTCGGGGAACAGGCCGTGCGCCGAGGCCAGCGCGATCTTGCCCAGCGCCAGCGCGTCCTCGTCCAGCACCAGTTCGCCGAAACCCCACTGCCAGGCCCGCAGCGGCGACACCCGGCCGTTGACGAAGCGCTCGACGAAACGGTCGTTCTGCTGCAGGTGCTGGGGCTGCAGGAACATGCCCTCCGACCAGATGACCTTGTTGTTCCACGACATGCTTATCTATTCCCGGGCTGCAGGCTGCGGGTTGGCAAAGGCATCACTGGGCGATGCCGCTGATCGACACCGAGCGATCGTCGAGCTTGATGCTGAGCGGCAGGGTCTTGTTCGGCACCACCGGCACGCTGGCGCGCCAGACGGCGCGCTCCAGGTCGCGGTAGGCGGCGACGACGCCGATGAAGCGCGTGCCAGGCTGAGTGACCCGCTGCACCGAATGGGTGTCGCCCGGGCGCAGCACCATTTCCTCGCGCCCGTTCAGGTCGGCCGCCAGCGTCTGCTGGTCGTTGTCCCAGATCGAGAAGAAGTCGGCATCCTTGAAGGCGGACAGTGCCTTCAGCTCGTACATCCGGATCACCAGCGGGGACGGCCGTCCGGAGGCATCCGGATTGAGGTTCTCTTCCGCCTGGATCGTCGCGGCGACCACGGTCGGATCCGGCGTCGAGGAGCAGCCGGCGGCCATCGCGGCCGCCAGCACGACGGCGAGAAGCGAGTACAGGGACCTGCGGAACAGGGGGGATTGCTGCATCAGTATGTCTCCTGAGGGAAATCCGTTCGGAGCATGCATCCGTCATGGCGGCGCACGTCCGCGCGCGGCTCGGCTTCGATTATACGCAATGACGGCGGGCGCCAAAGCCCCGATCCAAGCCGCTGACGGCCGCCTGGCTCACGGTGCCAGCATCAGCACGTTGACCTGGCTCGGCGCGATCCGCATGCCCGGCGCATTGGTCGAGTTCTGCAGCGACATGCTGGTCATGCGGGTGGCCGGCATGCCGGCCACCAGGAAGGTGAAGGCGGCGGTCAGGTGGCGGCCGGGCCCCATCACGAGGCCCGACGCGACGCCCATCGCGATGCCCGGATTGTCGCCGTTGGACAGCGGCACGATGGTGCTCATGTTGTGCGCCGGCGTGCAGCTCCACAACACGTTGTAGGCCGCCGGCACGCCCATCGGGCCGGCCGCGATGTTCGGGTAGGGGATCGGCACCGGCACCGGCGAGGGCGGCGCCGGCGTCAGGCAGACGTCCGGAAACGCGAAATCGATCCCGCCCATCTGGGAATTGGCAAACATCGCTCAGCCCACCTGTATCTGCTTGCCGTCCAGCTTGACCAGCTGGCGCGACTTGACGATCGCGTGCTCGGCATTGACGTTGAGGATCTTGTCGGCGCGCAGGTCCATGTGGCCGACCCGCACCAGTTCCATGTCCTCCACCTGGCGGGTATGGCTGCGGGCACGCAGCGAGAACACCTCGCTGACCTGGCGGATCGTGCGGGCCGTGCCGTCGAACGAGTCGGCCAGCCAGTTGAAGGCCCGCCCGACCAGGCTCAGCCGCTCGCCGTTGATCTCCACCGCGCTGCCGCTCACCTCCACTGCGGCGGCCTTCAGCGCCGCGCTGCGGCCGCCTCCGAGCAGCGTCTCGCCGCTCGCCTCGAGCCTCGCGTCGCCGTCGACCCGCATCGTCAGCGAGGCCTCGAAGCGCATCTCGACCGGCGCCTCGCCGTGGCGCTCGAGGATCGACAGCACGAAGCACTCGGCGCCGCGCCAGGACAGCAGCACGATGTCGCCGTCGACCGGCTGCACCAGGCAGGAAAAGGCCAACCGCGCCCTGACGATGCCCTGCGAGGTCGATACCGTGACACCGGCCTCGCCGTTCTTCTCGACCTCGCCGATGGCCTGGATGACGCCTTGCGTGACACGCGCGTTCTCTGTCAGATTCATTTCCATTCTCCTTGGCTTCCGGCTTCAGGCCGGCCGCCAGTTCTCCGCCTTGACGGTCTCTTCGTCGTCCGGCGCCGCTTGGCCCCGGTTCGGCATCTCGGCACCGTCGGCGCGGATGCCGCGCAAACCGGCCCGGTGCATGTCGGTGGATACGAAACGGCTGCCGGTCAGCTCGGCGTGCGCCAGGTCGGCGTAGCGCACGCTCGCGCCGTCGAAGCTGCAGCGCGTGAACTTGGCCTTCTGCAGCACCGATTCGACCAGCTCCGCCTTGCGGAAGCTGGCCTGCTCGCCCTCGGCGTCCATCCAGATCGACTGGCCGAGGCGCGCCTCGTCGAAACAGGCGCCGTCGACGTGGGCACCGATCCACAGCGTGTGGCGCCCTTCGATGCGTCGGAAATCGGCCCCGGCCAGCTGCGCGCCCTTGAAATTGCTGCCCGACAGCCGGGCGCCGGCGAACTTGGCGCCGGACAGGTCGGCGTCCATGAACTGGCTACGTGTCCAGGCGGCGGCGGTGAAATCCATGCCGCCCATGTCGCATTCGGCGAACACGCACTGGTCGCCGCCGGGATTTGCGAAGCGCACCTGCTTCAGGTCGGCCTTGTAGAAGACGGTCTTGGCGAAGCGTGCCTCGTCGAGCGCGACGTTGCCGAAGGCGCATTCGACGAAGCTCGCCTGCACCAGCTTGGCGCCGTGGAAGCGGCTGCCCTCGAGCCGGCACTTGACCAGATTGGCGAATTCCATGTCCGCGCGGTCGAACACCGCGCCCTCCAGCAGCGACTCGTTGAAGGTCGTGCCGACCAGCTGCGCGGCCGCGAAGCCGGCCTGCTTCAGCGTCGCGCGGTGGAAGGTCGCCAGCTTCAGCCTGGCCTCGCCGAAGCGCGCCCCGTCGAGCTTGCAGGAAACGAAGGAGGACTCCTGCAGATCGGCGCCGGAAAAGTCGCAGCCGGAAAAATCGCAGTCGTTGAACAGGCCTCGCTTCAGTGTCAGCCCGGCGAGCGAAGTGCCGGCCAGCCGCATCTCGCTGACCGGTTCGCCCCGCGCCAGCCTGGCTTTCAGTTGCTCGAGCTCGCTCATTGATCCTTCCTCGAAGAAGCCGGCGGATCGACCTTGCGCCGCGGCAGCGTGCGCGCCTTGGCCATGTAGGCATTGTCCAGCCGGGTCTCGGTATCGACGTCCACGCGCGCCAGGTCCGAGCCGAACAGGTTGCAGTCGCGCATGTCGGCGCCGTTGAACACCGCGTGCTGCGCCACCGTCTGCATCAGGTTCGAGCGCGCCATGCGGGCGGAGGAGAAGTCGGTCTTCATCAGCAGCGCGCCCTTCAGGCTGGCCTGCTCGAAGCAGCACTTCGCGCACTGGGCTTCCGACAGGTCGGCGCCGTCGAGCAGCGCCGCCGTGAAGTCGCTCTCGTCGAGCGGCGTGGCGCGGAAGTTCGACTTCGGCATTTCGGCCTCGCGGAAGCTGGCCCCCTTCAGCGAGCTGCGATAGACGAAGCGCACGTTCGGCGCCCGGCACTTGTCGAAACGGGCGCCGTCGAGCTGGCAGGTGATGAAGTCGGCCGATTCGGCACTGGCCGCACTGAAATCGGCGCCCGGCAGCTCGCACTCCAGCACCGTCGTGCGCGTCAGCTCGGCGCCGGTGAAGACGCTGCCGCCGAGCTTGCACTTGATCAGCGTGGCCTGGCCGAGCTGCGCCGCCGGCCAGCGGCTCTCGCTGGCATCGACCTCCAGCAGCGTCACGCCCCGCCAGTCGCTGCGCTCGAGATTGGCCTTGGCAAACCGGGTGTATTGGACGATCGCGTCGGTGAACTTCACACCGACGCAGGAGGCCTCACCGAGGTCGGCCTTACCGATGTTGGCGCCGACCAGCGAGGCGCCGTCGAGCTTCGCGCCACGGAAGTCGGCGTGGGCCAGACAGGCATTGGTGAAATTGGCACCGGTCAGCGTCGCACCGCTGAAATCGACGCCTTCCAGTTCGCCGCCGGAAAAATCGACACCCGACAGGTCCATATCCTTGAAATCGGCCGATTTCAGCTTCAGCCCGGCAAAGCTCTGGCCGGCCTGCCTCGCCCGCGCCGCGCCGTCGCGCCAGCGGGTGGCGATGTCGCGCGCCAGCGGCGGGGGCGCGGGCTGCATGTGGGCCACACCGCGCATCATCGAGCTCTGCATCGACTCGGCGCGATCGACCAGGTCGCGCAGCCGCTGGTCCACCCGCGGCATCTGCACGTCCGGCATGCGCGTGGCCTGCGCGATCATGTTGTCGAAGCGGGCCATCAGCTGGCGCGGCGTATCCATGACCGCCGGCGGCGTCGGATGCAGCAGGCGCGAGGCTTCGGATTCGTTGACGCCCTGCTCGCGCAGGATCTTGCCGATGCCGTCGCGCATCGACGCCTGCTGGGCCGACATCGCGCTGCCGAGGTCGGACGGCCGAGGCATCGAGCCGAACAGGCTGCGGCTGGCCGACAGCATGCCGGTCGGATCGGGCGGCACGTGGGTCGGCGGCCGCGGGACGCCGGCGCGGTTGATCGCCGTCGCCGCGGCCTGCCGCGCCGCGCTGGCGAATTCGGCGCCATGGGCCTTCAGCATCGCGTCGTCGACCTGTTTTTCGGCCTCGGCCAGCTGCTCGTTGATGCGGGTCACGTCGACGCCGCTGCTGCCGAGCTTGTCGCGGAAATGCTCGACCAGCTCGTTCGGCGTCGCCAGTCCGTCGGGCAGCAGCTCGTAGTCGTCGAGCACCTTCTCCGCGCCGTGCTCGGGATCCAGCCGCGCCGCGACGGCCTTGACGTAGTGCTCCGGCGGCCGCGGCTTGTCGCGCCACTCGAAGGCCGCGCACAGCAGCTCCACCTCGGACGCGAACTCGTCCGCCACTTCGAACATCGCATGCCAGACCAGCACCGCCCGCAACTGGTTGGGCAGCAGCCAGACGGTGGTCAAACGCGGCTCGCCGAGGCGATCCTTGAAGCCCTCGCCGCGCTTCATCCGCGCCAGCACCACCGGCCTGATGCCGGGCAGCTCGAACCGCAGCCGCTCGTGCTCGGGATGCATGTGCACGATCTCGATCGCCTCCGTGCCTTCGAAATCCCCGGCCTGCCACTGGTCCGCCGAGGCGATGCAGTGGTAGCGCCAGTCGAAGTCCCGCGGCGGCCCGGGGAATTCCTCCTTCAGCCAGGCGTCGTCGTAGCTGCCGTCGAACTGCTTGCGCTGTGGCCACATCGGCGGAATCGGCCCGAAGCCGGCCGGCATCGCCGGCTCCTTCGGCGAGGTGCACGGATGGTCCGGATGCTGCACCGGCGGCACGGCCAGCAGCGGCCCGGCGGCGGTCTGTTCCGGCTCCGTGCCGCGACCGACCGGGTTCTCGGCGACCGTCGGCCCGCCCCAGGCCTGCTCCCAGCTCACCGGCATGCGCGCAAACGGGCGCACGTCGCTGATCCGCTGCCGGTCGAGCCAGTAGCGCTCGCCGTAGACGTGCAGCTTCTTCGCCAGCGCCCCGACCCTGACCTCCACCTCGAGCCCGGTGACCGGCTCGCCACCGGGCGCACAGGCGTCGCCGATCATCAGATACTCGGCGCCGGACTTCGGCAGCGCCGCGTCCAGCGGCACCTCCGGGTGCATCAGCGGCGCCACCTGCTGCCACAGTTCCTGTTCGGGCAGCAGCGCCGGCTCCTGCTGGATCGGCAGGTAGGCCATCACCGCGACGCCCAGGTAGGCCCGCTGCTGCCGCTCGAAACAGCGGTGCAGGACCGACAGGTGCTGAGGTTTGATGATCCGCATCAGTGCGCCCAGTCCTCGTCGATGACCACGTGCTGGCGATCGTCGGACGCGACCTTGAGCCTGAGGACCTTGCCGGGCTGGACCGATGCGAGATGGATCTGCGGAATCACGGTTTGCAAACGGGTTTCGTATCTCATCGAAGATTCGCCAGCCACCTCCAGGTCGAGCTCGACCTGGGGGTTGTTGTTGACCCACTCACCGGTCTGGCGCGCAGCCAGGACACGCCCGCTGGCCGCGATGCCCTGTTGCCTCACGCGCGCGTCACTGTCGCTGCCGCGCTGGCTGAGCAGCGCCACCGCGACGATGACGAGCAGCGCCAGGACCCACCAGTACCAGGCATTGGACGTCGCCATCGGCCGTCAGGAAAAGATCTGCAATGCAGCTTGCCGCAGCGCCAGCGCACCCTGCGTGATCTTGGTCGCCGGATTGATCATCTGCAATCCGGCCGTGACCTTGTCGAGCCCCTTGGTCGCGTTCTTGAACGCGATGTTCTCGCTCTTGGCCGTGACCGCGCTGGTCTTGACCCCGATCGTCTCGACGACGACCCCTTTCATGTCGGTCGCGATGCCGGTCACGCCGTACTTGATGGCCGACAACCAGCTGGACTTGCTCGTCAGGCCATTGATCTGCGTTCCGCCGAGCAGGTTCATGCCGGCCGGCGCCAGCACGTTGACGGCGGTGGTGGTGAGGTTGATGCCAGCCCCCGCGGTGATGCTGGCCGCCGCGCCGCAGGTCATCGAGATCGCCGCGCCGACGGTCAGCGAATAGGCGGCGCCGACCGTCACCGACTGCGCCCCGCCGATGGTCGTGGACTGGCTCGCTCCGATCACCAGCGAATCGGAAGCACCGATCGTGGTCGACCTGGACGCGCCGATCGTGATGGTCTCGCTGGCGGCGACCTTCTCGGTGCGCGTCGCGCCGATCGTGATGTCCTCCTTGCCCATGACCGTCTCGGTGCGGTTGCCCTGGATCGTTATCTTCTCGTTGCCGCCGACACTTTCGGTGCGGTTGGCGCCGATCGTGTTGTCCTCGTTGTTGTCGACCTTCTTGGTGCGGTCGTGCCCGACCCAGTGGGTCTCGTCGTTCTCGACCTCGATGTCCTGGTTCTTCTCGGCATGGATGTAGAGCTGCTCGGAGCCCTTCTTGTCCTCGAAGCGGATCTCGTTGAAATTGGCCGGGCCGCCGCCCTTCGACGACCTCGACTTGATGCCGGTCTGGGTGGCGTTGGCCGGCAGATCGTAGGGCGGCATCTGGTTGGCGTTGTACACGCGGCCGGTGATGATCGGCTTGTCCGGGTCGCCCTCGAGACACTCGACGATCACCTCCTGGCCAATGCGCGGGATCGCGATCATGCCCCAGTTCTTGCCGGCCCAGGGGTGGCTGACCCGCATCCAGCACGAGCTGTTCTCGTCGTTCTGGCCGTAGCGGTCCCAGAAGAACTGGACCTTCACGCGGCCGTACTCGTCGGTGTAGATCTCATCGCCGGCCGGCCCCACCACCACCGCCGTCTGCGGCCCCTTGACCAGCGGACGCGGCGTGCGGCGCAGCGGCCGGTAGGGCTGCTCGGAGGCCAGCGCGTCGAACTGGATGTCGTAGGTGGCGCCGCCCAGCCCGTCGCTCTCGAAGCCCTCGGACTGGCAGTGCAGGTCGACGCGGCTGATCAGGTATTCCTTGTTCTGATCCGGCCGCGGATGGTCGGTCAGCGTCATCAGGCAGCCCAGCGCGACGCCGCGCGCGTTGCCCGATCCCTGCACCACCTCGAAACTGCTGTGCACCTCCTCGATGCGCGCCTTGGCATAGGTTTCGCCGTCGGACTTGACCAGGTATTCGCCCGGGTAGTCGAACACCTCGTAGTCGGCGTGCTGGTGGCTGCGCTCGATCAGCGACTTGGCCTCCAGCTTGACGCTCGGCTTCTTGAAGTCGTAGTCGGTATGGGTCCACTTGCCCGGCTTGACCTCGCGCTCGAACTTCCAGTGGGCGATGTTTTCCTTCTCGCTCCGGCCGGACGAACGCGGCGCGACGAACGGAATGCTGGCATAGCCGGGGAAGGGCGAATGGGCCGACAGCGAATCGGCCAGCACCAGCTTGTTCTGGTTGCCGTCGTACTCGAAGTAGTAGTAGATGCCCTCCTCTTCGAGCAGCCGGCTGACGAAATTGAAGTCCGTCTCGCGATACTGCACGCAGTATTCGCGCGGCTGGTAGCTGCCGCTCAGACGATCCTCGAAATCCGCCGTGGCGTGGTCGCCGAACACCGCCTCGACGATCTCCGGCACGCTCTGCTCCTGGAAGATGCGGCAGTCCGCGGTGCGCGTCAGGAACCACATCCAGGCATGCACGGTGAGGCGGTAGGCGTTGTAGCGGCCGTGGCTGCCGGCCTGGGCGAAGCGGGTGACGTAGCCGGCGAAATAGCGGATCGAATCGTCCGGCATGCTCATCTCGACATGGACGTTCTGGGCCAGGATGTCGTCCGGCGCGATCGAATCGTTCTCGCTCAGGCATTCGATCTCGAAGCGGCTGACCTCGGACAGCCCCTCGACCGCGCGCATGCGGTAGAAGAGCAATTCCCTGTCGCCGAGCGGAGTGACTAGTTTGTATGCCTCCGGACCCGCCATCCTCGTCTCCTAGTGCCTTGTCTCTCGGGGTCGCCCGCGGGCGCGCCTGGCGCCTGCCCGGCCTGCGCCGGATCCATGCATTCTAGCCACAGCGCGCCGTCATGGGTGGCCGATGCGGCTGAACCAGCGTGAAGCGCTTGGCCCCGCGACCCACGTCGTCCCGCCCGAAGCGCAGGCGCGGCTCGCACGCCGGCTCGCGGCGGCCACGTCGATGGGTCGCGCGGGGACGGCGGTGGGGTCAAGCCGATCGAGGCGCGGTGCGACATCGATCACGCCTCGCAGTGCTCCGCGCCGCGCGCCGGGCGAGCCGCCGCTGCTAAAGGAATCGCCGGCGGCACCGATGTTTCCGAAAGCCGGTGCATCCCGCGCACCGGCGAGCGGAGGAGGTGCCCATGCTAGACACCTTGAGCATCCAGGACCTGAACGTGGTACTCGTCGAGCCCTCCTCGACGCAGGCCGGCGTGGTCGGCCGGATGCTGCAGGAACACGGCATTGCCGGCCTGGAGCGCTTCGAGCACGGCGCCGATGCGCTGCGGGCGATGGGCGGACAGGTGCCGAGCGTGGTCATCAGCAGCCTCTACCTGCCGGACATGGCCGGCACCGAGCTGATCGTCGCGATGCGCCGCGATCCGATGCTCGAAGCCGTTCCGTTCATCCTGATCTCGAGCGAAACCCGGCCGCAGGTGCTCGAACCGGTGCGCCAGGCGGGTGCCTGCGCGATCCTGGCCAAGCCGTTCGACGCGGCGCAACTGCTGCGCGCGCTGACCGGCGCGGTGGACTACCTGTCGCCCGAACGCGGCCTGGACGGACTGGAGCCGGAGCGCCTGCGCGTGCTGCTGGTGGACGACAGCGGCGTGACGCGACGCCACTATCGCCGCATGCTCGAGGAACTGGGCGTGCGCGACATCCTCGACGCCCACAACGGGCTCGAGGCGGTCAGGCTGCTGGCGGACACGATGGTCGACCTGGTGATCACCGACTACAACATGCCGGAGATGGACGGCGCCCAGTTGGTCGAATACATCCGCCGCCAGAGCTGGCAGAGCTCGGTGCCGGTGCTGATGGTGACCAGCGAGAACAACCGGCAGCGCCTGGCCGCGGTCGAGCGGGCGGGGGTGTCGGCGATCTTCGACAAGCCCTTCGAGCAGGAATCGATCCGCCGCCTGCTGGTCGAGGCGCTGGCCGACTGACGCCTGCCAGCGGCCGTGCTAGCCTGATCGCGGACATGTGTCCGTTGCAGGACGCCTTGCCGTGACCTTCCTGAGTAGCGAGGCCCCGTTCGCGCTGTTCCTGACGATCGCGAGCTTCCTCGTGGTCGCCCGGCCGCTGGCCGCCCGCCGGCGCTCCCAGCTCAACACGCTGGTGTTCTTCGGCTGCTGCCTGCTCGGCGATCTGCTGGCCGGCGTGCTCGACCGCTACGCCATGCCGGGCTCGGTCCATTGGCTGCGGGAACTCTCCGTCTACGGCGAGGGCCTGGCGGCAGTCCGCTTCCTCGGCCTGGCGTTCTTCGGCGTGCTGGTGCCGCGCTTCAAGATCTCGATCTCCAGCATCCTCGGCGACATCCTGGTGATCGCCGGCTATGCGTTCTGGACGCTGCTGCGGCTGAACCTGGCCGGCGTCGAGTTCACGCACCTGGTCACCACCTCGGCGGTGCTGACCGCGGTGCTGGCCTTCGCGATGCAGGACACGCTCGGCAACCTGCTCGGCGGGCTGGCGCTGCAGATGGACAACTCGCTCGAGATCGGCGACTGGATCGTGCTGGACGACATCGCCGGCAAGGTGGTCGACATCCAGTGGCGCTACACCGCGCTCATGACGCGCTCCGGCGAGAAGGTGGTGATCCCCAACAGCCAGCTGATGAAGAACCGCTACTACGTGCTGTGCGACCGCCGCTCGCCGCTGCCGTACTGGCGCCGCTGGGTGTGGTTCAACGTCGATCTGGCGGTGTCGCCGGCCCAGGTCATCGAGGTCGCGACCGAGGGCGTGGTGGCGGCCCACATCCCGAACGTGGTGGAGGCGCCGGCCCCCAGCTGCGTGTTGATGGAGTTCGGCGACGGCTACGCGCGCTACGGCCTGCGCTACTGGATGGCCGACCCGCAGCTCGACGATCCGACTGACAGCGAGGTACGCAAGCACGTGCTGGCCGCGCTGCAGCGGCGCGGCATCCGGCTGGCCGTGGCGGACCAGACGGTACATCTGGTCAAGGAAGGCCAGGGCCATCGCAGGGCGGTGCACTCGCGCGAGATGGCGCGGCGCCTCGAGACCATCGACGACATCGAGCTGTTCGCCAGCCTGGACGAGGAGGAACGGGTGGACCTGGCGGAGCGGCTGATCTATTCGCCGTTCGCCCGCGGCGACGTGATGACCCGCCAGGGCTCGGTCGCCCACTGGCTCTACATCATCGTGTCCGGCCAGGCCGAGGCCTGGTGGCAGCCGCCCGACGGGCCCCGCCAGTTGCTCGAAAAGAGGGGGCCCGGCAGCGTCTTCGGCGAACTCGGCCTGATGACCGGCGAACCGCGCCGCGCGACGGTGGTCGCCAGCACCGATATCGAGGCCTACCGGCTCGACAAGGCCAGCTTCGAGCACATCATCCAGCAGCGGCCGGAACTGGCCGAGCAGATGTCGTCGATCCTGCAGCAGCGGCTGGACCGCCTGCGCGCGCTGGAGCAGGGCTACCGCGCCGAACGCGACCTGGAGGCGCGGCATGCCGGCGACGGCGCCGAACGCGCCGCGCTGACCAAGCGCATCCGCGACTTCTTCCGCCTTTGAGCAGCGCCCTGCCGGTCCTGCCGGCAGTGCGGCGGCGGTGCGGGCTTCAGCGGCCCTCCGCGCGCGCCCACTCGACGCACTTGCGCTCCAGCGTCTTGCGCGAGATGCCGAGCCGGCGGGCCGCTTCGGACTTGTTGCCGCCGGCCTGCCGCAGCACCGCCAGCGCGTGCCGGCGCTCGACCTCGGCCAGCGTCAGATAGCCGTCGCAGCCGTCGTCCTCGCTGCCGACCGCGGTCGGCGCCAGCGCGGGGAAACTGCCTAGTATCAGCGAGCGCTCGACGTAGTTCTTCAATTCGCGCACGTTGCCGGGCCAGCGGTAGCCGGACAGCCGCCGCACCTCGGCATGGGTCAGGGCCAGCGGCGCGACGCCGAGCTGGCCGCACAGCGCGGCCATGAAGTGCTGCACCAGGTCGGGCAGGTCCTCCAGCCGTTCGCGCAGCGGCGGCAGCGCCAGTTCGACCACCGCCAGGCGGAAGTACAGGTCCTGGCGGAAGCGGCCGGCCGCGATCTCGGCGGCCAGATCGCGGTTGGTGGCGACGATGATGCGCACGTCCACCGGCACTTCCTGTTCCGATCCGACCGGCCGCAGCTTGCGTTCCTCGAGCACGCGCAGCAGCTTGGTCTGCATCGCCAGCGGCAATTCGCCGATCTCGTCGAGGAACAGCGTGCCGCCGTGGGCGTAGTAGAACAGCCCGTTGCGCCCCTCGCCGGCACCGGTGAACGCGCCCCGCACGTGGCCGAACAGCTCGCTCTCGATCAGCTCGGCCGGGATCGCCGCGCAATTGACCGGCACGAACGGCCGCTGCGCGCGCGCACTGACCTCGTGCAGCGCCCGCGCCAGCACCTCCTTGCCGGTGCCCGACTCGCCGCTCAGCAACACCGTCGTCGGCATCGGCGCGATGCGCTGGATCATCGCGTGCAGGTGCTTGATCGACTCGGAATGGCCGACCAGTCCGGCCACCTGGGCGCCCTGGCCGTCCAGCGCGCGGCGCAGCACGAAGTTCTCGCGCGCCAGCCGCGAGCGCTCGAAGCAGCGCTTGATGGAGTTCAGCATCTGGTCGAGCCGGAACGGCTTCAGGATGAAGTCCGACGCCCCGCCGCGCAGCGCATTGATGGCCATCTCCATGTCGGCGAAGGCCGTGATCAGCACCACGTCGCCGGCAAAGCCGGTGCCGCGCAGCTCGTTGAGCCAGTCGATGCCGGATTTCCCCGGCAGTGCGATGTCGAGGATGATCAGGTCGAAGTGCACGCGCGCCTGCAGCGCCGCGGCCTGCTCGACGCTGCCGACCGCCTCGACCAGACCGCAGCGCGACGCCAGCGCGCGCTCGAGGAAGCTGCGCATGCCTTCCTCGTCGTCGACGATCAGCGCCGAAAACCCCTGCCAGTTGCCGAGCTCCTGCGGCCGCGCCACCGCCTTTCCTTTCTCCATGCGCTCTTCCGGCCGTCCGCGATACGTGGATTTTGCCAGAGCCGGCGCGGCTCAATACAATCCGCGCCATGAAGATCCTCGGCATCGCCGGCTATTCCGGCTCAGGCAAGACCACGCTACTGGAATCGCTGCTCCCGCTGCTGAGCCTGCACGGGCTGGTGTGTTCGGTGATCAAGCGCGCCCACCACGGCTTCGACGTGGACAAGCCCGGCAAGGATTCCTGGCGGCACCGGCAGGCCGGCGCGCAGGAGGTGATGCTGGCCAGCCCCGAGCGCTGGGTGCTGATGCGCGAACTGCGCCGCGATCCGGAGGAGAACCTCGAAAACCTGCTGACGCGGCTGTCGCCCTGCGACCTGGTACTGGTGGAGGGCTTCAAGTCGGCGCCGATCCCGAAGATCGAAGTGTTCCGGCCGGCCAACGGCAAGCCGCCGCTGTACCCCGAATTTCCCACCGTGCTGGCGGTCGCGACCGATGCACCGTGCGACGCACCGCTGCCGGTGCTGGACCTGAACGACCACGCCGCGATCGCCCAGTACATCGTGGACCTGCTGCCCGGACTGCCCGACTACTCGCGCTGATCAGGCAGCCCGCAGCAGGCGCCGTTCTATCTCGTCTGAGGCGCGCAACAGCAGCTCGGGATCGTTGTCGCGCAACGCCAGCGGATCCGACAGCGTGCGCCGCCAGCCCTTGGCCCCCGGCAGGCCCTGGTAAAGGCCGAGCACGTGGCGGGTCATGTGCTTGAGCGGCACGCCCTCGGCGATCTGCGCGCGCAGGAACGGCAGCAGGCGCTCGACCACCTCGCGCCGCGTCGGCGGCGGGTGCTCGCCGCCGAACAGCCGGCGGTCGGCCTCCGCCAGCAGCCACGGGTTGTGGTAGGCCTCGCGGCCGATCATCACGCCGTCCACGTGCTCCAACTGGGCCTCGATCGTCGGCCAGTCGGTGATGCCGCCGTTGATCAGGATCGTCAACTGCGGAAAGTCTCGCTTCAGCCGGTACACATAGGGGTACTTGAGCGGCGGGATGTCGCGGTTCTCCTTCGGCGACAGCCCTTGCAGGATCGCGTTGCGGGCATGCACGACGAACACCCGGCACGCCGAGCGCTCGCTCACTTCGCCGACGAAGTCGCGCAGGTACTGGTATTCCTCGACGTGGTCGATGCCGATGCGGTGCTTGACGGTGACCGGAATGTCCACCGCCTGCTGCATCGCCGACAGGCATTCGGCCACCAGCCTCGGTTCGGCCATCAGGCAGGCGCCGAAGGCACCCGACTGGACCCGCTCGGACGGACAGCCGACGTTCAGGTTGACCTCGTCGTAACCCCACTGCGCGGCCAGCCGGGCGCAGCGGGCCAGATCGGTCGGCTCGCTGCCGCCGAGCTGCAGCGCGATCGGGTGCTCGGACGGGTCGAAGCGCAGGAAGCGCCGACGGTCGCCGTGCAGCAGCGCACCGGTGGTGACCATTTCGCTGGTCAGCCAGGTGTGGTGCGTGATCAGTCGCGCGAAATAGCGGTAGAAACGATCGGTCCAGTCCAGCATCGGCGCCACCGCCAGGCGACGCGGCGCGGCGCCCACCGCTGAAGCCTGCTGCGCCACCGGGTCAGGACTGGGCGTCGGCCGCGCCCTGGCCGGCGGCCGCTTCCAGCGCGGCGACCCGCTGTTCCAGCTCGGCCAGCCTTTCCTGCGCCCGGGCCAGCAGCGCGCCCTGCACCTCGAACTCCTCGCGCGTCACCAGATCCAGCCGCGCGAAGCCGCTGGCGAGCAAGGCCTTGGCGTTCTTCTCCAAGTCCTTGGCGGGGCTGTTGGCGGCCAGCTCGGCCAGCCGGTTGCCGATTTCGTCGAGTAGTCGCGGGGCGGCCATGCGGGCGTCTCCGGTGGGTCAGGGGCGCGATTCTACCACGCTCGTTGAGACACAAAAATGCACATATTCGGTGCATGCACCAACACGGTGCATCGCTGCGGTGCATTGCGGTGTTGCAGTGCATGAACGCCTTCCCGTTGCCGGGAACCGGACGCAAATAGCTGTTAAGTCACGACTTACTTGGCTGGCACGGTTCGTGCCATGGAAGCCCCACTCAGCTCAACTTCTGAAGGAGAAAAAGATGCGCAAATCCCTGCTCGCACTGTCCGTGTTCGCTGCACTGCCGCTGCTCAGCACCTCCGCGATGGCGGAAGATTCGCCGATCAGCGCCAACGTGTCCCTGGTCTCGGACTACCAGTACCGCGGTATCTCCCAGACCAACGAGAACATGGCTCTGCAGGGCGGCTTCGACTACGCCCATGCGAGCGGTTTCTACGTCGGCACCTGGGGCTCCAACGTGTCCTGGCTGTCCGACATGTCGACGCCCGAGGCGCCGATCAGCAGCAGCCTCGAGATCGACGTCTATGGCGGCTACTCGACCGAGATCTCGGGCGTCGGCATCGACGTCGGCCTGCTGCAGTACCTGTATCCGGGCAACTACCCGGCCGGCTTCAACAGCGCCGACACGCTGGAGGGCTACGTCGGCGTCAGCTACGGCCCGGTGACGCTGAAGGTCTCGCACTCGTTCACCGACCTGTTCGGCGTCGACGACTCCGACGGCTCCCAGTACTACGACCTGTCGGCCTCGCACGAGATCGCCGGCTTCACGATCGACGCGCACTTCGGCCGCCAGAAGATCGAGAACTGCGACGGCTGCTCGTACAACGACTGGAAGCTGGGCGTCGGCACCAGCGTGCTGGGTCTCGACGTCGGCCTCGCCTACGTCGACACCGACATCGACAGCTCGGTCGACGTCGCCGACGCCCGCATCATCGCGTCGGTCGGCAAGTCCTTCTGAGGCAGTGAATTGCGGCGGGGACCGGATCCCGCCGCCAACCGGAGGAAACCAGATCATGAAATTCCTGATTGCAGTCATCAAGCCCTTCAAGCTCGACGAGGTCCGCGAGGCCCTGTCCGAGATCGGCGTGCAAGGCATCACCGTTACCGAGGTCAAGGGCTTTGGCCGCCAGAAGGGTCACACCGAGTTGTACCGCGGCGCCGAGTACGTGGTCGACTTCCTGCCCAAGGTCAAGATCGAGGCCGCCGTGCGCTCCGACCAGGTCGAGCAGGCCGTCGAGGCGATCGAGAAATCCGCCCGTACCGGCAAGATCGGCGACGGCAAGGTGTTCGTCTTCGACCTCGAACAAGTCGTCCGCATCCGCACCGGCGAGACCGACGAAGACGCGCTCTGAGAACGCTTTTCGAGAATAGGGGAATCCTAATGAAGAAAATCCTGACGATGCTTCTGGCCGTAGCCGCGCTCGGCCTGTCCGGGGCGACCTGGGCGCAGGAGGCGGCGGTCGAAGTCAACAAGGGCGACGTGGCCTGGATGATGACCTCGACGCTGCTGGTGCTGTTCATGGCCTTGCCCGGCCTGGCGCTGTTCTATGGCGGCCTGGTGCGCTCCAAGAACATGCTGTCGGTGCTGATGCAGGTGATGGTGGTGTTCTCGCTGATCAGCGTGCTGTGGGCGATCTACGGCTACAGCCTGGCCTTCGGCGGGGAGGGAACGATCATCGCCGGTCTCGACAAGATGTTCCTGTCGGGCATCACGGCGGACTCGCTGGCCGACACCTTCACCGACAACGTGAAGCTGCCGGAACACCTGTTCATCGCCTTCCAGTGCACCTTCGCGGGCATCACCTGCGCGCTGATCGTCGGCTCCTTCGCCGAGCGCATCAAGTTCAGCGCCGTGCTGCTGTTCTGCGTCATCTGGTTCACGTTCTGCTACCTGCCGATCGCCCACATGGTGTGGGGCACCGGCGGCTACCTGCTCGACGCCGGAGCGCTCGACTTCGCCGGCGGTACCGTGGTGCACATCAACGCCGGTGTCGCCGGCCTGGTCGGCGCCTACGTGCTCGGTCCGCGGATCGGCTACGGCAGGGAAGCGATGGCGCCGCACTCGCTGACGCTGACCATGGTCGGTGCCTCGATGCTGTGGGTGGGCTGGTTCGGCTTCAACGCCGGTTCCAACCTGGAAGCCACCTCCGGCGCCACCCTGGCCTTCATCAACACGCTGCTGGCGACCGCCGGCGCGACGCTGTCGTGGTCCGTCGGCGAGGCGATCTTCAAGGGCAAGCCCTCGATGCTGGGTGCCGCTTCCGGTGCCGTCGCCGGCCTGGTGGCGATCACCCCGGCCTGCGGCAGCGTCGGCCCGATGGGCGCCATCGTGCTGGGCCTGCTGGCCGGCTTCGTCTGCCTGTGGGGCGTCAGCGGCCTGAAGCGCATCCTCGGCGCGGACGACTCGCTCGACGTGTTCGGCGTGCATGGCGTCGGCGGCATCCTGGGCGCCATCCTGACCGGCGTGTTCACCGCACCGTCGCTGGGCGGCACCGGCGGCGACGACTTCTCGATCGCCAGCCAGGTCTGGATCCAGACCGAGGGCGTGCTGATCACGATCGCCTGGTCGGCGATCGTCGCCTTCATCGCCTACAAGATCACCGACGTGATCATCGGCCTGCGCGTGCCGGAAGAAGAGGAGCGCGAGGGCCTGGACATCACCTCGCACGGCGAGACGGCCTACGTCCGCTAAAGCTTTCCTCCGGATCTCCGCGCCGGCGGAGTTCGAACGGGGCGCCCTCGGGCGCCCCGTTTTTCATGCCGCGGCCACGCCGCCGTCATGCAGCGGCAACAGTCTCTCGCCACCATGCGAATCGGGTTGCCGGACGATCGACGGCCGGGATCTGCAGCGGAGGAGAGATGAAGACTGCCGGTCTGATCGGCACTTGTGCCGCGCTCGGCGCGCTGGTGCTCGCCGAGGCGCCGCTGGACGGCGCGTTTGCCGGCGCGCTGCTGGCGATGCTGGCCAAGGCGCTGCGGCCGCGCGCCACGACCCAGCGCTGAAGCGACCGTCGGGCTAGCGGAACACCACGGTCTTGTTGCCGTGCGCCAGCACCCGGTCTTCCAGGTGGTAGCGCAGGCCGCGGGCCAGTACGGCCTTCTCGATGTCCTTGCCGTAGCGGACCATGTCGCTCGCCGAATCCGAATGGTCGATGCGGATCACGTCCTGCTCGATGATCGGCCCCTGGTCGAGATCGGCGGTGACGAAATGGCAGGTGGCGCCGATCAGCTTGACCCCCTTCTCCCAGGCCTGGTGGTAGGGCTTGGCGCCGACGAAGCTGGGCAGGAAGCTGTGGTGGATATTGATGATCCGTCCCGGATAGGCCGCGCACAGCTCCGGCGACAGGATCTGCATGTAGCGCGCCAGCACGATCGTGTCGCCGCGCACCTCTTCGAAGATGCGCTGCACCTCGGTGTAGGCGCGGGCCTTGTTGTCGGCCGTCACCGGCACGTGGTGGAACGGGATGCCGTGCCACTCGACGAAGCCGCGGAAGGTGTCGTGGTTCGAGATCACGCACGGGATCTCGATGTCCAGTTCCTTCGACTGCCAGCGCGCCAGCAGGTCGTAGAGGCAATGCTCCTGCTTCGAGACCATCACGACGACGCGTTTCTTGACCGCGCTGTCGGTGATCTTCCAGTCCATGTCGAGTTCGTCGGCGATCGGCCGGAAGCGCTCGCGCAGCTCGCTCAGCATGAACGGCAGCGAGTCGGCACGGATCTCGATGCGCATGAAGTAGCGGCCGACCGCCTCGCCTTCGCGCGGCGGCTCGGCGTGCTGGGCCGTCTCCAGGATCCAGCCGTCGTGCTCGGCGAAGAAGCCCGACACCCGGGCGACGATGCCGACCCGGTCGGGACAGGACGCCGACAGCGTGTAGAAGCGTTCGCGGTGCATCGCCTCAGCCCGCGGCGCGCGCGAAGGCCCGGTCGATCTCGCCGCGCAGCGCGTCGTAGTCGCGCGTCACGGGGTATTGCGGAAACTCGCGGATCACGTTCTCCGGCGGGCGGAACAGGATGCCGCCGTGGGCTTCTCCGAGCATCGCGGTGTCGTTGTAGGAATCGCCGGCCGCCACGACGGTGAAATTCAGTTCCTTGAAGCGCTTGACCGCCTCGCGCTTCTGGTCGGCCATGCGCAAGTGGTAGTCCACCAGCACGCCCTGCTCGTCGGCCTCCAGGCTGTGGCAGAACAGCGTTGGCAGGCCGAGCTGGCGCATCAGCGGTTGGGCGAATTCGTAGAAGGTGTCCGACAGGATGATCACCTGGTAGCGGTCCCGCAACGCATCGAGGAAGGCCCGCGCACCGGGCATCGGGGCCAGCGTGGCGATGACCTGCTGGATGTCGGGCAGGCCCAGCCGGTTGCGCGCCAGGATGTCCAGCCGGTACTTCATCAGCGTGTCGTAGTTCGGCTCGTCGCGGGTCGTGCGGCGCAATTCCTCGATGCCGGTCTTGGCGGCGAATTCGATCCAGATTTCGGGGACCAGCACCCCTTCGAGGTCGAGACAGACGATTTGCACGGCGGGCTTCCTATCTACGCACGAAGCCCGGGATTATAGCGGGCCGGGCGCAGCTGCCGTTCACCGCTCGAGCAGGTTGCGCGCCACCAGCCCCTGCGCCCCGAAATGCGCCAGCAACTGCTGCTGGTGGGCGGCATCACGGGTCTCGATCTGCAGGATCACCTCGGTCATGCCGACCGGCACGTGCAATTCGCCGCGGCGGTGCTCGACGTGGCGCACGTTCATGCCCAGCCCGGCCACTTCCTTCAGCAGCCCGAGCAGATGGCCCGGCGCATCCGAAATCGTCACCGCGATGCTCATCAGGCGGCCGGAAGAAGCCAGGCCGTAGTCGATCGAACGGCCGACCAGGCCCATGTCCACGTTGCCGCCCGAGATCACGCACACCGCCCGGTCCTGCGGCGCGAGCCGGATCCGCCCCTGCATCAGCGCCGCCAGGCCGACCACGCCGGCCCCTTCGCCGATCGTGCGGGTGCGCTCCAGCAGCAGCACCATCGCTTCGGCGATGGCGTTGTCGTCCACGGTCACGATGTCGTCCACGAAGCGGGCGATGACCTGGCGGGTCAGCTCGCCGGGATGCTTGACCCGGATGCCGTCGGCGATCGTGTGTGCGCCGGGCGGCACCGCCTCGAGCGAACCGTCGCGCAGGAAGTGCCGGTACGGCGCCACCGCCTCGGTCTGCACGCCGATCACGCGGATCGCCGGCTTCTGCCACTTCAGCGCCATCGCGATGCCGGAGATCAGCCCGCCGCCGCCCAGCGGCACGATCGCGACGCTGAGATCCGGCGCGTCCTCGAGCATCTCCAGGCCGCAACCGGCTTGGCCGGCGATCACGTCCCAATCGTCGTAGGGATGGAGGAAGGCCAGTCCCTGCTCGCCCGCCAACTGCCTGGCCCGCACCGCCGCCTCCTCCAGCGTCTCGCCCGACAATTCGATGCGGGCGCCGAGCGCGCGGCAGGCATCGATCTTGGTCAGCGGCGCATTGACCGGCATCACCACCGTGCACGCCAGGCCGGCCAGCCGCGCCGCGCGCGCCACGCCCTGGGCATGGTTGCCGGCCGAGGCCGCGACGACGCCCAGGCCGACCCGGTCGGCCTCGCGCAGCCTGAGGATCTTGTGGGTGGCGCCGCGGATCTTGAACGAACCGGTGCGCTGCAGGTTTTCCAGCTTCAACTGCAGCGGCGCGCCGAACTGCTCCGACAACGGATCGTTCTGCCATTGCGCGGTGCGCAGCACCGCGTCGCCGATCGCGGCCCGCGCCGCGCGCAGCGCCGCCAGGTCGAGCGGCAGTCCGTTGTTCGATCCGGCCATCGCCATCCTCCGCCTGCCGCGGCGCCCGCCGCAGCGTCCGGCCATTGTCCGGTCGCCCGCCATGGCAGCGCAAGCGCTCCGCTCAAGTCGCGCGCGCCGACGACCGTTATGCGTGAGACGCGGTTTCGGCCCGGCGCCCCGAACCACCCGGAGTCCCAGGATGCATGGCATCGAGCTCACGTCCCTCGCGCTGCTGGGCGCACTGGCCTACGCGCTGCTGCTGATCCACCGGCTGCGCGGCGCGCTGGCGCGGCAGGCTGCCTCGTTGGCGGCCTTCGAGGAATTCTCCGGCGACTGGACCTGGGAGCAGGACGATCAGTTCCGCTTCACCGCTTTTCGCGGTGGTGCCTACGAGCGTTTTCGGCTCGACATGAGCGCGCTGCTCGGATGCACGCGCTGGGACGCCCCGGGCACCGTGCTCGACCCGCAGGCGATGGCCGACCACCGGGCGCAATGCGAGCGCCACCAGGCGTTCCACGATTTTCAGTACGGCCTGCGCGGCGACGGCGGCGCGGTGCGCTGGTTCATCACCAGCGGCTTTCCGCTGTACGACGCCGTCGGCCGCTTCGTCGGCTACCGCGGGCTGGCGCGCGAGGACACCACGCGCTTCCAGGCCGAGGAAGCACTGCGGCGCAGCGAGCAGCGGCTGTCGGCGATCGCCGCCGGCTCGCCGGTGCCGATGTTCGCGCTCGACAAGAACGGCCGGGTGATCTTGTGGAACCGCGGCTGCGAGGTGGTGCTGGGCGTCGCCGCCGGCGAGATGCTGGGTCGTCGAGACGTCTGGCGGGCCTTCTACGGCGAGGCCCGGCCGGTGCTCGCGGCCTGCGTCATGCAGGACGATCCGCTCGCCGCGGCGACCCCGCTGTATGGCGAGCGGGTGCGCCACTCGGAGTCGATTCCCGGCGCGCTCGAGGCGGAAGGCTTCTTTCCCGCGATCGGCGGCCGCAACCGCTGGCTGGCCTTCGTCGCCGCGCCGATGTACGACGAGCACGACCGCATCGTCGGCGCGATCGAGACGCTGCAGGACGTCACCGAACGCAAGCTGGCCGAGCAACAGCTGGAGGAACGCAGCAACACGCTGCGCGCGCTGATCGACAACCTGCCCAGCGGCATTTCGCTGGTCGACGCGGATTTCCGCGTGGTCACCTGGAACGACGCCTTCCTGCGCCTGCTCGACCTGCCGGCCGAGCTCTTCTACGAGCCGCCGGTACCGCTGCGGGACGTGCTGCGCTTCGAAGCGCAGCGCGGCGAACACGGCGCGGAACATCCCGAGGAGACCGTCGCCCGGCTGATGGCCGAGCTGGCCACGCCGACGCCGGCCGAACTCGAGCGCGCCCGCCCCGACGGCACGACGCTGGAGATCCGCGCCTCGCCGATGCCCGGCGGCGGATTCGTGACGATCTACAGCGACGTCACGGCGCGCAAGGCAGCCGAGGCGGCGCAGCGCCTGCAGGCCGCCTACCTGTCGGCGGTGCTCGACCACCTGCCGCAGGGCATCAGCGTGTTCGACCAGAACCTGCGCCTCAAGCACTGGAATGCGCGGCTGGCCGAGATCCTCGAGCTGCCGGCCGAAGCCCTCTACCCGGACGCCGGCATCGACGACATCATCCGCGTGCCGCCCGCCCGGGGCGAATACGGCGGCGGCGACGCCGACCGGCAAGTGCGCCGCCGCCGCGAGCTGGTACGGCGCTTCGAGGCGCACAGCTTCGAGGACTTGCGGCCCGACGGCAAGGCGCACCTGGTGGAGGGGCGGCCGATGTTCGTCGATGGCCGCATCGCCGGCTTCGTCACGACCTACACCGACATCACCGGCCGGCGCCGCAACGAGCGCCTGCTGGAACGCCAGCACGCCGACCTGGAGGCCGCCCAGCGCACCGCCCACATCGGCAGCTGGCGCTGGCCGCTCGGTGCGGCCCGGCCGGAATTCTCGCCCGAACTGCTGCGCCTGCTGCGCATCGACGCGCTCGCTCCGCAACAGGGGGTGCTGCACCTGCTGCGTCGGATTGCGCCGGAAGACCGGGCCGCGGTGCGCGAAGGCATCCGGCGGCTGCGCGGCGAGGGCGAACGGCTGGACCTGGTGTGCCGGCTGGGCCACGGCGAGCGCAGGCATTCGCATCTGCGCCTGATCGCCACCACCGAGCACGATGCGGCCGGGCGGCTCACCGGTTACTCCGGCATCGCGCAAGACATCACCGAGCTGCGCGAGGCCGAGAACGCGCTGCGCGCCAGCAGCGAGATGCTGCAGACGATCTTCGAACAGGGTCCGCTGCCGCTGGCGCTGGTGCGCATCAAGAATGAAGTGCTGACGATGGCCAACCGCAGCTGGCTGCAGGCCTTCGCACCGGATCCGGCGCGCGCCGTCGGCAGCACGCTGGGCCAGATCGGTATCTGGCCGGAGCGCGAACTGTGGCAGCGCTTGTGCGAGCAACTGCGCGAGGCGGGCAGCGTCGAGAACTTCGAGGCGGAGCTCGCGCGCCGCGACGGCGGCCGGATGATCTGCGAGATCTCCGGCCGGGCGGTGCAGGTCGACGGCGCGCCGATGCTGCTGGCGTCCTTCGTCGATGTCACCGGGGAGCGGCGCACCCGGGCCGAGATCGAGGCCTTGAACGCCAGCCTGGAGGAACGCGTGGCGACCCGCACGGCCCAGTTGAGCGCCGCCAACGCCGATCTGGAGCGCGCCATGAGCAAGCTGGTGCAGGCCGAGAAGCTGGCCTCGCTGGGCGGCCTGGTGGCCGGTATCGCGCACGAACTGAACACCCCGCTCGGCAACGCGGCGACCGTCGCCGGCGCGCTGCGGGAACGGGTCGAGCGCTTCCACGACCAGGTCCACACGCAGCAGCTGCGGCGCTCGACGCTGCAGGCCTTCGTCGACGGCTGCGCCGAAGCGACCCACCTGCTGGAACGCAACATCGAGCGCGCCGCGCTGCAGGTGGCGCACTTCAAGCAGGTGGCGGTGGACCAGACCAGCGAGCGGCGGCGGCGATTCGATCTGCGCACGACGATCGAGGAGGTGGTCGGCGCGCTGATGCCGCAGCTCAAGCGCTCGGTACACCAGGTCCACATCGAGGTCGCCGCCGGCATCGAGCTGGACAGCTATCCGGGGCCGCTCGAGCAGGTGGTCGCGAACCTGATCGAGAACGCGCTCACCCACGCCTTCGACGACGAGCGGCCCGGGCGGGTGTCGATCGCGGCCGAAGACGACGGCGGGTCCGCCGTACGGCTGCAGATCAGCGACGACGGTTGCGGCATGGCGGCCAAGGTGCGCGACCACGCCTTCGATCCGTTCTTCACCACGCGGCTCGGCCAGGGCGGCAGCGGGCTGGGCCTGTACATCGTCTTCAACCTGGTACAGGGCATTCTCGGCGGCAGTATCGAACTCGACAGCGAAACCGGCGCCGGCACGCGCTTTCGCATCGAACTGCCGCGGCAGGCGCCGGTCGGTGCCCAGCGCCAGGAGGGCTGAGGGCGGCGGCGCTCAGTCCGCCAGCGCTTCCAGCGCCTCGTGCAGCTCCAGCCAGCGCGTCTCGGCGCTCTCGATGCGCTCGGCCAGCTCGGCCTGGCGCTTCAACAAGGCCTGCAGCGCGCTGGCATCGGAAGCCTGGTACAGCGCCGGATCCGCCACTTGCACGTCGATGCCCTCTTTCTCCCGGTGCCAGGCCTCGAGCCGCTTTTCGATCTCGCCGAGTTCCTTGTTGAGCGGCCGCCGCGCCGCGATCCGCGCCTGCCGCTCGGCCGCTGCCTGGGCCCGCTCCTGCTGCCGGCTCTGCTTGTCGGCCGCCCGTTCCGGGCAGCGGGCTTCGGCCGCCGCCTGCGCGCGCTGGCGCGCGAGCCAGTCGCGGTAGTCGTCCAGGTCGCCGTCGAACGGCAGCAGCCGGCCGCCGTCGGCGAGCAGGAAGCGGTCGCAGGTGGCGCGCAGCAGCGCCCGGTCGTGGGACACGATCAGCATCGCGCCGGCGAACTCCTGCAGCGCCAGCGTCAGCGCGTGGCGCATCTCCAGGTCGAGGTGGTTGGTCGGCTCGTCGAGCAGCAGCAGGTTGGGCTTGTGCCAGATCAACAGCGCCAGCGCCAGGCGCGACTTCTCGCCGCCCGAGAACGGCCCGCAGGGACTGGTGGCGGCGTCGCCGCGGAAATCGAAGCCGCCCAGGTAGTCGCGCAGCTCCTGTTCGCGGGTCACCGGATCGAGCCGCTGCAGATGGGCCAGCGGCGATTCGTCCGGCCTCAGCGACTCGAGCTGGTGCTGCGCGAAGTAGCCGAGCGCCAGCCCCTTGCCGGCGCGTCGCTCGCCCTGCAGCAGCTCGATCCGGCCGGCCAGCAGCTTGATCAGCGTGGACTTGCCGGCGCCGTTGCGTCCCAGCAGGCCGACCCGCTCGCCCGGCCGCAGGCTCAGTTGCAAGCCCTGCAGCACCGGCTGGCCGGCGTAGCCGGTCGCGGCGTCTTCCAGTTGCAGCAGCGGGTCCGGCGCCGCCTCGGGCGGCCGGAACGAGAAGCCGAACGGCGTATCGACGTGGGCCGCCGCGATCAGCTCCATCCGCTCCAGCGCCTTGACGCGGCTCTGGGCCTGGCGCGCCTTGGTGGCCTTGGCGCGGAAGCGCTCGACGAAGCGGTGCAGATGGGCGCGCTCGCGCTGCTGCTTGTCGAACAAGGCCTGCTGCTGCGCCAGCCGTTCGGCGCGCACCCGCTCGAAGGCCGAATAGCCGCCCGGGTAGAGGCTCAGACGCTGCTGCTCGACGTGGGCGACGTAGCCGACCACCGCGTCGAGGAAGTCGCGGTCGTGGGAGATCAGCAGCAGCGTGCCGGAGTAGTCGCGCAGCCATTGCTCGAGCCAGAACACCGCGTCCAGGTCGAGGTGGTTGGTGGGCTCGTCCAGCAGCAGCAGGTCGGAGCGGCACATCAGCGCCTGCGCCAGGTTCAGCCGCATGCGCCAGCCGCCCGAGAACGAGGCCACCGGGCGGGCCGTATCGGCCTCGCTGAAGCCCAGCCCGTCGAGCAGCGCCGCCGCCCGGGCGCGCGCCGCATAGCCGCCGATCTCCTGCAGCCGGCCGTGCAGCAGGCCGATCCGTTCGCCGTCGTGGGCCGCTTCGGCCTCGGCCAGCGCCCGCTCGACGCGGCGCAGCTCGCGGTCGCCGTCGAGCGCATAGTCGATCGCCGCGCATTCCAGCGCCGGCGTCTCCTGCGCCACGTGGGCGATCTCCCAGCCGGACGGCATCTCCAGCTCGCCCTGGTCCTGGTGCAGCTCGCCGCGCAGCAGGCCGAACAGGCTGGACTTGCCGCAGCCGTTGGCGCCGGCCACGCCGACCTTCCAGCCGGGGTGGATCTGCAGGTCGAGCTGGTCGATGAGAATCTTCGCGCCGCGCGCCAGGCGCAGCTTCTTGAACTGGATCACGACAGGGCCACCGGCCTCGAAAAGGGCCGATTTTATCCGACCGGCCCCGGCGCGCCGGAGTCGCGGGAAAATTGATCGCCCGCAAGGACCCGGCGCGGGCCGGACGCTAGGCTTGCAGCGTCCCCGACCGAGAGAACCACCACCATGCTCGCAACGCTCGACGAACCGAAACGCCGCGACCGGCCACCGCCGCGCGGCTTCGCGCTGTTCGCGCTCGGCTTTCGCCCGTTCTACCTGCTCGCCGCGACCTTCGCGCTGCTGGCGATACCGCTCTGGCTGGCGGCCTTCGACGGCCACCTGGCGCTGCCCGGCGGCATCGCCCCGCTGGCCTGGCACGCCCACGAGATGCTGTTCGGCTTCGCCTGCGCGGTGATTGCCGGCTTCCTGTTCACCGCCGGGCGCAACTGGACCGGCATCGACACGCCCTCGGGCGCCCCGCTGGCGGCGCTGGCGCTGCTGTGGCTGGCCGGCCGGGCGGCGATGCTGGCCGGCGCCGGCGTGGCCGGCGCGGCGATCGAGCTGGCCTTCCTGCCGGCCGTCGCGGTGGCGCTCGGCCGGGTGCTGGTCAAGGCGCGCAGCCGGCGCAACTACTTCGTGCTGGCGATGCTGGCGGCGCTGGCCGGTGCCAACCTGCTGTTCCATGGCCGCGTGCTCGGCTGGTGGCCGGGCGATCCGCTGCAGGGCCCCCACCTGGCGCTGGCGCTGATCATCGTGCTGACCACGGTGATCGGCGGCCGGGTGATCCCGATGTTCACCGTCAACGGGCTGCGCGGCAGCATCTACATCGCCCACAACACCCGCCACGACGTGGTCGCGATCGTGCTGACGCTGCTGGCCCTGCTGGCCTGGGCGCTGGAGCTGCCGGGCGCGCCGGCCGGCGCGCTGGCGCTGGCCGGCGCGGCGGCGCAGCTGAACCGGGTGCTGCGCTGGCAGCCGTGGGCGACGCGGCGCGTACCGCTGCTGTGGATCCTGCACCTGTCGCACGGCTGGATCCCGCTCGGCCTGACGCTGCTGGCGCTGGCCGATTGGGGCCTGCTGCCGCGCAGCGTTGCGATCCACGGGCTGGCGCTCGGCACCATGTCCGGCCTGATCCTGGGCATGATCACCCGCACCGCGCTGGGCCATACCGGCCGCCTGCTGGAGGCCGGGCCGATCGAGACCGCCGCCTACGTCTCGCTGCACCTGGCGGTGCTGGCGCGGGTGCTGCCGCTGCTGCTGGCGCCGGGCCTGTACATGGCCGGACTGCACCTGGCGGCGCTCGGCTGGTGCCTGGCTTTCGCGCTGTATCTCTACCGCTACGCGCCGATGCTCGTAAATCCGCGCGTCGACGGCCGGCCCGGCTGATCGGCGACGGCGGCTTCGTGGGAGAATCCGGCCTGCACCACAAGCTGGAGATCCCCCGATGAAACACGTCGCGACCGCCCTGATCCTGGCCGCCGCCCTGCCGTCGGCGTCGGCCCAGCCACTGGAGGACTGCAAGCGGATCGTCGATGCCGCCCCCCGCCTGGCCTGCTACGACGAGGCCGTCGGGCGCGTGCCGCCGCCGGCCGACAGCCTCAGCATGGAACAGGGGCGCGGGCCCCGGCCGACGCGGCTGAAGGCCCGCGAGACGCGCGGCTCGACGCTGTCCGAGCGCTGGGAACTGGCCCAGGCGGACAAGCGCGGCACCTTCCTGTTCCGCCCCTACAAGCCGGTTTACCTGTTGCCGCTGCGCTGGTCCGATTCGCCCAACAGCCATCCGCGCGGCTACAGCGAACGCAATACGCCGGTCGGGCACGGCCTGAAGCCGGTCGAGGCCAAGTTCCAGTTGAGCTTCAAGGCCAAGGTGCTGCAGAACGTGTTCGGCGACAACGGCGACCTGTGGTTCGGCTTCACCCAGCAGTCGAACTGGCAGGTCTATGACAAGGGCGATTCGGCGCCGTTTCGCGAGACCGTCTACGAGCCCGAGTTCATGGCCGTGTGGCGTACCGACATCGAGGTGCTGGGGCTGCGCTGGCGGATGTTCAATCTGGGCTTCAATCACCAGTCGAACGGCAAGTCCGAACCCGCCTCGCGCAGCTGGAACCGGATCTACGCCGAGTTCGGCCTCGAAGGCGAGGACTTCGCGCTGCTGATCAAGCCCTGGTTCAGGGTGCCCGAGGAGGAAGGCAACGACGACAACCGCGACATCGAGGACTACATCGGCCGCGCAGAGGCGACCGGCATCTGGAAGCGCGGCGGCCACGTGCTCTCGCTCGGTCTGCGCCACTCGCTGCGCATCAACCCGAGCCGCGGCGCCGCGACGCTGGACTGGGCCTTCCCGATCCGCGGTTACCTGAAGGGCCACCTGCAGCTGTTCACCGGCTACGGCGAGTCGCTGATCGACTACAACCACCGCCAGACCGTGTTCGGGCTCGGCGTCTCGCTCGCCCAGTGGCTGTGACCTAGCGGCGGGCCTGCTCGGCGGCACGGCGCTCGGCGTCGGCCAGCGCCGCGTAACCCGCCTGCACCTGTGGCGCCAGCGACAGCGCGCGGCGCAGTTCCGCCGCCTCGGCGCGTGCATCGCCCCGGCGCTTGTACACGACGCTCAGCGCGAAATGCGGGTAGGCCTGCTGCGGCACCAGTTCGATGGTGCGCTCGAGCAGCGCCTCGGCCTGCGCCAGGTCGCCGTGCTGATCGAGCAGCCGGGCCGCCACGCCGTAGTAGTTCACCGCCAGCAGGTCGCGCTGCGGCAATCGCCAGTTGACTGCTACCGCCGTGGCGCCGAGCAGCAGCAACGCCGCCACGGTCCGCGGCAAACCCGGCGGCCGCCGGCCGGCCAGCGCGCCGCCGGCGACGACCAGCGCGTGGGCCGCGAACGGCAGCAGCAGCAGCACCAGCGGAAAGCGGTAGCGGGCATAGACGATGAAGGCCGCGACGCCGAGCGTCAGGCCGGCGATGGCAGTCGTCAGCCAGCCGTCGCGCCGCCAGGCATCCTGGCGCAGTGCGATGCCGGCCAGCGCCAGCGGCGCCAGCACGCCGAAGTGCCAGAACGGCATCAGTGCGGCCAACAGCGGCGACTGTTCGGCGTAGGCGTACAGGCTGTCGGTGTCGGGCAGCTCGCGCGCATGCCAGGTCAGATGCAGCTTGTGCAGCGACAGCGCGAACCAGTCGAGCGGCTGGGCGCGGATGTAGGCCAGCGAGCGCTGCAGCCAGTAGTCCGACACCTCGGCCGGGCCGAGGCGCCGGCCCACGGCCTGCTCGGCCAGCGCCCGCGCGTCGTCGCGCTCGAACTCGGCGTCGCCCCGGCCTTCGCGCAGCGCATGGTAGTGGCCGTCGGCCTTGGGATTGTTGCCGAGGTAGAAGTTCGGGCCGAACTGCGAGGTGGTGATCAGGAAGCTGCCGCCGATCGCCTGGTTGCGCAGGCCGATCGGCGTGAACACCAGCGCGGCGCCGAGCAGCAGCGCCAGTACCGCCAGCAGCCGTGCGCCCGGCGGCGATTCGCCACGCCAGGCGAGCCACAGCGTGAACAGCGGCGCCAGCAGCAGGAGCTGCTCCTGGGCCAGCGACAACAGCGCCAGCGCCGCGCCGAGCAGCAGCGCGATCGCGGGGCGCCGCGGTGCCTGCAGCAGGCGCACGAACAGGTACAGGCAGGCCGCCAGCAGCGCCGCCGCGAGCGAGGTCTTCTGCAGGATGCCGTCGTTGAACACGGCCGGCGGATAAAAGGCCAGCGCGTAGCCGCACAGCCAGCCGGCGGCGGGCGAAAAGGCGCGCGCCGCGAAGCCGCGCAGCAGCACGCAGCCGAGTGCCCCGAGCAGCGCCTGGAACAGCCGCGCCACCCACGCCCCGTCGCCGAACACGCTGTACAGCAGCGCCAGCAGGTAGGGGTAGAGCGGCGCCTGGTAGAACACCTCGCGGCCGAACCAGTCGCCGGCGGCGATGCCCTGCGCCCACTGCTGATAGCGCAGTCCGTCGCCGATCGGCGTGGTGAAGAACGGCGTGTCGTGCCACTGCCACAGCACCGCCAGGCGCCAGCCCAGCGCCAGCGCGAACAGCAGCAGCACACCGCCCCGGCGGCGCAGCGGCGAATCGGCCGTCACCGGGCCGCCCCGCGGTGCGTCAGCTGCCGCGCCGCCCTGCTGCCTTCGGCCGCACGGCCGGCCGAACACGTCCGGCCGGTTCGATCCATGCCTGCGCTCTCCCAGCGGATCCGGCGCTCGCTTCGCTCAGGCCTTCTTGACGAACTCCGACTTGAGCTGCATCGCGCCGATGCCGTCGATCTTGCAGTCGATGTCGTGATCGCCGTCCACCAGCCGGATGTTCTTGACCTTGGTGCCAACCTTGACGACCAGCGAGGAGCCCTTGACCTTGAGATCCTTGATCACCGTGACGGTGTCGCCGTCGGCCAGCGGATTGCCGTTGGCGTCGGTGATCTGCGGCGCCGCCTGCTCGTCCCCGGCGTCCTCGCCGGGCGACCACTCGTGGGCGCATTCCGGGCAGACGAGCAGCGCGCCGTCCTGGTAGGTGAATTCGGACTGGCACTGGGGGCAGGGCGGCAGAGCGGACATGGCGTGGCCTTGGACTTGCGACAAAGACGCGCATTGTAGCGCGCGCCGCACCGCCCTCGCCGCCCGGCAGGACGCGGGGCCCCACCCCCCCAG
>JBNLET010000064.1:0-37424 GCA_050305135.1 Rhodocyclaceae bacterium | reverse complement strand
GACGCGTTGGCCGTCGAGCTGATTCCTACCGCCGACCCCTGTACCCACACGGTGCAGGCGCGGGTCGGCCTGCCGCCGGAGTTTGCCGGCGTGCTGCCGGGCACCTTCGCGCGCGTGCATTTCGCCACCGGCGAGCAGAGCCGCATCGGGGTGCCGCCCGGCGCGATCGTGCGGCGCGGCGAGATCACCGGCGTCTATGTGCAGAGCGAAGACGGGCAATTCGTGCTGCGCCAGGTGAGGCTCGGCGAGGCGCTGTCGGACGGCCGCATCGAGGTGCTGGCCGGGTTGGCACCGGAGGAATCGGTCGCCACCGACGCGGTCAAGGCCGGCATCGCGCTGAAGCGCGGCGCTGCGCGATAGGGGCCGCGCGATGTCCGACACGACCGACCGGATGGGCGTTTCCGGCCGCATCAGCGCGGCCTTCCAGCGCAATGCGCTGACCCCGCTGCTGGCGCTGGTGCTGCTGCTGATGGGCGTCTTCGCGACGCTCATCACGCCGAAGGAGGAAGAGCCGCAGATCGACGTCACGATGGCCAACGTGCTGGTGCCGTTCCCGGGCGCCTCGGCGCGCGACGTCGAGGCGCTGGTGTCGCGGCCCGGCGAGCAGGTGCTGTCGCGCATCGCCGGCGTCGAGCACGTCTATTCGGTGTCGCGGCCGGGGATGTCGGTGATCACCGTGCAGTTCGAGGTCGGCGTCGAGAGCAACGACGCGCTGGTACGCCTGTACGACACCATCGATTCGCACAGCGACTGGCTGTCGCCGCAACTGGGCGTGATGAAGCCGATCGTCAAGCCGAAGGGCATCGACGACGTGCCGATCGTCGCGCTGACCTTCTGGACCGACGATCCGAGCCGTTCCGGCTACGAGTTGCAGCAGGTGTCGCGCGCCACCGAGGTCGAGATCAAGCGTATCGAAGGCACTCGTGACGTGAGCACGATCGGCGGCCCGGGCCACGTGGTCAAGGTCGAGATGCTGACCGAGAGGATGAACGCCTACGGCGTCACGGCGCAGGACCTGAAGGCCGCGCTGCAGATCTCGAACGCCTCGCTGCCGGCCGGCGCGCTGACCGCCGACAACCGCGAGGTGCTGGTGCAGACCGGCACCTACCTCGAATCGGCCGACGACGTGCGCCGGCTCGTCGTCGGCACCAACGAAGGCAAGCCGGTGTTCATGCGGGACGTGGCCGAGGTCGGCGATGGGCCCGGCGAGAACCGCCAGTTCGTCTGGTTCGGCAGCGGCGCGGCGGCGGCGCAGAAGGGTATCGACCAGGCGGGCGTGTTCCCGGCGGTGACGCTGTCGGTGTCGACAAAGCCCGGTGCCAACGCCGCGGATGTCGCGAATGCCGTCATCGCGCGGGCCGAGTCGCTCAAGAACACGGTGATCCCGGCCGGCGTCGAGGTCAGCGTGACGCGCAACTACGGCCAGACCGCGACCGACAAGGCCGAGAAGCTGATCGGCAAGCTGGTGTTCGCGACCAGCGCGGTGGTGGCGCTGGTGTTGTTCACGCTCGGCTGGCGCGAAGCGCTGATCGTCGGCGTGGCGGTCGCGCTGACGCTGGCGGCGACGCTGTTCGCGTCCTGGGCGTGGGGCTTCACGCTCAACCGGGTCAGCCTGTTCGCGCTGATCTTCTCGATCGGCATCCTGGTGGACGACGCCATCGTGGTGGTCGAGAACATCCACCGCCACCATGTGCTGGCGCCCGACAGGCCGCTCTGGCAGGTGATCCCGCGGGCCGTGGACGAGGTCGGCGGGCCCACCATCCTGGCCACCTTCACGGTCATCGCGGCGCTGCTGCCGATGGCCTTCGTCAGCGGTCTGATGGGACCGTACATGAGCCCGATCCCGATCAACTCGTCGATGGGCATGTTCATCTCGCTGGCGGTGGCCTTCGTGGTCACGCCGTGGCTGGCGCAGCGGATGCTGAAGGCGGCGCCGAACCATGCGCAGGGCGACGACCGCATCACGGCCGCGCTGGACCGGATCTTCCGCCGCGTCATGGGGCCGTTGCTGGATGCACGCCGCGGCCGTCGCAATCGCGGCCTGCTGTGGCTGCTGATCCTGGCGCTGATCGCCGCCTCGGTGTCGCTGGCGGTGGTCAAGCTGGTGGCGCTGAAGATGCTGCCGCTCGACAACAAGAGCGAGTTCCAGGTGGTGCTCGACATGCCGGTGGGCACCCCGGTGGAGCAGACCCAGCGGGTGTTGCAGGAGATCGGCGCCTACCTGGCCGAGGTGCCCGAGGTGAGCGACTACCAGACCTATGCCGGTACCGCCAGCCCGATCAATTTCAACGGCCTGGTGCGCCAGTACTACCTGCGCGCGGCGCCGGAACTCGGCGACATCCAGGTCAACCTGGCCGACAAGCATCACCGCCAGCGCTCCAGCCACCAGATCGCGATCGCGGTGCGCGACCGGGTGGCCGGCATCGCGCGCCGCTTCGAGGGCAGCGCCCGGGTCGTCGAGGTGCCGCCGGGCCCGCCGGTGATGGCGCCGATCGTGGCCGAGGTGTACGGGCCGGACTACCTTGGCCAGATCGAAGTGGCGCGCAGGATCCGCCAGGTGTTCGAGCGCACGCCCGACATCATCGCGATCGACGATTCGATCGACGAACTGGCGCCGAAACTGGTGTTGCGGGTGGATCAGGCGCGCGCGGCGCTGATCGGCGTCGCCCAGGCCGACGTGGTCGAGGTGCTGCGCATGGGGCTGGCCGGAGAAGCGGTGACGCCGGTGCATGGCAGCGACAACAAGTATGAGATCCCGGTCCGGGTGCAACTGCCCGCCAGCCGCCAGGCGCGCCTCGAAGACCTGCTGGCGATGCGGGTGCGCGCCCGCGACGGCCACCTGGTGCCGATCTCCGAAGTGGTACAGGAGCGCCCCAGCCGGCGCGAGCAGGTGATCCATCACAAGGACCTGCTGCCGGTCGTGTACGTCACCGGCGACATGGGCGGGGTGCTCGATTCGCCGCTCTACGGCATGTTCGACATGCGCGGCGAGATCGCCGCCATGACACTCGACGGTCCGCGGCTGGCCGGCGGCGTGGGCGAGTACTTCATCGCCCAGCCGGCCGATCCGTACGCCGGCTACGCGATCAAGTGGGACGGCGAATGGCAGGTGACCTATGAAACCTTCCGCGACATGGGCATCGCCTACGCGGTCGGCCTGGTCCTGATCTACCTGCTGGTGGTGGCCCAGTTCAAGAGCTACCTGGTGCCCCTGATCATCATGGCGCCGATTCCGCTCACGGTGATCGGCGTGATGCCCGGCCACGCGCTGCTGGGATCGCATTTCACCGCCACCTCGATGATCGGCATGATCGCACTGGCCGGCATCATCGTGCGCAACTCGATATTGCTGGTCGACTTCATCAACCACCAGCGCGCGCAAGGCGCGGATTTCGCCGAGGCGGTGATCCGCGCCGCCAGCGTGCGCGCCAAGCCGATCGGTCTGACCGCGCTGGCGGCGATGATCGGGGCGCTGTTCATCCTCGACGATCCGATCTTCAACGGGCTGGCGATCAGCCTGATCTTCGGCATCTTCGTCTCCACCGTGCTGACGCTGGTGGTGATCCCGGTTCTCTACTACGCGGCCCGCCACCGCCGGGAGGCGCAGGCCGAGCTTGAAGGAGCACAGCCATGAACCTGACCGTCAACCAGTTCGTCCGCATCTTCGCCGGCGCCTTCGTGCTGATCTCGCTGGCGCTGGGCGTCGAAGCCTCGCCGCTGTTCGTCAGCAAGAATTTCCTGTGGTTCACCGCCTTCGTAGGTGCCAATCTGTTCCAGAGCGGTTTCACGCGCTTCTGCCCGCTCGAGACCATGCTGCGCAAGTTCGGCGTGAAGGACTCGATCGGCCGCGCCTGAGCGAGCGCCGCGAAGCGCCCCGAACGCTCCGCCGGGCGGTGCCCGACAGGCTCAATTTGGCTCTCGCCACGCCGTTAAGGCGTGAATGCGCCTCCCTGTCCTCAGTCCCCGCGCTGCGCAGCCTTCCCAGCCTGGATTCCGATTCGCGGGGGTCTCCGCTGCGGCCGGGGCCGGCCGTGCGCATCTGTTTGCGCTGGCCGCGTTCACGGTCTGCGCGGCGCTGACGCTGCTGACGACGCTGCGGCTGGCGGCGCTCGACCGCCAGTCCTCCGAGCGGGCAATCGCGGAGCGCATCGAGGTCGTTTCGAACGCCCTGGTGTCGCGCCTGTCCAGCCACCGGCTGCTGCTGCTGGCGGCCGCCGGCTTCGTGCTGGGTTCCGATGCGATCGGCGAGCCCGAATGGCGCCATTTCATCGGCCAGGCCGTCGGAGATGCGCCGCGGCGCGAAGGCATTGCCGCGATCGGGCTGCTGCAAAGGGACGGGCGGGGCGAACTGAGGATGCGGCTGATCGGCCCCGACACGCCGCCGAACAGGGAACTGCTGCAGTCGCGGCTGGAGCGCCTGCCGCAGTTCAGCGCCGCCACCGCCAGGGCCATCGCCGCCCATGAACCGGTGCTGTCGGCGCCATTGCGGCTCTACAGGAGCGCCCGACCCAATGTGCTGGAAGCGGTGCTGGTCAATCCGGTCTTCGCGGTGCCGGACGGTTCCGTCGGGCGGCCGAGCGGTCCGGCGCAGGTCGAGGCGCTGGTCTTCGTGGCGGTCCGTTTCAGCGACCTGCTCGGCAGCGCCGCGTTCGGCGACGCCGGGCACGGCTTCCGCCTGGTGGACCAGGGCGGGGACAATTCGGTGGTGGTGTTCGACAACGCGGCCGGCCTGCCGGCCATCGAGGGCGGTGGGGCGTCGCTGACCCTCGGCGGAAGACAGTTCGGACTGTCCCTGCATGGCAGCCTGCCGGCCGGCGAAGGCGGCCTGACGCTGGCCGTGGCGGTGCTCGGCGTGCTGCTGAGCGGCATCATCGCCTGGCTTGCCTTTGCGATGAGCAACAGCCGCGACCGCGCCGTGTCGATGGCGCGGGAAATGACCGCCGACCTGCAGGCCAGCGAAAGGCGCTTTGCGCTCGCGATGGAGGCGGTGGCGGAGGGGATCTGGGAGTGGTCCCGCGGCGCGCGCGAATTGTTCCTGTCGCAGCATTGCCAAGCGCTGATGCGCGCCGGCGGCTGGAACGGCGAAGCGAGCCTGGGCGCCGTGCTGAGGCTCCTGAACCGGACCGACCGGCGCAAATTCCTGGCCGGCCTGCGCGGCCTGATGGACGCCGGCAATCCCTGCGACGTGGAGGTGGGGCTGCGATCTTCGCTGGGAGACGAACTGCGCTACCGGGTCCGTGCCAAGGCGGAGTGCGACGGCGCGGCCGGGATCGTGCGCATCGCCGGTTCGATCTCCGATGTCACCGAGCTGCGCCAGCGGGAAGCCCGCATCGAGCGCTCCGACGCGTTCCTGACGCGGCTGGTGGATCTGCTGCCCTTGCCGCTGATGGTCAAGGATGCCGATCGACGCTACGTGATCTTCAATCGCGCTGCCGAACGCCTGTTCGGCCTTTCGCGCGGGGCGCAATTGCGCCGCAGCAATGCAGCCGTGCTACCGGTGGATTTCGTCGAGGCGCAACTGGCCGACGATGCCCAGGTGTTGACGCAGGGACTGCCGACGATGCGCGAGCTCGAATACCCGGTCGGCGACGGCGAGCGCAGGGCGCTGCAGATCCGCAAGGCGCCGATCACCGACACCAGCGGCGAGCCGGCGGTGCTGACGGTGATCACCGACGTCACGCCGCTGCGGCGCGCCGAGAGCGAGTTGCGAAATTCGCTCGAGGAATTGAGCGCGCTGTTCGACAACGCGCCGCTGGGGCTGGCCCTGATGGCCCAGGACGGGCGCCTGCTGCGGGCCAATCCGAGCTACTGCCGGATTGCCGGCCAGAGCGAGGAGGAATTGCGGCGCGTCCGGCTGGCGGACCTGTCGAGCCCGCTCGAGGCACGGGCTGCCCGTTCGATGCTCGACGAGGTCGCCGAGCTTGGGCACATCGGGCCGATCGACTGGGAACTGCTTCGCCCGGACGGCGGCAAGGTGGCGACGCGCTTCAGCGTCGCGTACTTCCAGACCCAGTCGCGCCAGGGCCGGCTGTGGGGCATCCTTGAGGACGTGACCGGGGCCAAGCGCACCGAGCAGGCGCTGAAGCGCGCCGACGCCACGCACCGCTCGATCCTCAAGGCCATTCCGGACGTGCTGGTGCAATTGGACGCGGGACTGCGCTTTCTCTCCTACCATGCCCCGGCTGCGGCCCATGGCGAAATCGTGTACGACGAATCGATCGTCGGCCGTCGTCTCGAGGAGGTGCTGTCGCCGGACGCCGCGGGGCTCTATACCGAGGCCGCACAGGCGGCACTGACGGAGAATCGGCTGCAGGTGCGCGAATACGGCGCCGAGGACCAGGCCGGCCAGTTGCAGGAGTTCGAGTTGCGGGTCGTACCCACCGGCGACGGCGGCGTGCTGCTGGTGATTCGCAGGATCACCGAGCGCAAGGAGGCCGAGCGCAAGCTGGCGACCCAGGAGCGCTTCCTGAATGCGCTGTTCGTCGCGATGCCGGACATGGTGTGGTTCAAGGACCGGGAAGGGCGTTTCCGCTACTGCAATCCGGTCTTCGAGAGGTTGCTCGAGGAGCGCAGTGAAGACCTGCTGGGCCGTACCGACTACGACTATTTCCCGCGCGAAGTGGCCGAGGGATTCCGCGCCGCGGATCGGGCCGCGGAGGACTCGCAGGTGCCGCAGGTCAATGAGGAGCGAATACCGTTTCCGGACGGCACCGTGTGGCAGGCGGAGACGATCAAGGTCGCAGTGCGGGACAGCCAAGGCGTGGTGGCCGGCGTGCTCGGGGTCGCGCGCGACATCACGGCACGCAAGCGGGGCGAGGAGGCCTTGCGCATCAGCGAGGCGCGCTGGCAGTTCGCGTTGGACGGGGCCGGCGACGGCGTGTGGGATTGGAACGTCCAGACCGGTGAGGCCTTCTTCTCGCCCCGCTGGTGCGAAATGCTCGGCTACCGCCAGGACGAACTGGGCAGGTCGCTCGAGGAATGGACGCAGCGGGTGCACGAGGACGACCTGTCGGGCGTGCTGCGGGCGATGGACGACTATCTGGTCGGGTGCAGGGAGTCCTATGTCACCGATCATCGGATGCGGCATCGCGACGGCCACTACATCTGGATCCTGGACCGCGGCCGGGTCGTCGAGCGCGACGCGGACGGGCGACCGCTGCGATTGATCGGCACCCATGCCGACATCACCGAGCGGCGTCGGGCGGAGGCCGCGCTGCGGGAAAGCGAGGCCCGCTTCCGCCGATTGGCCGATTCGGCGCCGGTGCTGATCTGGATGCTCGCGCCCGATGCCCGCGTCACCTACCTGAACCGCACCTGGCTCGAGTTCACCGGCACCGATCTGGCGCGGGGGCTGGGCGGCGGCTGGCTCGCCTCGGTGCATCCGGAGGACCGGGTGCGCTGCGCCTCGTCCGAGCATCTGGCGATCGAGCGCCGGCGCGCCTTCGGCATCGAGTTCCGGCTGTGGAACGCCTGCGGCGAGTACCGTTGGATGATGGCCACCTCGGAGCCGGTATTCGAAGAGGACGGCGGCCTGCTGGGCTTCATCGGCAGCGCGACGGACATCTCGGAACTGAAGCAGGCGGAGGAGGAACTGCGCCGCCACCGCGACGAACTGTCGCAGATGGTGCAGGAGCAGACGCGGGACTTGCGGGCCGCCAAGGACGCCGCCGAGGAGGCCAACGTCGCCAAATCGCAGTTCCTGGCCAACATGTCGCACGAACTGCGCACGCCGATGCACGCCATCCTCAGCTACGCCAAGCTCGGCGAGAGCCGTGCCGGGCGGATGGAGCCGGACAGGCTGCGCGAGTACTTCAGCCGCGTGCGCCAGAGCGGCGATCGACTGCTGGAACTGCTGAACGATCTGCTCGACCTGGCCAAGCTGGAATCGGGCCGGATGCTGCTCGACATCCGGGCGCACGATCTGGCCGACATCGTCGATGACGTGCTGCATGAATTCCACGCCCTGTTGTCGTCGCGCCGACTCGAGGTGAGGTTGGTGCGACCGCCCGCGCCGCTGACGGTATGCTGCGATCCGGCGAGAACCGGACAGGTGGTGCGCAACCTGCTGTCCAACGCCGCCAAATTCACGCCGGAGGGCGGGTGGATCGGCGTTATGCTCGATCACGCCGACTTGCCGCGAGGCCGCCGCCGGGGCGACCCGGCAGCAACATGCTTCGCGCGACTGGTGGTGACGGACAGCGGCATCGGCATCCCGGAAGAGGAACTCGAGACCATTTTCGACAAGTTCGTGCAAAGCTCGAAGACGCGCACCGGCGCCGGCGGAACCGGGCTGGGGCTGTCGATTTCGCGCGAGATCGTGCAGGCTCAGGGGGGCCGCATCACGGCGGGCAACCTGGCGGCAGGCGGTGCCCGGTTCGAACTGCTGCTGCCGCTGGCGGACCGTGATATCGATGCCGAGCAGGGGGATTCGACGTGAGTGAAATGCAGATTCTGATCGTCGACGACGAGCCCTTCAATCTCGACATCATTCTCCAGACGCTGGAAGATCCCAACTATCGCCTGACCGCCGCCGAGAGCGGCGAACAGGCCTGGAAACTGCTCTGCGCGCCGGACAGGCACTTCGATCTGGTGGTGCTGGACCGCATGATGCGGGGTATCGACGGCATCGAGGTGCTGCGCAGGATCAAGGCCGACGCGCGGCTGGCGGAAATCCCGGTCATCATGCAGACCGCCGCGGCTTCGCCGGACCAGGTGCGCGAGGGCCTGCAGGCGGGGGCCCACTATTACCTGACCAAGCCGTTCGAACTGGAAGCGCTCGAGTCCATCGTCCGGGCCGCGCTCGACGACGCCGCGCAGCGGCGCGCGCTGTTCGATGCCATGAATCGGCAGGCGCGGGTCATTTGCCTGGCGGAGTCGGCACGCTTCAAACTGCGAACGCTCGACGAGGCGCAGCATCTCGCGGCGCTGCTCGGCAACCTGTTCAAGGAGCCGCAACTGGGCGCGATGGGATTGTCCGAACTGCTGGTCAATGCGATCGAGCACGGCAACCTGGGCATCGGCTTCGCGGAGAAATCGAAACTGAAGGAGCAGGGCCGCTGGCACGAAGAGATCGAGCGACGGCTCGAATCGCCCCAATACCGCGAGCGATGCGTTACCGTGACGTTCGAGCGCAGGGCGGACGATTGGGAGTTCGTCATCGAAGACGAGGGAGCGGGCTTCGAATGGCAGAAGTATCTGGAGCTCGCCCCGGAGCGCGCCTTTGCGCCGAACGGGCGGGGCATCGCGCTGGCGCGCCAGCTGGCGTTCTCGCGCATGGACTACGAGTGCGACGGAAGCCGCGTGAGGGCACTCGCGAGCGGGGCGCAGCCGTGACACCGCAGGTGAAACCGCTCGGCTCGCGCACGCCTGGCTGACGCACGGACGAAGACTTGAAACAATGCAGAAGGCATTGGACAACAACGGCATCGACCAGGCGAAGGGCCTCACGGTCCTGATCGCCGACGACACCGCTTCGAACCGCAACATGCTGCAGGTCTTCCTGCGCAAGCTGGGCTTCAAGTCCGTCACCGCGGTCGATGGCCGCGACGCGGTCGAGAGGTTCGAGCAGCAGCGGCCGGACATGGTCCTGATGGACGTCATGATGCCGGTCATGGACGGCTTCGAGGCGACGCGAGCGATCCGGCGGCTGCAGCAGGGGCGCTGGGTGCCGGTCGTGATGCTGTCGGCGCTGTCGAACGATTCGGACATCGCGGCCGGCCTCGACGTCGGCGCCGACGACTATCTGGTCAAGCCGATCTCGTTTTCGGTCTTTGCCGCCAAGATGCGCACGCTGGCGCGCCAACTGGCGATGCAGCGGGCGGTGGTGGAATCGCTCGAGCAGATCCGGGCCATTTCGGATGCGGTCATCGACGGGCTGATCACGATCAACGAGGACGGCATCATCGAGTCCTGCAACAAGGCCGCCTGCAGCCAGTTCGGATACACCTACGGAGAGCTGGTCGGCAACAACGTCTCGATGCTGATGCAGGAACCCGACAGCGCGCGGCACGACGGCTACATCGCGCGCTACCTCGAGACCGGGCAGGCCAGGATCGTCGGCCAGATCCGCCTGGTAACCGGTCGGCGCAAGGACGGCGAGCCTTTTCCGCTCGAGCTCGGCGTGACCGACATCAAGCTGCCCGACCGCCACCTCTTCGTCGGCGTCGTGCGCGACGTCAGCGAACGCGAGCGACAGGCGCGCGAAAGGGCCGAAACCCGCGCCCGGCTGGAACGCCTGTACGCCGAGCAGGAACACGAGCAGGAACTGGCCCGCAGCATCATGGAGCGCCAGATCCACGGCGCCTGGCTGAAGGATCCCCGGCTGCAGTATTCGGTCACGCCGACGGCGCGGTTTTCCGGCGACCTGGTCATGCTGGCCCGCTCGCCGGCCGGGCGGACCTTCGCGATGCTGGCCGATGCCACCGGCCACGGGCTGGCGGCCGCGATCAGCCTGCTGCCGATCCTGTCGCTGTTCTACACCGAGGTGGCGCGGGACGTGGCGCCGCAAGCGCTGGTGGCGGCGATCAACGCCCAGCTGCGCAGCGGCCTGCCGGTCGGTCGCTTCGTCGGCGCCGCGCTGCTGTGCCTGTCGGCCGATGCCCGCCGCGCCGAGATCTGGGTCGGCGGTGTGCCCGAAGCGCTGCTGCTGCAGGGGGACGGTCGCATCACGCGGCGGTTCGCCTCGGAGCACGTGCCGCTCGGCATCGTCGATAGCGACGACGAATCGACCCGCACGGTCGCATTCGAGACCGCGCCGGGCCAGCAGATCCTGCTCTACTCGGACGGACTGATCGAGGCCCACCGGGCAGACGGTGAGGTCTTCGGCCCACAACGTCTCGAGGCGGCGCTGGCGCAGGCCGACCCCGGTCGGCGGGTGGCTGCCGTTCAGCGGGCGCTGGCCGTCCATCTGGACGGAGAGCCGCATCACGACGACGTCTCGATGCTACTCTTGAGCTGCCTGCCGTACGCGCAGGAAGCAGGGCCCGATGCGGCGGTTTGAGCACGCTGCGCCATCCGGACGCTTGAACGACAACTGGTGATCAGGAGACGATATGGACCGTCACAATGCCGGGATCGAACGCCGCCGCAACCTCCGCGTGCCGCTCGGAGGAATCGACGCTCTGCTTCACGTACCCGGTTCGCTGCGGCCGGTGGCCGCCAAGTGCATCGACCTGGCGGTCGGTGGGCTGACGCTGGTGAGCGCCTACGTGCCGCGTGACGGCGAGACGATGCGCGTCGAGGTGGCCTCGCCGGGCGGGCAGCGCACCTTCGCGCCGCTCAACGTGCGGGTCTGCGTACGCCGCTGCCACCAGTTGCAAGGCGGCGAATACGAGATCGGGGTCGAGATCGTCGAAGTCATCGACTGAGGGGCCGCGTCCGGATCCGCCGGGGCTAGCGCCGGCGGCGGGCGAACACCAGCCACAGCGCGAAGATCGCCACGACGCCGAAGCTTACCAGCGACCAGTTGGCGATCGACAGGCCGAGAAAGGTCCACGCCCGCTCGGTGCAGTCCCCCGCACCCCGAAAGATCATCTGCAGCGCATCGGACAGCGGAAAGCTCTCGAGCATGTATTCGAGTCCCGGTCCGCACTCGGAATCCGCTGGCGGGTAGATCTGGATCCAGCTCTGGCGGGCGGCCACGCCGCCGCCGAGCAGTGTCGCCAGCGCCAGCAGCAGTCCATAGACGCGCCGACCGGTCGCGGCCGGGCCGTGCAGGCCGGCCACCAGCGCGATGAGGCCGACCGACACGAAGGCATAGCGCTGCATGATGCACATCGGGCAGGGCTCCTGCCCTTTCTGGTACTGCAGGTAGAGGCCGAACGCCAGCAGCGCGACACAGGTCGCGAACAGCAGCAGAAACGGCAGGCGGCGATGATTGAGCAGTCTGAAAAGTGCGTCCACGATCGATTCCAGTTGGGCGGGCGAGGCCGCAATTCTAGCGGCATCGCTTCGAGTCGCCGCTGTGCGGTGGGTTCCCGTGCCGCTTCAGGGGCGTTTCGCCAAGGCTTCCAGCGTTCGAGCCTGCGCTTCGATCGGCGCCGGGATCGGCACCGTGCCGGCCAGCATGGCGCGGATCGTGGCGGCATTCTCGTCTGGCTCGATGCCTTCCGGCAGCTCCGCCAGCGGCGGTGCTCCGCCCGGCTCGGCCTCGGCCTGGACGAACTGCTGGCCGTCATGGAAACCCGACAGCAACGGCAGACGGCGCGGGTTGGCGTAGCACTCCCCCTCGGTGCCGCGCAGCAACTGGGCGCAGGCCCGGCTGGCGAGCAGGAACTCGCCCATTCGTTCCAGGTATTCGGGATGCGTCACCGCGACGACGCGCACGCTGCGGCCCGGGCAGGGATCGAGCAGTTTGGCCATCGTGTGGCCAGCGCTGCGCACGCCCAGCGACGGGCGGGTCGCCAGCAGCCTGGCGAGGCCGGGCAGCAGTGTTTCGAGCCGCAGGCAGGCGAGGCGCTGTTCGCCCAGCCTGCGCTCGGCGTCGGCGACGTCGGGCGACTCGTCGATGTCGAGCGCCTGCAGCAATTCGAACGGGCTGACGCGCGACTCGAAATCGTGCCGGCCCTGGATCAGCACCGGCACGCCGCGGCGGCTCAGCAGCGTGGCCAGCAAGGGCATCAGGTTGGGCTGACGGCGGGCGCCGTTGTAGGTCGGCAGCACGACGCAGCGCGGCCCGGCCGGCACCTGCAGCGGTGCGATCCTGTCTCCCATCGCGTCCGCGAAGCCGAGCAGTTCCTCGAGCGATTCGCTCTTGATGCGCAAGGCGATCAGGATCGCACCCAGCTCCAGTTCGCCCACCTCGCCGTCGAGCATCGCGCCGAACATCGTCCGCGCCCTGTCCCGATCGAGCGATCGCGCCCCTTTGGCGCCGCGGCCGATGTCCTTGATGTAGCTAGCGAACTGCATCCCTTAGTCCTGTTGTTAAGTATGGGCCGCCATGCGGGACAGCACCGCCGACAGCGCATCGAGTTCGAACGGCTTGGCGAGGAATTCGTCCATGCCGGCGTCGATGGCCGCCGCCCGGTCTTCGGCCCGCACGCTGGCCGTGACCGCCGCAATCGGGATCCGCTGCAGGCCGTGTTCGGCCTCGAAGGCGCGCCAGCGGCGGCAGGTCGCGAAGCCGTCCATGCCGGGCAACTCGCAGTCCAGCAGCACCGCGTCGAAGCGCGAGGCCTGCAGACGTTCGAGCGCGCTCTCGCCGTCTGCCACCGAGTCCGACTCGACGCCCAGTTCCTCGAGCGCGGATTGCAGTACCAGGCGGTTGGATGCGCTGTCCTCGACGATCAAGGCCCTCAGCCGGGGCAGGTGGCTCGCCGCCGCGTGAGCTTGCGCGACGGCGGCGTCGGCCGGCGCCGTGCCCGGCCGCATCGGCACCGACAGTTTGAAGCCGGCCCCGGGGGCGCTGCATCGGTCCAGCTCGAGCGTGCCGTCCATCAGCTCCGCCAGGCGAAGTGAAATCGCCAAACCCAGGCCCGAGGCCTGCAAGTCCCGGCCGCTGTTGCGGGCACTGCCCGAGAAGGGCTCGAACACCGTGGCTGCGTCTTCCGCCGGAATCCCCGGGCCGCCGTCCCTGACCGCCACTTCCAGCCGGCAGGCCTGCTGCCCGTGCTGCGGCTGGTGGGCGAGGCTGACGCGGATCGAGCCCTGGCGGGTGAAATCGGTGGCGTTGCTGAGCAGGTTGATCAGGATCTGGCGCAGACAGTTGGCGTCGCCGCGCAGCGACGCGGGCATCGGGCCGGCAACGGCCAGTTCGATCCCGACGCCGTTGTGGGCGGCGCTCGGACGAAACAGGTCGCAGGCCGTGGCAACCAGTTCGAACGGGTCGAAATCCTCCTCGCGCGTGACCACCGCGCCGGCCTCGATGCGCGACAGATCGAGGATGTCGTCCACCAGCTGGCGCAGGTGGCGGGCCGAGCTCTGCAAGGTCGCAACCAATTCCCGCTGCCGTGGCTGCAGCTCGCCGCGCTCGAGCAACTGGCTGACGCCGATGATGCCGTTCATCGGCGTACGGATGGCGTGACTCATCCGGGTGATGAAGTTGCGCTTGGCCTCGTTGCTGTCTTCGGCCTGTCTCCAGGCCGCCTCGCTTTCGGCCAGCGCGTTCTCGAGTCGCAGACGCTGCTCGATGTTCTGCGCCAACTGGCGGGCGAACGGTGCGGCGATCGTCGACAGTCCGATCGCGGCCAGCAGCAGCGCGACCGCGATCAGCCGTGCCGCCCAGTCGCCCTGCAGCAGCATCACCGCGTTGGGCAGCAGCAACACGACCAGGAAGGCCGGCGCGGCGAGCGGAATCGATGCCGCGGTCAGCGCACCGGCTCCGGCCACGCCGAGCAGTACGAAGGGCGCCAGGACCTTGAAGCCTTCGGGTGCGTCGGGGTAGACCAGCAGGCCGATCGCCGACCAGCTCAGCGCCGACAGCAGGACATGGGCCACGCAGACGCGCTGCCAGTGGGCCAGCCGCCGGCCGACCGGGGTTTCGGCCCGGTAGCGGCGCATCGCGCGCCGTCGCCAGACGGCCAGCGCCGCCAGCAGGACGAACCACAGCACCAGCAGTCCGGGCCGGCGTACGAACGGATAGAAGCCGATGCTGACGATGGCGGCCAGCAGCAGTGCGAAGGGTTGGCCGCTGCGGACCTTGCCGAGGTGAATCTGAATTGCCTCCCGGCTGGCCGCTTCGGACGGATCGGGGCGCAATCTCGATAGGTTGGAATCCATGCTGCGGCTACTTTATCCAAGTGAGCCGCTACAATCCATGCGTGAGCTGGATGAACGGAAGCGGAACGGATATGGAAGTAGGATTTGTGGGGCTCGGCTTGATGGGCCGTCCGATGGCGCTGAATCTGCTCAAGGCCGGACACGAGGTCTTCGTCTGGGCGCGCAGGGCCGAATCGATGCCGCCGCTGCTCGACGCCGGTGCGCATGCCTGCGCCGACGTCGCCGAGATGGCCGGCAAGGCATCGATCATCGTGACGATGGTGGCCGATGCGCCGGACGTCGAAGAGATCGCGCTCGGCCCGGCCGGCATCGCCGCGGCGGGACTGGCCGACCGGCTGTTGATCGACATGAGCACGATCTCGCCGACGGCGTCCAAGAGCATTGCCGCGCGGCTCGCCGAGCGGGGCGTGCGGATGCTCGATGCGCCGGTGTCCGGCGGCGAGGCCGGCGCGATCGCGGGCAAGCTGACGATCATGGTCGGCGGCGCGGTGGAGGACTTCGAACGCGCGCTGCCGCTGTTCGAGGCAATGGGGGCCTCCATCACCCACATCGGCGACTGCGGTGCTGGCCAGGTGGCCAAGGCCTGCAACCAGGTCATTACCGGCGTCGGCGTGGCTTCGGTTGCCGAAGCGCTGAATTTCGCGCGCCACAGCGGCGTCGACGCGGCGGCCGTGCGCGAGATCCTGACCGGCGGGCTGGCCAACAGCAGGATCCTCGAAAACCACGGCGCCCGCATGCTGGCGAGGGATTTCCGGCCCGGCTTCAAGTCCTGGATGCATCTCAAGGACATGCGCATCGTGCTGGACGAGGCGCACGGTTTGCACGTGCAGTTGCCGAGCGCGGTCGCGGCGGCCCAGATGTTCGCGGCGATGGCCGGCGCCGGGCTGGCCGAGGAGGATTCGGTGGCGGTGATCAAGCTGTTCGAGCGGATGGGCGGCAATCCTGAGGAAATCAAATGAAGGTCGGTTTCATCGGACTGGGCGCGATGGGACGCCCGATGGCTGAGAACCTGCTGGCGGCGGGGCACGAACTGCGGCTGTGGGCGCGCCGTCCCGAATCGGCGGCGCCGTTGGTCGCGGCCGGCGCCGAAGCGTGCGAAACGCCGCGCGCGATGGCGCAGGGCTGCGACGCGGTCGTCAGCATGGTGACCAACGGCGACGACGTGAAGGCCGTCGCGCTCGGCGACGACGGCGTGCTGGCCGGGCTGGCCGACGGCGGCGTGCATGTGGACATGAGCACCATCGCGCCCGGTGTCGCGCGCGAACTGGCTGCGCTGTACGCCCAAAGCGGCGCGGAATTCCTCGATGCGCCGGTGTCGGGCGGTTCCGCCGGCGCCAGGGCGGCGACGCTGGCGATCATGGTCGGCGGCGAGGAGTCGGCCGTCGAGCGGGTGCGGCCGTTGCTCGAGGCGATGGGCAAGACCATCCGCCGCATCGGGCCGAGCGGCGCCGGCCAGGTCGCCAAGGCCTGCAACCAGATGGTCTTCGTCGCGGCCGAGCAGGCCTGCGCCGAGGCGCTGCATCTGGCCGCCGCCAGCGGCGTCGACGTGGCGCGGGTGCGCGAGGCGCTGCTCGGCGGTTCGGCCTGGTCGAAGGCCCTCGAAGTGTGGGGCCTGAAGATGGTCGAACGGGATTTCTCGGCCGGCGTCGAGGCGCGTCTGCACCACAAGGACTTCGGCATCCTGATGGACGAGGCGATGAGTACCGGCGTGCCGCTGCCGATCGCGGCCCAGGTGTGGCAGCAGCTCAATGCGCTGATGGGCAGCGGCTTCGGCCGCGACGACACGTCCAGCCTGTTGCGCGTGCTGGAGCAGGCCCGGGGCCGGCAGTGAGAGCCTGCCTGCGGGCGAGGCCGCTGGCGCTCCTTGCCGCGCTGCTGCTGGTGGCCTGCGCGTCGCTGCCGCTCGACCTGAAGCCGCCCGATGCGACGCTGGTGGACGTACGCTACGTCGGCGGAACGATCTACGAGCAGCGCTTCGAATTCGACCTGCGCTTCATGAACCCGAATCGGCGCGCGCTCGACGTGGAGGGGCTGAGCTTCACGGTGGACCTGGACGGCCGCCAGTTTGCCCGCGGCGTGTCGGACCGCGCATTCGTCGTGCCCGGCCTCGGCGAGCACGTGGTGACGGTGTCGGCCGTCACGACGCTGACCCAGCTGGTCGGCCAGCTCGCCAATCCCGGCGCCGCGCTCGGCGTCGGCTACGCGATCGACGGCAGCATCGTGCTCGGCGGTTTCGGCACGCTGCCGTTTTCCAGCAAGGGACGGGTCGGCGTGCGGGGTGGCGGCGCCGAGGTCGAGCGAGGCAGCTTCTGAACCGGCGCCGCCCTCAGTCGCGGCCGCCCTGGCCGTAGCTGCCGAAGCGTTCGACGACTTCCTGCATCTCGCTGGCCCCGAGCAGCACCGGCGTGCCGAGCTGGCAGCTCAGCAGGTAGTGCTGGCACAGGGCCTCGAACTCCACCGCCAGCGCCAGCGCATGGGCCAGGTCGCGGCCGGTCACGACCATGCCGTGATTCGCCAGCAGGCAGGCGCTGCGATCGGCCAGCGCTTCCAGCGCCGCGTCGGACAGCGCCTGGGTGCCAAAGGTCCGGTAGCGGGCGCAGCGGATGTCGCTGCCGCCGAAACGGGCGATCATGTAGTGGAAGGCCGGGATGTCGCGCCGGTGGCAGGAGATTGCCGTGGCGTGGGGCGAGTGGGCATGCACGATGGCACCGACCTCGCCGCGGGCGCGGTAGATGTCGCGGTGGATGCGCCACTCGCTCGACGGGCGCAGCGCGCTGGCCCAGCGACCGTCGCCCTCGACCCGCACCATGTCGCCCGGCAGGCAGCGCTCCCACGACAGGCCGCTCGGCGTGATCAGCATCGCGCTGCTGTCGAGACGAAGGCTGACGTTGCCCGCGGTGCCCCGGTTGAGCCCCTGTTCGGTCATCGCCCGCGCGGTGGCGAGCAGTTGCTCGGCGCCCGTCTCGATCATCGTTGCGCCTCCGCTGCCAATGCGCCCAACCGGTCAGGTGCCACGATGCCGGCCTCGGTGATGAGGCCGCTGATCAGGCGGGCCGGCGTGACGTCGAAGCCGGGATTGGCGACCTCGCATTGCGGTGGCGCGATCCGGACATCGGCCGGGCCGGATTGGCCGAGCCCGGCCACCACGCGCAACTCGTCGCCGTCGCGGTCCTCGATCGGGATCGCGTCGCCGCCCGGGCAGTCGAAATCGATCGTCGAGCGCGGCGCCGCGATGTAGAACGGCACGCCGTTGTCGTGGGCCGCCAGCGCTTTCAGGTAGGTGCCGATCTTGTTCGCGCTGTCGCCGTTGGCGGCGACCCGGTCGGCGCCGGTGACGACGATATCCACCTCGCCGCGGGCCAGCAGCAGCCCGGCCGCGTTGTCGGCGATCAGGCGGTGCGGCACGCCGGCCTGGCGCAACTCCCACTCGGTCAGCAGGCCCTGGTTGCGGGGGCGCGTCTCACTGACCCAGACCTCGACCGGGATGCCTGCCTGGTGGGCCGCATACACCGGCGCCAGCGCGGTGCCGTGGCCGAGCGTGGCGAGCCAGCCGGCATTGCAGTGGGTCATCAGCCGAACCCGGCTGCCTCGTCGGCGTGCGGCGATCGCTTTCAGCACTTCCATGCCGTGCGCGCCGATGGCCGCGTTGGTGGCCCGGTCTTCGCGGCAGATTGCGTCGAATTCGGTCCACGCCGCCGCTGCGCGCCGGGGCGGGGCGAGTTCGGCGAGCGCGCGACGCATCCTGGCCAGCGCCCAGTGCAGATTGACGGCCGTCGGTCGCGTTGCGCCGAGCAGCTCGATGGCCGCTTCGAGCGAGGCATCGCTGCCGTCGGCCTGCATTGCCAGCGCGACGCCGCAGGCGGCGGTGGCGCCGATCAGCGGGGCGCCGCGCACCTGCATGCCGCGGATCGCGGCGGCGGCGTCGCCGAGCCGGCGCAACTCGAGGTGTTCGATGCTGTGCGGCAAGCGGGTCTGATCCAGGATCACCGCGTGCTGGTCTTGTCGGTACAGGGTCTTGAGGTCCATGCGTGCTCCGGCCGGCGTGTCCCCCATTTTAGCCGCTGCGGCCGGATGTCCCGTCGGCGGTCCATCTGCCAGAATGACGAATCGCCCACCGCTTCGGAGACTTCCATGCCGAGCTTTCCCGCCAGCGTCGAATCCCGTCTGCCGAGCGTCGGCACGACGATCTTCACCGTCATGTCGGCGCTGGCTCAGCGCTGCGGTGCGATCAACCTGTCGCAGGGCTACCCGGACTTCAACGCCGAGGACGAGCTGTTCGAGCGCGTCGCCCACTGGATGCGGGCCGGCGCCAACCAGTATGCGCCGATGAGCGGCGTGGCCGGGCTGCGGCAGGCGATCGCGGACAAGATCGCGGCGCTCTACGGCCAGCGCTACGAGGTGGAGTCCGAGATCACCGTCACGGCCGGCGCGACGCAGGCCTTGTTCACGGCGATCGCGGCGTTGGTCCGGCCGGGCGACGAAATCGTCGTGTTCGAGCCGGTGTACGACGCCTACGTGCCGGCGATCGAACTGCAGGGCGGCATCGTGCGCCGCGCCCGGCTGGCCGCGCCCGCCTACCGGCCCGATTGGCGCGAGGTGGCGGCGCTGCTTTCGGAGCGGACCCGCATGATCATCGTCAACACGCCGCACAACCCCACCGCGACCGTCTGGGACGAGGACGACATGCGCGAGCTGGCGAGGCTCACGACGGGAAGCCGAATCGTCGTGCTGGCCGACGAGGTCTACGAGCACATCGTCTTCGACGGCCGCCGGCACGCTTCGGTGGCGCGCCTGCCCGAACTCGCCGAGCGCAGCATCCTGGTCTCGAGTTTCGGCAAGACCTATCACGTCACCGGCTGGAAGGTCGGCTACGTGGCCGGCCCCGCCGAGCTGATGGCGGAATTCCGCAAGGTGCACCAGTTCAATGTATTCACCGTGAACACGCCGGTGCAGTACGGGCTGGCCGACTACATGGCGAAGCCGGAGCGCTACCTCGGGCTGGCCGGTTTCTACCAGGCCAAGCGCGATCGCTTCCGCGCCGCGCTGGAGGGCTCGCGCTTCGAGCTGCTGCCCAGTGCCGGCACCTATTTCCAGCTCGCCCGCTATCACCATATCTCGGACCTGTCGGACCGGGCCTTCGTCGAATGGCTGACCCGCGAGGTGCGCGTGGCGGCGATTCCGGTCTCCGCGTTCTTCGCCGACGGCCGCGACGAGCGCGTGATCCGCTTCTGTTTCGCCAAGTCCGAGGCGACGCTGGACGAGGCCTGCGCCCGGCTGCGGGCGCTCTGAGGCTGGCGGGCTTCTGCTAGACTTCGACCCACCGTCGCCCCGGCTCCCTTCGTGCGCTCGATCCTGCTCTTCCTGTTGCTGCTGCTCGGCATCTACTACGCCCGGCGTCTGCTCTCCAAGCCCGCCGACCGCGCCCGGCCGCAGGGCACCGGTGCTGCCAAGAGTGAGCGGATGGTGGAGTGCGCCCACTGCGGCCTGCTGGTGCCCGAGAGCGAGGCCGTCACGGCCGGCGGGCGGACCTTCTGTTCGACGGAACACAAGCGGCTGCACCGCGACCCGGCAGCGTGAGCACGGCGGACGAGTTCGAGTTCGACCAGACGCGCTGGAAGTCGCTGCGCTACTTCAATCTGTTCCGGCTGGTGGTGGCCGGCGGTTTCCTGGTCGCCGGCCCGGCGATCGGACTGGGCCAGTTTGCGCCGGCCGTATTCCGCATCACCGCGGGCGGATATCTCGCCGCCACGCTGCTGCTGGGATTCCCGGACGCCGCGCGGCGGCTGGGCCTGAACCGGCTGGTGGTGTTCCAGACCCTGATCGACATCGCCGCACTGACGCTGTTCCTGTGGTCGAGCGGTGGCTACCGCAGCGGCATGCCGATCCTGATGCTGGTGGTGCTGGCCGCGGCCGGTCTGATCGCGGCCGGGCGCCTGGTGCTGTTCTTCGCCGCCCTGACGTCGGTGGCGGTGCTGGCCGAGAACGGCTGGCGCTACCTCTACAGCAGCGGCGCCGGCGACTTCTTCGCGGTCGGCCTGGTGTGCGTCGGCTTCTTCACGGTGGCGCTGGTTTCCCGCATGCTGGCGCTGCGCGCGCGCGACAACGAGGAATTGGCCCGTCAGCGCGGCGAAGCGCTGCGCCGCCAGCAGGCACTCAATGCCCACATCATCCGCGATCTGCCCGACGGCGTGGTGGTGGTCGGCGAGGACGGCATCGTCCGCCAGCTCAATCCGCGTGCAGGCGAACTGCTGGGCGGCGACGTGGCCGTCGATACCGATCTGGCCCGCTGGTCGGAGCAGGTGGCGACGCTGGCGGCCGGCGCCGAGGCACAGGTGATCGAGGTCGGAACCCGCACGCTGCTGTGCCGGGCAATCGGTGGCGTCGGCCAGCCGGGCGACCGCCTGATCTACATGCAGGACTTTGCCCAGATCCAGAGCCAGGCCCAGCAGCTCAAGCTCGCCGCGCTGGGGCGACTGACGGCCAGCATCGCGCATGAGATCCGCAACCCGCTGTCGGCCGTGACCCACGCCGCCGATCTGCTGGCCGAGGAAAAGCGGGCCGACATGCGGACACGGCTGATCCGCATCATCAACGACAACTCGCACCGCATCGAACGGCTGGTGCGCGACGTGCTGGCGCTCGGCCGCCGCGAGCAGGTGCTGGTCGAGGCCTTGCCGCTGGGGGCCTTTCTGGCGAGCTTCCTGGAGGAATTCGCGGTACACGACCAGAATGAACTGGCGCTGTTCTCGCTCGACTTCGAGGACGGCGATACGATGGCTTTCGATCGTGCCCACTTCAACCAGATCCTCTGGAACCTGCTCGGCAACGCGCGGCGCTACTGCAGCGGGAAACCCGGCGCGATCCGGCTGTACGTCACGCCGACCGAGCGTGACCGCATCACGCTGCACATCGTCGACGACGGCGAAGGCATCTCCGACGAGGTGCGGCGGCAGATCTTCGAGCCGTTCTTCACCACCCACTCGAAAGGGACAGGACTCGGCCTTTACATCGCCCGTGAACTCGCCGATGCCAATCAGGCCAGCCTGGAGGTCGGCGACAACGCCCCGGGCGGTCATTTCTGTCTTACCGGAAACCGCCAGCCATGAGCCAGTCGGACCGACGCAACCGACCCAAGACACCCGAAGTCCTCGTCGTGGACGACGAGGACGACATCCGCGAACTGATCGAACTGTCGCTGATCCGCCTCGGCCTGGCCTGCGACACCGCCGCGACGGTGGTCGAGGCGCGGGAGGCGCTCGGCCACGGAAGCTACCGGCTGTGCCTGACGGACATGCGTCTGCCGGACGGCGACGGGCTGGAACTGGTCGAATACATCCAGGCCAGGCATCCGGGCCTGCCGGTAGCCGTGATCACCGCCTACGGCAGCATGGATGCGGCGATCCGGGCGCTCAAGGGAGGGGCCTTCGATTTCGTTTCCAAGCCGCTCGAGCTGAAGGCGCTGCGGGAACTGGTGAACCACGCCATGCGGCTGAACCAGGAGGGCGAACCCGCCGCGCCCGGCAGCAAGTCGCTGATCGGCCGTTCGCCGGCGATCGAGCAACTGCGTATCCAGATCGCCAAGCTGGCGCGCAACCAGGCGCCGGTCTTCATCCATGGCGAGTCCGGCACCGGCAAGGAGGTCATCGCCAGGCTGATCCACGAGCAGGGGCCGCGCGCCAGCGCACCCTTCGTGCCGGTCAACTGCGGCGCGATATCGCCCGAGTTGATGGAAAGCGAGTTCTTCGGCCATCGCAAGGGCAGCTTCACCGGCGCCAGCGCGGACAAGGAGGGGCTCTTTCAAGCGGCGCGCGGCGGCACGCTGTTCCTCGACGAGGTCGGCGAGTTGCCGCTGGCGATGCAGGTGAAACTGCTGCGCGCGATCCAGGAGCGGGCCGTGCGCCCGGTCGGTGCGCACGCGGAAGAGCCGGTGGACGTGCGTATTCTGTCGGCTTCGCACCGGGATCTGGCGGCGCTTGTCGACGATGGCCGCTTCCGGCAGGATCTGTTCTACCGTATCAACGTCATCACGCTGCGTTCGACGCCGCTGCGCGAGCGCCCCGAGGACATTCCGGAACTCGCGCAGCACATATTGGCCAAGCTCGCCCAGCGCGAAGGCAGCGAAGTCCGGCTGCTTTGCCCGGAGGCTCTGGACTACCTAGTCCAGCATCCGCTGCCGGGCAATGTCCGCGAACTCGAAAATCTACTGGAGAGAGCGTGTGCGTTGGCCGATGAGAGTACCGTGCGACGCGAAGATCTCGATTCGGGTGTCGGACTGCCGGCGGCAGGGTCCTGCGATCCGCCTCTGCCGGGCGCTCCGGCCGCGATGGTAGAGCCGCCGGCCACGACAGGCGCCGTGGCAGGCGGCGAGGATGCCGAGCGCGGCAACGTGATGAAGATGCTGGAGGAAACCCATTGGAACCGTTCGGAGGCGGCCCGCAGGCTGGGCATGACGCTGAGACAACTGCGGTATCGCCTGCAGAAGTGGGGCATCGAGTGAGTATGTTGGAGCCCCGGCCCCGGCCCCGGCCCCGGCTCAGCGTGGTGTTGCCGGCCAAGAACGAGGCGGCCGCAGTCGCCGACGTAATTCGACGGGTGCGAGAAGTCACGTCCGACGCGGAGATCTTGGTGGTCGACGACGGTTCCAGCGACGGCACCGGCACCGTGGCCGAGGCGGCTGGTGCGCGGGTGATTCGCAATCCGCTCTCGATGGGAAACGGTGCGGCGATCAAGTCGGGCGCGCGACAGGCCCGCGGCGAAATCGTGGTGTTCATGGATGCCGACGGGCAGCATGATCCGGCCGACATCCCGCGCCTGATCGAGCGCTTGCACGAGGGCTTCGACATGGTCGTCGGTGCCCGCGGAAACAGTTCTCAGGCAAGTTGGTGGCGTGGCATCGCCAATCGCATCTACAACGGCTTGGCCAGCTACATGACGGGACAGCGGGTGGCCGACCTGACGTCGGGCTTTCGCGCGGTGCGAAGCGAGCGATTCCGCGAGTTTCTATACCTGCTGCCGAACGGATTCTCGTACCCCACGACGAGCACAATGGCCTTTTTCCGGGCCGGCTACCCGGTGAACTATCTGCCGATACAGGCCGCTCGGCGCGTTGGCAAGAGTCATATCAGCCTGCTCAAGGACGGGTCGAGGTTCCTGCTGATCATTTTCCGGATCGGAACACTCTATTCTCCGTTAAAGCTATTTGTGCCGGTCGTGGCAGTCCAGGCGTTTCTAGGTCTGGCCTACTATGCGTACACGTTTGTGACCAGCGGTAGGCTATCTCTTGCCACGATCTTTCTGCTGACGTCGGCGGTTACGACCTTCCTTATTGGTCTCGTATCCGAACAGATTACCCAGATCACCTATCGTGGGACGGGCGCCAGACGATGAGTGACAAAGCCATCGCGCGTGGTGACGACACAACAGCGGCTACGAAAGGCGAAAGGCGATTCGCTTTCGGCGAGAACTGGGCCGCGTTCCTGGAAGTCGTCGATGAAGGTCGTATCGAGTCCGCCGAGCGCTCGCTGATGAGAATGCTGGGCGGGACGCGTCTTGATGGTAGGCGCTTCCTCGACATCGGCTGCGGAAGCGGGCTCTTTTCACTGGCCGCTGCGCGCCTTGGAGCCGAGGTGACGGCATTCGACTACGATCCTCGCTGCGTTGCGGTAAGCAACGAGTTGCAAAGACGATTCCCGACTGAGCACCGGGGCTTTGCGGTCGCTCAGGGTTCTGTGTTGGACGCTTGTTTCCTAGATCGACTGGGCGAGTTCGACATCGTTTACTCGTGGGGTGTTTTGCATCATACGGGCGAAATGTGGCGAGCAATCGATGCTGCGGCCGGCAAGGTGGCGCCAGGAGGACGGCTCTTCATTGCAATCTACAACGACCAAAACTTGGTTTCGAAGGGATGGCAGCGGGTCAAGCGGATCTATTGCTCTGGATGGCCTGGGCGCTGGTTTGTCAAGGCGGCATTCTTTCCGCTATTCGCGGCGGCGGGGTTGTTTGAGGACGTTCTGAGCCGGCGCAATCCGATCGAACGGTACTCGGGGTATCACCGCGAGCGAGGCATGTCCTGCGTCCATGACTGGATTGACTGGCTGGGGGGATACCCATACGAGGTCGCGAAGCCGGGGGATCTGTTCGAGTACCTCGCGAAGAGAGGGTTTTCTCTGGAAAGACTGTTGACCAAGCCGACGCTTGGCTGCAACGAGTACGTATTCCGTAATTGCGGTTCGAGCCGGCGTCCAGAGGACGCTTCTTGAGCGGTCTGGCTACGCGGATCAAGAGAATTCTCGAACCCCTGGGGCGTGCGCCGTGCCATCCTCAGTGGCTCGTCTCCGAGCAGATCACCCAGCCCGACCATCCGGGACAGCTTCAAATGCGCGATCCGGCTGCGTGGGCCGTGGGCGGTGCCGGACCGCTGCGGACGACGGTGATGGCCGAGCGGGGGTCGAGATGAGTAGGCGCTTGCAGCGATGGCTGAGGCCGTTCGAGCGTTGGCCGGTCCACCCCCAGTGGCTGCTGCTGCGCCATCGGCCAGCGACCCGGACCTGGGTCGGCGAGCACGCGAGCGGCACATTGCTCGACATCGGCTGCGGCAATGGCGAGCTGCGCGGTGCCCTGCCGGCAGAAGTGCGCTACATCGGCCTCGATTATCCGCCGACCGTGGCCCTCGGTTACTCTGGCGGTGCCGACGCGCTGGCGGACGGCCGCCAGTTGCCAATAGCAGGCGACAGCATTGATACGGTGGTGCTGCTCGACGTGCTCGAGCACCTCGATCGAGCCGAACTGGCTGTGGGCGAGGCAGCAAGAGTATTGCGTGACGACGGCAAGTGCCTGATCCACGTGCCGTTTCTCTATCCCTTGCACGACCTGCCTCACGACTACCAGCGGTGGACTGCAGCCGGCATCGGGCGCCTGCTCTGCCGGAATGGCCTTGAACCGAGCGAGATCACCGCGACGATGCATCCGCTGGAAGTCTCCGCAGGCCTACTGGCGATCGCGCTCGCCGACAGTGTGATCCGGGCCGCGCGCGCGGCCAGCCCGGCGCTGCTGCTGGCGCCGCTGCTGCTACTCGCGATATTGCCGGTAAATCTGGCGGGTTGGGCGCTGGGCGGACTGATGCCCCGCTCCGAGTTGATGCCCTTCAGCTACCGCGTCGTGGCGCGCAAGGCCCGCTCGCGGGAGCAGGGTAGCGCGCCGTGAGCACACGTCCGCAGGCGGCCCGGACGCGCTTCCTGAGGGCGATCCGCACGGGCGAGTTGCGTTGTGCGCTCGGGGCACTGCGGGCCGAGGACCGGGTTGTCCTGGAAATCGGTGGCGGCCAGGGATGGCAGGCCCGGCAACTCGAGCGGCGCGGCTACGAGGTTTATTCGATCGACGTTGCGAGGCACCCGGATTCGTGCGAGGACTCGCCGGTGATGCTGTACGATGGCCATCGTATTCCGTTCGCCGACGAGTGTTTCGATGTGGTGTTCAGTTCAAACGTGCTCGAACACATCGCGCATCTCGACGCGTTCGAGTCCGAGCTGCAGCGCGTCTTGAGACCCGGTGGCATTGCGATTCACGTGTTGCCGACGCCGGTTTGGCGGCTGTGGACGTCGCTGACCCACCCCGCCCGCGTGCTGCGGGCGGCGATGGCCCGATTGGGCACCAGCAGTGCCGCAGGTGACGGAGACGCCCGCGGCGTACCCTCCGCCACTTTGCTGCGCTATATCTTCTGGCCGAACCGTCACGGCGAGCGGGGCAATTCCCTGAGCGAGTTCTGCTGGTTTTTCGCGACGCGCTTGGCGGCGTCATTTCACGGATGCCGGCTGGTGTGTGTTGGCGGTAAGACCGTGCCCTTACTTCTACACCGGCCAGAGCGTTCTCGGGCCTATTGTCAGTCTGCGTCAGCGGCGGACCCTGGCCAGCGCGCTCGGCGCCGCCACTCGCGTGTTCGTTCCCACAGCGGGCGCGTCGAACGAACTACCGGAGAGAAAGCAATGAGTGCCGAAGATCCGTTCACGCCCCACCCCGTCGAGTGGAACGAGGAGAACACCAATCGGCTATGGAATTTCTATAGTTCGTTGCCAGCGATGGAGAAGAGATACTTCGGTGCCCGCGTCGGCCGCCACGTCGCCCGCACCCTGAAGAGGCTCGGGCTGCTGTCATCGGTCCGGCGGGTTGTCGACTTTTCGTGCGGTACCGGCAGCCTGATAGCGGCCTGCGTGCCTTTGCTGCCGAACGGTGCCTGCATCGTCGGACTCGACCCCTCGACGCGGAGCGTGGCGGCGACCGAGGTGCGAAATCGCGGTGCCGAGGCGTTCGGGGGTGCCCGGGTGATCGACGCGCTACCGTCTTCGTTGCCAGAGGGCGATGCCGATCTGGTGCTACTGACCGAGGTGGTCGAACACTTGTCGGAGCAACGTCTGGATGAGATTCTGGCCGAATGTCTGCGCATTCTGGCGCCGGGCGGACACCTGTTCGTGACGACGCCGAACGGCGAGGACCTAGATGTCGAGCGCACCATTTGCCCCGAATGCGGTTGCACCTTCCACCGGTGGCAGCATGTGCGCTCGTGGACGGCACAGTCACTGGCGAAGCGCCTCTCAGTGGTCGGCTTCGCGCCGGTCGAGACCCGCGAGATCGCCTGGGGCAACGAATTGATCGAACTGGGCTTCTCACTGTTGGGCCGCAAGAAGACCGGCATCTACGCAGTCGCCACGAAGCCGTCAGCGGCTACCGGGCAACACTGAGAGCAGGGCCGCGACGACTGCGGCGGCACACAGGTACGAAGTCCGCAACAGAATTGCCAGAGCCACCGAATCCTCCAGCGACAGCCCAGCCTGCGTCGCCGCGAACACCCACAGTGAATCGAGCACGCCGAGCCCCATCGGGATGAAGACCACGACGCTGGTCATGATCGTGATCGCAGCCAGCAGCGTCGCGTGCTCGAATCCGATCGCGGCGCCCATGCCGACGTATCCGGCATAGTAGGTGGCGGCCATGACCGGGACCTGGAGTGCGAACAACAGCCACGCGGCTGCGCCGACCGGTGCCCGCAAGCTGTTCAACCAGTGCTGCAGGCGGGTGGGCAGGCGCACCGGCCAGGCCCGTGCCGACATGCAGCGCACAGCGATCATGGCAGCGCCAGCCAATGCCAGCACGGTGGCGATCCAGTTGGCGCCCGGTGGGCGCACGAGCAGTACCGCGGCAGCCGCGAACAGCAGTGCGCTCTCGAGCCCAAGCCACGCCTGGCGGGCACTGGTGGATACGCAGGCACCGATCGACAAGCCGGCCTGGACGAGCAGCGTGGCCCGCGTGCCGACGCCGACGAACACCGGCGCGACCGCCGATATCGCGCCGGAGAGCGCCCAGATCCGTGTCAGCTCGAGCCATCCGGGGCGGCGACCTCTGGCCGGCAGCACGGTGCGAAAGGACGCCGCCTGCAGAAACATCGCGAGCGCGGAGACCGCAGCCACCGCGCCCATCGTCTTCCAGTGTGCGCTCATTTGGCGCCAGGGTTCGGGGCCCAGTCTGACCAGGAAGACTGCCAACAGAATGGCAATCGCGACATAGACCATGCGTTTGACTTCGCTCTTCCAGCGAACCGCAGTCGTGGCATTGTGGGCGGTGGGCTCAGCCAAGGAGCATGTCCTCGTACGCGGTGATTCCGGCGGCGAGGCTCGACGGAACACCGTTGCGTCTCCCCATCGGCTCGCCCAATGCATCCTCGATCTGGCGTGACAGGCCTTCCGCGTCACCGACTTCGGCGAAGCGTAGCGGAATTTCACCGGCCGCTTCGCGCAGTGCGAGGGCGGACGGGTCATAGATGGTCGATACCACGGGCAGCCCGAGCGCCAGCGCTTCCAGCAGCACGTTTGGGTGCCCCTCCCAGCGGGACGAGGAAACCAGCAAATCTGAGCGGCCCATCCAGCGCCATGGATTCGGGTCGAATCCGACGAAGAGCACTTCTTCGGCCCGTCCGAGTTGTGCGGCCAGTCGTTCCAGGGCGGCGCGCTCGGGGCCGTCACCGATGATGGCCAACCGGACCCGGCCGGCGGCCGGCAGTCTCGCGAAGGCCTGCAGCAGCGTCGCGAAATCCTTCTGCGGAATCAGCCGGCCAACTGCCACGATCCGTCTCACATCCGTCTGCTCGAGCCAGCGGTGGTCCAGTGGTTGTGCGGCTAGGTTGCGGATTCGGACCGTGTCGACCGGGTTGGCGATGCAGTGGATGCGGCGTAGCGGGACGCCGAGAGTGCGGTGAATCTGCACTGCCATGTGACTGCTCAGGGCGATCACGCAGTCTGCCCGCGGATAGAGCCAGCGCATCAGCCGCAGCCGCCCCGGGCTCGCGACGTTGTCCAGTGTGACCGCTTCGCGCAGCGCGAGCCTGGTCGATGGACTACCGAGAGCGCGCGCCAGTACCGCAGCGAGGTTGGTGCCGGAGATTGTGCTTAGCATTGCGGCGGGGCGTTCCCGTCGTAGCCAGTCGGCCAGACGGGCGACCGAGCGCAGCGCGAAGGTCGCGCCACCGACGCTGCGGCGGACCGCGAGATCCACCAGGCGAACCCCGCAAGGCACTCCGTCGCGCAATGGCCCGGAGGCGTCGAGCACCAGCAGGTCGACTCGATGGCCACGCCTTGCAAGGCCGTCGGCCACACTCAGCATGACGCGCTGCGCGCCACCGGCTTCGAGCTCTGGCAGCAACAGCGCGAGATGGCGGGCGCCTTCGCTCAAGCCTGTTGCCCGCGCCACGACAGATAGGTGTACAAGGCCCACAGCCTCAGGCCGTGATCCTGCCGCAGGCTTCGATGTTCGCCGAGCATGCCGACGAGTGCCCGCGGATCTACCGGCCCGTCCCGGTCGGAATGGGCGAGTACCTGCAGCCGCTCGCCGAGGGCGCCGCGGAACCAGGCATGCACGGGCACGCCGAACCCTTGCTTGCGTCGCTGCCACAGCCACGGCGGAAGCAAATCGCCGCAGGCCGAGCGCAACATGCGTTTGCCGGTCAATCCTCGTCGATGCCAGTGGCGTGGCAGCGAGAACGCCAACGCCACCAGCCGGCTGTCAAGGAAGGGAGCGCGCGTCTCGAGCGAATGTGCCATGCTCGCCCGGTCCACCTTGACCAGGATGTCCTGAGGCAGATAGACGAGCGCGTCGGAGGCCATCATGCGTGCGATGTCGTCGGGCTCGGTCTGCTCGGGTATTCCGGGGGCGCGATGGCCACGGCCGGCCAGTGCCGGCGCGAGCGCTTCGAGCCGCGACTGGTCGAGCAGTTCCGGCGCCACGTAAGGGCGTCCAGGCCGTTCGCGGTCAGCGACATCGAGGAACAGGTGCGCCTTTTTCAGCAGGCTGCGGCTGTGGTGGGCGGTCGGCTCCGGCAACGCCCGAATGGCCGCCTCGGCAAGACTGCGAAGTCCAGCAGGCAGGCGCGAATACCAACGCAGGACGGTGCGCGCCTGGTAGCGCTGGTAACCGCAGAAGAGCTCGTCGCCGCCGTCTCCGGACAACGCCACCTTGACGCGCTCAGCGGCGACGCCAGAGACCAGTGCCGTGGGCAGCAGCGACGGGTCGGCGAGCGGTTGGCCGACGTGGGCGTGGAGAAGTCGTTCCAGCTCCGGCGCGTTGCCGATGCTCAGGCATGCCTCGAAGTGCTGGGTGCCAAGCGCGTTTGCGATCCGGCGCGAATAGTCGCGTTCGTCGAAGGAGACGTCGTCGAAGCCGATCGTGAAGGTCTTCAGCGGCATGCCGAGGCGCTTGCGAATAATCGCGCAGATCAGCGAGGAATCGATCCCGCCCGACAGGAACGCGCCAACCTCGACGTCGGCGACCATTCGGCGGCGGACCGCCTCGATCAACGTGGCTTCAAGTTCGCGGACGGCATCGCGTTCGGCGCCGGAAAAACGGAATGGCGCGAAGCGCCACCAGCGGTGCTCCGTGAGCGGCCCGCCGGGCTGCCACTGCAGACAGTGGCCCGGCAGCACTTCCTTGATCTCCTGCCATGCAGTGTGGCCGGGCATGGGGTGGCCGTAGCGAAGGATGTCGGCGGCCGAATCCAGGTCCTCCGTCAGCGCGCCCGTGACCAGCTCGCGAAGTGCTGGCAGTTCGGAGGCCGCTGCCAATACTTCGCGACCCCGCCGGTGGTAGAACAGGGGCTTCTTGCCCATGCGGTCGCGGCACAGCAGGGCGCTACGGCGCTCGGCATCCCACAGACAGAAGGCCCACATTCCCTCGAGACGGCCGAGGAACTCCGGGCCCTCGAGCACCAGGCCGGCGAGCAACACCTCGGTGTCGCCATCACTGCGGAACGACCATCGCCCGATTAGTGTCTCGCGTACCTCGCGGTAGTTGTAGATCTCGCCGTTGTAGCTGAGCGTGAAGCGGCCGTCGGGATCCTGCATCGGCTGCCGACTACCCCCTAGATCGATGATCGAAAGCCGTCGGTGGGCAAGCCAAGCCTGACCGCTGCGAGTCAGTCCGCCGGCATCCGGCCCTCGATGCCGCATCGCCTCCATGCACAAGTCGAGGCGGCGACGTGCATCGGCGTCGGCGCAGCATGGATCAGAGAGGAAGGCTATCCCGCACATGACTTCGTCATCGGGATTCCTGCGCCTCGAACAGGCGGCAATATTTGCGAGCGGCTGCGGCCCAGCTCAAGCCCTGTGCGTGAATGAAGCGTCTGCCGTTGCTGCCCAGGCGCAGGCGCAGCGCTGGATCGCGCAGGCGCCGCACACAGCCGGCGAGCGCCGCGGCGTCCCCTGCAGGAAAGCGCAGGCCGCGCTCGTCGTCGCCGATCAACTCGCGCGAGCCGGGGATGTCGCTGACAATGGCTGGCCGACCCGCCGCGAGCGCCTCGATGACGACATTCGGGCGCCCCTCCGACAAGCTGGGCAGAACCAGCGCGTGCGTATCGGCAAGCAGGGATGCGATTTGGTCGGGCGGGCGAAACGGCAGGAAGCGTACCCGGCGATCGAGACCGGCCGCAGCACTGTTGGCAGCCAGTGCTGCGGCCTCCGGACCTTCGCCAACAATTGTGAGCAGGACATCCTCCGGCAGTTCGCGCATCGCTTCGAGCAGCGTTGCGACCGATTTTCTCGGTATCAGGCTTCCGACGTAAACGAGTCTCAGCGGCGTCGAGTCGGCGTCGGCATCGGGCACCGCGAGAAAATCCGGCGATACTCCATTGGCGATCATCCTGACCCTTCCTGCTCGTGCCGGGTCGAATGTACGCAACTGTTCGGCCATCGCGTCACTGACCGTGACTACCGACTTCGACAAGCGCATACAGGCCCTGGCGATGGCGCGGAATAGGGCGCTGGTTGTGAGTCTGCTTACGTCTTCGCCGCGCATCACGGTGACTACCGGACGGTCCTGCAGGCGTCCGACTATGCCGGCGGTCAGGCCGCAAACCGACCAGTTGGCGAGAATCGCATCGTGTTGCTTGGCGTGACGCCAGGTGGCCGCGAGCATCGCGAGCAGAAACGGCAGCACCAGCAAGCGCTGAGTCCAACTTGAGCGTAGCGCCGCCGGAATGCCGCCCGGTCCGTGGGCGAGGCGCTGCAGGCGCCGAGGCGCGTAGCGAAATACGGCGACCACTATCGGGCCGCGATGCTCGGGCGGCGTTTCTGCGTCCGGCGTCAGTACAGTCACGCGGGCATGTTCGGCCAGCGCGGTCGCGAGCCGCTCGACAAAGGCACCGCTGACCGATTGAGCGGCCAGCGGATACGAGGTGGACAATAGCAGCAGGCGAAGCGGGTGCCCTGTGCCGGGTTCGGTCGCCGATGTTGCGTCCTGGAGCACGTGCTTGTTCGGCGGCCGCTAGCTGCCGCGCACGCATTCGGCGTCGACGGTGACGGTCGGATCGATCCGGTCGGCAAGATCGAAAAGGGCGTCGACCTCGGTGTCCCTGGGGGCCGAACGTCGAGCGGCGGCAAGTGCCCGCCGAGCCTCCGTCGCTCGTCCGCAACGCAGCAGCAACCTTCCGAGCAGCTTCTGTTGGCGCAGGTAGGGGGTCTCGCTGTTGAGTTCTTGCAGCCTCGAAAGCAACTCGATCGCTGGCTGCAGGCGGTCCATTTCCGACAGTGCAACGGCCGCAATCTCGAGTCCCTTGCGATCGTCGCCGGCGAGCCGTGCGCCCACGACGATGGCTTCGGTCGCTTCGGCAAGACGGCCTTGCCGCTGCAGTGCGATGCCGTAGCTCAGGCGTGCCCGCCACGAAGTCGGTGCATTGCGGATATTGGCCTGGCCAAGCGTGACCTCGTCGCGCCACTCGGGCAGACGCATCACCGCGGCAGTGGCAAGCAAGGCAATCACCAGGAGTGTGAAGCCTGCGGAGACCATCGCCGTGCCGGGGACGACCTTGATCGTATGCTGGACTCCAAGGGCAAGCAGCGCGACCAGCGCAGCGCTTGGCAGGTACATGCGATGTTCGAACACCACTTCGAGGCCATGAACGGTGCTCTCCGGAACCAGCACTGCCAGGGGGAACAACGCGAGGAATCCGACGATGCGGTACCGGCGGCTGAAGAACGCGACCAGCCCGCCGATCAGCCACAGGGCGAGGAAGGCGATCGCGGCGTAGGTCGAGGTCGGCGACAGCCATCCCCTCAAGATCTGGAAATCGTTCTCGAGCGAGAAGCGCTCGGGCAATGGCACGAGTGGTTGCCCGAGGTGGAATAGTGACACCCGGTGCTGTGTCGGTAAGCGTTCCGTCTTCGTGAAGTCGTGGAAGGTATACGCGCTTTGCATCTTGATGCTGACCGTACCGTGAATGAGAAACGCATAGCGCGCGATGTGGATCATCTGCACTACGCGCGCCAGCAACAGATAGCGGTCGAACCAGAAGCGGAACTGCTCGCCGGGATGGCGGCACAAGCCGTATTCGGCCAGCATCAGCGCTCGCGGCAGCATCAGCGGGCACTTCTTGGACATCTGGGCGCAGGCCACGAAGGCGACGGTCAGTGCCCACCACCGCGGCTCCACTTCCGAGCTGGCTGCCCTGCGCACTGTGGCGTAGCACATCACCGATAGCAGAATGAACAGCGCGGCCATCGATGCCGTGCGCCGTACGATGCAAGTTGCCGTCTGCGCCTGGATCGGATGCACGGCCCAGATCGCGGCGGCGCTCGTTAGGTCACCGCACTCCGGTTGCTGCTCGCCAATCAACTTAGGTTGACTGGGAGCCGGTACGGTTGCGTAGGCCGCATCCAATAGCAACAGGATGGCAATGACATCTGCCCGATGTCTGGTCTCGACGGGCGAGTCTATGGGCTTCTCCCTCCGGTACGTTCCGGCAACCCCTGGCCAGATCCGTGATGCTTGGGCTAGGGCCTGCGCCTGGCAGGCAGCGAAGACCCCGCTCGATTTGTTGCATGTCCATGGATGGAAGCTGGTCAGGATCGGTGCCGAGCCGCATCCGAGCGGCGCGCCGTCAGCGTTCATTTTCCCACCTTTGCGGCGTGGTCTCGTAGGCTACATCCGTCGGCGGGTAGGCTGGGGGCGCCATCGTCAATCTCCGCAATCCGATCCCGCAGGCCCGTCATCCAGGGTGCGATAGCTAGCGCAGATTCCCATGCAGCACGTGCGTCGGCTGGCCGTCCGCATGCTAGCTGCAACTCCCCGAGCAGGATCTGCTGCCTAGGGATGGGGATGTTGCCATTGAGTGCGCGCAGGTGCTCGAGCACCCGGATCGCATCCCCTCGCATCTCCAATCGGGACATTGCTGGGGCAATCCGGTCCAGGATGAGGCGTTTGGACCAGCCGGTCTCGGCCGCCCGGAGCAATGCGTCGCCCGCCTCACCGGAACGGCCGGCTGCCTGCAGGGCCAGCGCGTAGTTAAGCCAGGCGCGTGGAGCGCCCGGCGCGACCCGGACGTTCGCATCGCCCAGCGCCACGTCGTCCTTCCATGCGGGCAGACGAGAACTCGTGCTCCATGCGCTCAGCGTGATGGCGGCAAGGGTCAGTGCGGCCGCTGGCCGGCGCCATCCGGGGCGCCGTCGCAGCAGGTCCCTGACAGACAACGCAGCCAGCGCGAACAGCGCGACACTCGGCAGATACATGCGATGTTCAAAGACCATCTCGAGGCCGTGGAAAGTGCTCTCAGGTACTAGCGCAACAAGTGGGAACAACAGCAGGTAGCCGATCCCGCGTTGCCGCCGGCCAAACAAGCACGCGAGGCCTGCAATGGTCCACATTCCGACGCCGACGATTGCGGGCAGCGTAGTTGGAGGTGTCATTAGGCCGGTCGATGTCGAGAAGTCGTGTTCGAGGGAAAAACGATTCGGCAATGGCCACAAGATCTGGCCTAGATGGAAGAACAGAACTCGCGGCTGGGTCAAGAGCCGCTGGCCCATTGTGAAGTCGCGATGGATATAGGCGCGACCGTGGATGGCCCGGAGAGGACCTTCGATCACGAAAAAGTCGAGGAGGACGTAACCGGTGACGAGGGCGACCAGCAACCAGACGTAGCGGTCGAAGAAGTAGCGAAAGATCGGCTGGCCGCGTCGGCACAGGCCGTATTCGGCGACGATCAATGCTGCTGGCAGGACGAATGAGTTCTCCTTGCTCAGGTAGGCGCAGCCACCGCTTACGATGCTGATGCCAACCCACAACATGCGACGGATGGTCGAACGTGTTGTCCGCGCGGCCACATAGGCGATTACGCAGAGTAGGTAAAAGAGGGCGACCAGCGACGCCATGCGCTGCACGACGTACGTCACGGCTTGCAACTGGATCGGATGGACTGCCCAGAGAGTGGCGGCGGCTGTGGCCAAGGCGACGTCTCGCGAGGGATCGTCCCGCTGGCTTGCCGTCAGCCGCAGCGCTTGCAGGACGAAGGCAAATACGGCCATCGCGCACAGCGCATGAATTGCGAGGTTTGTTTGCTGGAAAGGGCGGGGATCGCCGCTTCCACGCCACCAGTCGATGATCAGCAAGGTGTTGGGTACGACGCGTCCGGGCAGTTCGGCCTTGGCGAGCGCCTTGGCTATCGCATCGGGGGCGAGTACGCCGAGGTGCAGCGCTTCCAATTCGACGAAGTTGTTGAAGTCGTCGAGATGGAAACCATTTTCCATTGCACCCTGGTATGTCGCCAAGACGACGAACAGCATTACCAATATTGAGGTGACAAGCCGCCATGGCTCAAGAATGGGCGGCGCGCGCAACACGCTGCCGGGTGCTTTGGGCACTGGATCCCGCCCCTTACCTCGAGGCAATGCTTATCAACTGGACGGATTGAGTGTCGAAGCGGGCGACACCCTGTTTGCTGCGCCCAATCACTGCGATATCGACGGTGCCGGACGCCGGAACCGCCCCATCGGCTCGTGCGCGATCGAGAATCTGGTCCTTGTACGCCTCGAGTGGAGCGTACGCGCTCGAGAGCAGAGCCATCGGGGGCGTGTCGAACGCGGTTGCGGCTGCCGCGGCAGCCTCCTTCATGGCGGAGAAGGAAAGCTTCACAAATACCGGTCTGGGGCCTCCGTGCCAGGCAACAATGGCAGTGACCTCCTCCGGCGGGGCGTCGAGAAGATCGCGTTCGGTGACCACGAAAAATCGGTCGTACATGTACGCGAGGTAAGCGGGCCTCTGCAGGCTGATGGTCCAGGCCCCGTAGCCAAGCGCGCCGAGCTGGATCGCCGCGATGACCGAAAGATCCAGCACGAGGGTCCGCTTGCCGGGCGCGAATACGATGAAGGTGAGGGCCGGTCCCAGGACTACGTCCACAAGCGCGACGAGTCCCAGTATCTTCCAGACACCCTGCAAGTCGGCCAGCGCCTCCGGATACCAGACCCGCAGGGTGATAAATGCCAGGCCTCCGACTGCCAGCGCGCTCAGTGCCAGATGTGTGGCGAAGGCCTTGAGCTTTGAGGAAATTAGTGACCGTGAAGGCGAAGTGACCATGGGCTTGGGTTTTCTGTGTGATGCGGATTCTTGGCCTCGAGGAGAGTAGCAGAAACCAAAACGCCCCGCCGGGGCGGGGCGTCGTTCGACGTCAGCGTTCCGTTAGCGGAAGGTCGAGGGCACGTACTTGTCGGCGCAGGTCGTGGTGGCGCCCGACCAAGAGGTGATCGCGGTACCGGTGACGGTCGGTGCCAGCTTCAGGTCGCAGGTGGCGGTGAGGCCTGTGGTCGTCTGGACCGTGACGGTCACAACGCCGTTGACGACGGACGGGGCGCTGCAGTACTGGGTGGTGGTGTCGGAACAACCAGCTGCACTAGTATTGCTCGGAAGTGAAGAGGTCGAGGCAAATGCCTCAGAGACCGAGGTCTTGCATGCCGATACAACGCCTGCGCACTCGGAAATCTTGGCGCGGATCGTGTAATCCTGATAAGCGGGCAGCGCAACGGCAGCCAGAATGCCGATGATGGCAACCACGATCATCAGTTCGATCAGGGTGAAGCCTTGTTGGACGCGTTTCATGGTGATTCTCCTTTGTCGATGTTCGCGGTGCTGTCCGCTACGGCCTATCCATATCAACTCGCGTGCCAGAGTTGCAACTCGTTGATATCTTGTGACTTGCTCATCGGGCGTGACATTTTGCACGATTGACAATGTCAACTCGTGACATCCGCCACGGCGAATTGCGGCAGTTGTTGACATCGGCGTGAGCGCCGATGTGACAATGCGCGCCCGCGGCCGAAGGAAGAAAGGATGCAGCGAGAGAAGCTCCGGATCGGGCCCGACGGCTGGCTGCAGGGATGCCGCCATGTGCCGTCGCCGAATTTCGACGA
>JBNLET010000063.1:0-55113 GCA_050305135.1 Rhodocyclaceae bacterium | reverse complement strand
CGTGCTGGAGGCGGTGGCGCGCGCCGAGCGCGACCTGGACGGGCTGGTGCTGTGGCACGAGCCGCCGTTCGCGGTCGGCGCCAACCTGATGCAGGTCACCGAGGCGATCAAGGCCGGCCGGTTCGAGCTGCTCGAGAAGACCGTCGCCAAGTTCCAGCAGACCTCGATGGCGCTGCGCCACGCGCTGGTGCCGACCGTCGCGGCGGTGCAGGGCATGGCGCTGGGCGGCGGCTGCGAGTTCGTCATGCATGCCGCCCACCGGGTGATGGCGCTGGAGAGCTACGTCGGCCTGGTGGAGGCCGGCGTCGGCCTGATCCCGGCCGGCGGCGGCTGCAAGTTCTTTGCCGTGCAGGCCGACCAGCTGGCGCGACGCTCGAGCGGCGGCGACGTCTTCGCCTTCGTGCAGAACATGTTCCAGACGGTGGCCATGGCGACCGTCGCGAAGGGCGCCCGCGAGGCGGTGCAACTCGGCTTCGCGCGGGCCTCCGACGACATCGTCTTCAACCCTCACGAACTGCTGCACGTGGCGCTGCACCGCGCCCGCGCGATGGCCGAGGCCGGCTACCGGCCGCCGCAGGTGGAGCGCGCGATCCAGGTGGCCGGCCGCGACGGCATCAGCACCTGCCAGATGATGCTGGTGAACATGCATGGCGGCGGTTTCATCTCGGACCACGACTACACGGTGGCCAAGGCCGCCGCGACGGCGCTGTGCGGCGGCGAGGTGGACAGCGGTTCGCGCGTCGACGCGGGCTGGATCCTCGACGTCGAGCGGGCGCTGTTCGTGGACCTGTTGAAGAACGAGAAGACCCAGCAGCGCATCGTGCACATGCTGGAAACCGGCAAGCCGCTGCGCAACTGAGGAGAGCGACGAATGAGCAAACAGATTCAGGACGCCTACCTGGTCGCCGCAACGCGCACCCCGGTGGGCAAGAAGGGCGGCATGTTCCGCTACGTCCGCCCGGACGACATGCTGGCCCACGTGCTGCGCGAACTGGTGGCCAAGGTGCCGGGCCTCGACCCGGCCGAGATCGGCGACGTCGTCACCGGCTGCGCGATGCCGGAGGCCGAGCAGGGCATGAACGTGGCCCGCATCGGCCTGCTGCTGGCCGGCCTGCCCGACACGGTGCCGGGCATCACGATCAACCGCTTCTGCTCCTCCGACGTGCAGGCGGTGGCCGACGCGGCGGCCCGCATCCGGCTCGGCGAGGCCGACGTGATGATCGCCGCCGGTACCGAGTCGATGAGCGTGATGCCGCAGATGACTGGCAACAAGACCTCGATCGGGCCGAGCATCTTCGCCAACGACGAAAACGTCTCGATCGCCTACGGCATGGGCCTGACCGCCGAGAGGGTGGCCGCCAGGTGGCAGGTCGGCCGCGACGACCAGGACGCTTTCGCGGTCGAGTCGCACCGGCGCGCGGTGGCCGCGATCGCCGCCGGCCACTTCGGCAACGAGATCAGCCCGCTGACGGCCCGCGCCCACCTGCCCGGCGAGGGCGGCGCGGTGCGCATCGTCGAAAAGGTCTGCGATACCGACGAGGGGCCGCGGCCCGATTCCTCGCTCGAGAAGCTCGCCAAGCTGCGTCCGGTGTTCGCCGCCCGCGGCTCGGTGACGGCCGGCAACAGCTCGCAGATGTCGGACGGCGCCGCGGCCGTGCTGCTGATGTCGGAAGCCGCGCTGAAGCGCAGCGGCGCGACGCCGATCGCCCGCTTCGCGAGCTACGCGGTGGCCGGCGTGCCGCCCGAGGTGATGGGCATCGGCCCGATCGAGGCGATTCCGCGCGCGCTGAAGGCGGCCGGCCTGACGCGCGATCAGCTCGACTGGATCGAACTCAACGCAGCGTTCGCCGCCCAGGCGCTGGCGGTGATGCGCACGCTCGAACTCGACCCGGCCAGGGTGAACCCGCTCGGCGGCGCGATCGCGCTCGGCCACCCACTCGGCGCCACCGGCGCGATCCGCAGCGCCACCATCCTGTCGGCGATGCAGCGCGATCCGAAGCTGCGCTACGGCATGGTGACGATGTGCATCGGCACCGGCATGGGTGCGGCCGGCATCTTCGAGCGGGTCTAGGCCGCACGCTGCCCGAAACGCCCCGCCGACACGGCGGGGCGTTTTCGTATCCGGGCGGGCGTGCGGTATCTTGTGGGCCCCTGCGGCGGCGGTGCCGCCCATCGCGAGCGCTGCAAGGTACCGAATGCACCGACGGCGAGAACTGTTGAAGAAGGTGATGCCGGGCGAGATCGAGCCCGACGAGTGGCTGTGGCTGGTCGGCCCGCGCCATCATCCGCCGCTGTTGACCCGCCGGCGGGCGGTCATGATCACCAATCGCGTACGGTTGTTCGCCCTGCTGTTCGCCTTGTGCACGCCGCTGTGGACCATCGCCGACTACCTCACCTTCCCGTCCGCGGTGTTCGCCGAGCTGGCCGTGCTGCGGCTGGCCGCGACCGCCGCCTTCTGCTGGCTGTGGCTGCGCGCGGAGCCGAAGGGGACGCTTGCCAACGCCTATCGGGCGATGGCGCTGATGTTCGTGATCCCGACCGTCTTCTACGTGCTGTCGCACCTGGCGATCGGCGACACCGACATGGGCGGCATGACCGGCGCGCTGGCGGCCGGCTACGGCTTCCTGCCCTTCGTGCTGTTGTGCGGGCTGGCGATCTTTCCGCTCAGCCTGGTCGAGAACCTGTGCTTTTCCAGCCCGATCCTGCTGGCCCACCTGGTCTCGGGCCTGCTGCTGGTGGACAGCGTGGACTGGCTCACCTTCTTCGGCGCGCTGTGGCTGATGGTGCTGATATCGGGCGTCACGCTGCTGGCCGGCATCAGCCAGCTGGCCTTCATGATCGAACTGGTGCGCCAGGCCATCCGCGACCCGCTCACCAGCGCCTTCACGCGGCGCAGCGGCGAGGAGGTGCTCGACATGCAGTCGGTCATCGCCTATCGCTCAGCGGCGCCGCTGTCGGTGGCCTTCATCGACCTGGACCACTTCAAGTCGATCAACGACGGCTTCGGCCACGAGGCCGGCGACAAGGTGCTGCAGGACGCCGCCTGCGCGATTTCGTCGAACCTCCGGCGTGGCGACGTGCTGGTGCGCTGGGGCGGCGAGGAATTCCTGCTGATCATGCCCAACACCGGGCTGGCCGCGGCGGTCCTGATCATGCACCGGCTGCGCCGGCTCGGCTTCGGCTTGCGACCCGACGAGCGGCCGGTGACCGCCAGCGTCGGCGTCGCCGGACGAGCCGAAGACGGGATCGACGACTGGCACGAGCTGCTCGAGCTGGCCGATCGCCGCATGTATCTCGCCAAGAGCGAGGGGCGCGACCGCATCCTGGCCGAGGGCCCCTGAGCGCCCGCCGCCGGCTCAGCCGCGACCGAGCAGCGTGAACAGCAGCGGCACCGGCGCGACGGCGAGCAGTACCGTCACCAGGTAGGCCGGCCAGCGGAACAGCCTGCTGATGCCTGCGGCCATTGCCAGTCCGCCTCCGCCGCCGGCCAGAGAGTTGCCGGGCAGATTGAACAGCAGCGCCAGCGCGAGGTAGCGGTGGCCGATCAGGAAGCCGGCGAAGCGCCCCGGCGCGAGTTGCGTCAGCCGTTCCGGCCACGTCTGCGGCGACACGTCGCCGAGCCGACAAGCCCACTCGTGGGCGCGACGGAAGCCGATCAGCTCGAAGGTGGCGGCGATGGCCGGCAGCGGTACCAGCCGCCCGATCAGGAAGGCGAGCAGCAGCGCCGAGATCATGCCCAGATACACCACCAGCGCCAGCCGCCCGCCCGACAGCAGCATCAGCGCGAACCCGATCTCGGCGCCGGGCACGAAAGGGATCGCCGATGCCAGGGTATAGACCAGCACCGAGGCGAGCAGCATCGAGCGCAACTCGGGCGCGCTGGGCGACACCAGCTCGGCGCGCATCAGCGCCAGCATTTCCCGCCCGAGCCAGGAGCCGCCGGCTAGCAGCGCCAGGTAGGCGAGGACGAGCCACAGCCGCCGCTTCGTTTCGGCTCTCATGCGCTCCGCCCGTGCCGGACGTCGGCGATGCGCCGGGCTTGGGTGGCCGCCGCCGGGACAATCGACCGCGGCCCGCCGCAGACGCTGCCGCGCGGCGCGCAGACCTTCATCGCTCTCACCTCCACAGCGCCGAATCGGACTCCAGGCCTGCGATCGTCCGCCCTTCGTCCCGGTGGCTTTTCTCGGTGGAGCCAGTATAGAGGCCGGCGGGCAGCGCCCGGAAGTGCCCGCGCGATCCGCCGCCGCCGGCGGTGGACTCGTCATGACCCGGCGGCACGAGATCCGGCCGCGGAATAGGAGGCGGGAGGTGCGAAACCGGCCGCCCGCCCGCGAACCGCTTTCCCGCTGCCTGCAACAGGAACGGCCGGCGGCGCTCCGCCTCAGGCCGGCAACCGGCGGTCGTATTCCTGCCGCAGTCGGCTCCACGCGTCCCAGAACGGTTGCGGTTCGCTGCCGCTCGCGCGCGCCAGCAGGATGTCGAGGTGGGCGTGCCAGCCGGCGCCGACCATCAGCATCGTCGGGCGGTCCGGCAGGCGGCGGTGGATCAGCGTCAGCAGCACATCGTCGCCGCGCGTCTCGAGTTCGAACAGGACGCCGCCGCTCTCCCCCCACGAGAAGCCCAGCCGATGCGGCGGCTCGAGCTCGGTGATGCGGCTCTGCATGCGATGCTCGTCCGGAAAGCCGGCCGGCCGCCGGCCGGCCGGTTCGGTCAGTTCGTCGTTGCGCCACACCAGCTCGAACGAGGCGCCGAGCTCCAACTTCATCTCGCCGGCCGCCAGCCACTGGCGGCGCAACTCGCCGTCGGTCAGATAGGCCCAGACGCGCTCGATCGGGCCGGGCAGCAGGCGCCGGATGGTCAGCGTGGCCGGTTCGGTCAGCACACCGTAGGCGTCCGGGGTCGAAAGTTCGCTCATCGCTCGTCTCCTTTGGGGGTGGGGGTTGCGCGCGCGTCCTCTGTGCGGAGGAGTTGTTCGAGGACCTCCAGACGTCCGTTCCAGAAGCACTCGTAATAGCTCAGCCAGCGGTGGGCGCTGGCGAGCGGTCCGGGCTCGAGGCGGCAGAAATGCGTGCGGCCGCGCACCTGGCGGCGGATCAGCCCGGCGTTTTCCAGCACCTTGACGTGCTTCGAGGCGGCGGCCAACGAAATCGCAAAGGGTCGCGCGAGCTGGCCCACGCTGCGCTCGCCGCCGGCCAGATCGCGCAGCATCTGCCGCCGCGTCGCGTCGCCGAGGGCATGAAAGACCGTGTTGAGCTGAGGCGTGTTTAATTCAACCATGTGGTTAACAATAGCCCCGTAGGCTCGATAGTCAACCATTTGGTTGAATGATATGTCGCCGGGCGCCCGATGAGTCGGCGCCGGGCCCGGCCGCGGCTTCGGCCGGCCCGCCCGGGATAGTCGGAGGCGCACGGGTTGCGTGAGCCTAGGGCGTTGAAGCGCGCCTCGCCGGGCATCCTGCACTCGTCCTGCTGGCTCGCTCCGGATGTCGAGCATGACAACGACGACAACTCAACCGGGTGCGTAACACTGGATGTCGCCTCGATGCGCAAATCTGGATGTCGCTCGACAGATGTGGCGGGCGGTGGTGATGACCTGCCGACGCAAGTACGCCCGCTCCGTGGCAGACACGGGGCGGGCGTTGACGGCGGCCGGGATCAGTTGCTGGCCGAGTCCGTCGTCTCCAGGTTCTGCGCCGGATCGTAGGCGTAGCCGGACAACTGCACGTCGGTGACCGTGAACGTGAAGGTGCCGCTGCTGCGGGTGCGCGAGGAGCGGAACGTGGCAATGCCGGCGGCGTCGGTGGTCGTGCTGTCGCTGCCGCTGACGACGCCGCTCCAGCTGCCGCCGACCATCGCGCCGGCGATCGGGTTGCCGTCGCCGTCGCGGACTTCGACGCTGGCGACCGCCGCGCTGCTCTTCTTGTTGCCGGAGATCGTCACGGTGATCTGCTGCACGTGCAGCACCGGCGTCGACACCGGCGGTGTGGCGTCGATCGTGACGGTGGCCACGTCGGTCAGGCCCTGGTCGTCGGTCACCGTCAGCGTCGCGGTATAGCTGCCCTGGGCATAGACGTGGGACACCTGGGCCGACTGCACCGGCGCGGAGCCGTCGCCGAGATCCCAGCTGTAGCCGACTATGCTGCCGTCCGGGTCGCTCGAGCCGGCGGCCGACAGTGTCACGGCCAGCGGTGCGGTGCCGCTCGAAGGCGTGGCCGAGGCCACTGCCAGCGGCGGCAGGTTGCCGGCCGGCTGGGTGCTGCCGCTGAGCACGTATTCGCCCAGGCTGCAGTAGTCGGAATAGCCGGTGTCCACGGTGCCTTTGCCGACGCCGCCGACGCGCAGGTAGTAGTTGCCGTCGGTCGGCAGCGTGGCGCTGACGGCGGCCTCCAGCGCGTCGGTCGGATTGTCGCTGGCGAGCACGTTGCCGGCGGCGTCGAGCAGTTCGAGTTGTGCGTCCAGGTTCGGCGAGGGGCTGGTGAAGGCCAGCGAGAAGCTGGCGCTGCCGGCGCCGGCGGCGAACTGGAACACGTCGGCATCGCTGCGGCGCTCGATGACGCCGCCGGCGCTCAGCGTGGCGCCGCCGGACATCGGGCTGGCCGAGGAGGTCGTGTCGCCGTGGTCGTCGGCGCGCAGCGGCAGCGCGTTGGCCTGCATCACGACGAAATCGTCTTCCTGGTTGTTGGCGCCCGGGTACTCGCCCTTGCTCCACTGCACCAGCGACTTGTAGTAGCCGACGCCCATGATCGGCGCCCAGCCGGTGGCGCCGCTGCCGTGACCGGCGTAGTAGCCGCTGCTGGCATCGCCGTCGTGGTTCAGGCCGACGTTGTGGCCGGCCTCGTGGGCGACGGCTTCGGCGACGTACTTCTCGTTGCCGTTGCCGAGGTGGTCGAAGAACACGTAGGCCGGCTTGTAGTACTCGCTGCTCATGTCGAAGATGCCGACGTAGGCGAAGCCGCCGCAGCCGCAGCCGCCCGGCACGAAGTCGCGGGTGACGACGACGCGGGTGCCGAATACCTGGTCGCTGCTGCCGGAGCGGGCCAGCGCGTCGGCCGGCGGTTCCTCGGTGGTGACGTCCACGTCGAACGGCGCATAGTCTTCCGCCACCCGCTGCCAGATGGCCTGGATGCGGTCGAGCTCGGTCTGGCTGTAGCTGTAGGGCAGGCCGTCCAGGTCGTAGGGCGGCGAGTCGATGCTGGCGATGCCGTAGGAGGCGTTCCAGGCCGTGTTGGTGGCGGTATGGCCGTTGAAGTCCAGGTAGATCGTGCGTTGCGCGCCGGGCCGGCTGTGCAGCAGGAAGGTCTGGTCGGCAGGGAAGGCGCCGGCTTCGGCGCCGGTGCCGCCCGCGGCGCTGCCGGCATTGTCGATCGTGTAGGTCTCGACGTAGTGCAGGCGGCCATTGCGGTCGAGCCGGGCGCTGTTGTCGCGCAGCAGGATGGCGGCGAATTCCTCCGCGCTCTTGCCGTACCAGTGCGCTACCGCCGGCAGATGTGCGCCGAGCATCTCGATCGCTTTCTGGCCGCCGGCCGCTTCGGGCAGCGTGAGGCCGGGAAACTCGGGTTTGGCGGCAGCGGCGCTGCCGACCGCGGCGGCCAGCATGACGACGGAAAGGGCGCGCATGGCGCCGGCGAGCGGGAACTTCACAACGGCTTCCTCCTGAAACGTCGGCCGCCCGGAGCGATGGGCGGCCTCTGATGGCATGCGTGAAATACTTCACGGTCAACGGCGCCGGCCGGCCCGGCCTTCAGGCCGCCGGTCGCTCCCGGCAGGCGCCCTGGAACATTCGTTTGACATGCCGAATGCACCTGCTGGCGGTGCCTCCGGCGGCGTTGGGGGATATCGCGCATCGACCGCTTGTCGGCCATGCCGATTCACGAGCGCGGCAGCGTGGCGGCGAGCCAGTCCTCGATCTCTTCGCGGCTGCCGGGTCGGACCAGCCGGCCGGCCTCGTGCCCGTCGGCCAGCAGCACCAGCGTCGGCCACAGCCTTATGCCGAAGCGGCGCCCGAGGCGCCTGCTGGGACCGTCTTCGATGCGCACATGGCGCAGCTGCGGATGGCCTGTCAGCGCCGCCTCGACCAGCGGCTGGGCGCGCCGGCACCAGCCGCACCAGTCGGTGCCGAAGTCCAGCAGCAAGGGGCCCGGTTCGGTGTCGAGCGCTTCGTCGGGCAGCGTGGATGCCGCGTAGTCCATTTACGTCACGTCGGTGCACCGCGCCGCGCGGACCGCGGGCGGACTCGATGACGGGCTCGGAGGGCGGCGGCGGGTATGGGGCGACATTGTCGGGCGAAGTGAGCGCGACGCGGCCGCCGGGCCGGCGGCTACACCGCGGCGCGCTGATCCTCCGCGATCTGCAGCTTCCAGACGTCCACCAGGCAGCTCAGCACGGCGCTCAGCAACGGGTCGTTGGCGCGGCGTGCCAGGCAGGCGAAGCGCAGGCTGACGGTCGGCAGCTCGATCGGCACCAGGTGCAGCCGGCCTTCGCGCTGCCGGGCTTCGACCACTTCGCGCCGGACGATGCCCAGTCCGACGCCCGCCTCGACCATCGCCTCGACGGCATCTTCCTGGTTGACCTGTGCGGTCTTGCGCGGCTTGCAGCAATGGGATTCGAATACCGCGGCCATCGCACCGTAGTGGGCGCAATCCTTCGACGTTAACACCCATGGCTCCTCGGCCAGCTCGGCCACCGTGGGCGCCCGCAGCCGTTCGCGCCAGACCGCCGGCGCGGCCACCACCAGCGCTTCCTCGCACAGCACCCAGGAGCTCAGCAGAGGATCGTCGCATTCGCCGCTGATGAAGGACGCATCGAGCTTGCCGATCCGCAGTGCCGGCAGGTTGGCGCCGGTGCTGCCACCGACGAATTCGACCTCCAGCCGCGGGTGACGCTCGGCCAGCGCCGCCTGCAGCGGGATCAGCCGCAGGAAGCGGGCATCGGTGTTGAGGCCGATCCTGAGCGTGCCGATCAATTCGTCCTGCATCGCGCGGGCCTGCTGCAGGAAATCGCCGGCCGAGGCCAGCGTGCGGCGGGCGGTCGCCAGCAGCTGCTGGCCGGCCGGCGTGAGCTGCATGCCGCGCGGCGTACGGTCGAACAGATTGACCCCCAACTCCTCTTCCAACGCCTTGACGTGGGCACTGACGGCCGGCTGGCTGGTGAACAGCCGCTCCGAGGCGCGCGTCAGATGGCCTTCCTCGGCCACGGTGACGAAGGTTCGCAGGTGGTAGAGCTCCATGCGGCGTGTCCAACGGTGCTTCGACGATTCCAAGGTAAACCGAATCGTCATCGGGTGCCATCACGATTTCCGATCGGCCGCTTCCGGAAAAACGATTGGATCGTCATCGCGATCGCCATCAGTCTTCAGGGCGTGAACACCGCAACAGGAGGCTGCCATGAACCATCCCGCCCAAGTCCTTTCCGCACCCGGTCTGCGCGCCGTGCGCCGGCCCGAGGCCGGTGCCGGCCTCGCCAGCCGTCTGCTCGCCATGCTGCGTCTGTGGGTCCGCCGCCAGCGCGGGCGGCGCGAACTGCGCGAGCTCGACGACCACCTCCTGCGCGACATCGGCATCAGCCGCGGCGTCGCCGATTTCGAGGGCGGCAAGCCCTTCTGGCGCGAATAGATGCGGCCGATAGCGCTTTCAGGCGGGCCGGCCGGGCCGGCGTTCCACCGACAGACCTCGTCGATGGAGCGGCGGCGCCGCACCTGGCCAACTGCCCGGGCGCGACGATGCTTGCGTTCCGCGCCCGAGTCGGCTAATACCGCGTGCACGCCCCGTGGCGACCCGTCGACGGGGTGCGATCCGGCACGCATCGGACATGCACCTATCCAGCCACTCGAACCTGTTTCCCGACGCGCGGCGAGCCGCCCGGACCCTGCTTGTCCTGGCCGCGGCCGCGGCCGCGGCCGCGCTGCTCGGCGCGTCGTCCGCGCATGCCCATGGCGTCGCCGCGGGCGACGCCCAATTCATGCAGCAGACGAGCGGCATGCAACTGCTGCCGTTCGTCTATCTGGGCGCAAAGCACATGGCCACCGGCTACGACCATCTGCTGTTCCTGGTCGGGGTCATCTTCTTTCTGTACCGGATGAAGGATGTGGGCATCTACGTCACGCTGTTCGCCGTCGGGCACAGCGCGACGCTGCTGTATGGGGTGCTCAGCGGCACCCACGTCGATCCGTATCTGGTCGACGCGATCATCGGGCTGTCGGTGGTGTACAAGGCGCTGGACAACCTGGGTGCCTACAAGGTGTGGCTCGGCTTCCAGCCCGACACCAAGCTGGCGGTACTCGTCTTCGGCTTCTTCCACGGCTTCGGCCTGGCCACCAAGCTGCAGGACTTCGCATTGCCGGAAGACGGGCTGATCGCGAACATCCTGGCCTTCAACGTCGGCGTGGAGATCGGCCAGGTGCTGGCCCTGGGGGCGATCCTGATCTTGATGGACTTCTGGCGCCTGCACCACGCCTTCGCCCGCCAGGCCTTCGCATCCAATGTCCTGCTGATGGCCGCCGGGTTTGTCCTTGTCGGCTATCAATTGACCGGCTACGCACTGAATCCGTGATGGATCGATGACCAAGGAAACGCGCGCTCACCACGAACTGCACGACATCTCCGACCTGGACCCGGACGGGCTGCCATCCAGCCGGCGCCTGTGGAAGGCGACCGGGGTGGCGCTTGCGATCGCCGCCGCCGCGCTCGTCCTCGCCGTCTTGCCGGCCGAATACGGGCTCGATCCGACCGGCATGGGCGCGCGGCTGGGGCTGACCGCGCTCGCCGAGACGCAGACCGCCGCCGCCGCGGGCATGGACGGCCCGGTCGCGAGATACGACATCCCCTACCACACGCAGAGCATCGACCTGCCCCTGCCGCCGCACCAGGGTGCGGAGATCAAGGCGGTGATGGAGGCGGGGCAGAGCTTCGTTTTCGAGTGGGTGGCCGAAGGCGGCCCGGTGTACGTCGACATGCACGGCGAACCGCCCAATGCGGACGAGCACACCTTCACCAGCTACTGGATCGAAAACGCCCGGCAAAAGGCCAGTGGCAACTTCCGCGCGCCGTTCGAGGGCTCGCACGGCTGGTACTGGGAAAACCGCGGCGACGAGCCGGTGACGATCCGGCTCAAGGTCACCGGCTTCTTCGAAACCTTGTACATGCCTTGAGCGGCCCGGCCCCCGTCTCCGGCCGGGCCGGATCGGGTCAGCGCAGGCCCGGCATCGTGACGAAGCCCGGCAGTGCCTTGATCCGCGCCATCCATGCCCCGAGATGGGCGTATGGCGCGACATCGACGCCGCCTTCGTGGGCCAGCGCCAGATAGGGGAACAGCGCGCAGTCGGCGATCGTCGGCCGTCCCAGCGCGGCCCAGTCGTGGCGCGCGAAATGGGCGTCGAGCAGCGGCAGCAGCTGCGCGCTGTGCGCCAGCGCGGCGGCCTTGTCGAGCTCGAAGCCGAACTTGTCCACCAGCCGGGCGGTGTTGGGACCGACGCGCACCTCGTGGGCGGCAACCGTAAGCCATTGCACGATCTCGGCCTGGCCGGCGGCGTCCTTCGGCCACCAGGCCTCGTCGCCGTTCAGCCCGGCCAGGTAGACCAGGATCGCCTGCGAATCGCGCACCACGTGGCCTTCGTGCTCGAGCACCGGAATCTGGCCGAACGGGTTCATGTCGATCAGCGGGCTGTGCTTGTGCTCGCCCGCCATGAAGTCCACCGGCACCACTTCCAGCGGAATGCCGGTCAGCGCCGCGAACAGGCGCACCTTGTAGCAGTTGCCCGACAGTTCCAGGTCGTACAGTTTCATCGTTCGGTCCTCCGATCGGTGGTTGAGTTCGGTGCAGGCAGTTCGAGACCCGCCTGCCGCATGCGGGATTCCAGTTCATCGATGCGAGCCTGCAGCGGTTCGACGCGGGCCGCCAGCTCGGCCGCCGAGTAGCGCCGCGGGATGTGCTGCGGGCAGTTCCAGTCGAAGGCGGCGACGCGGATCAGCAGGTAGCGCTCGATTGCGGCGCTGCCGGCCGCCGCCGACAAGCGCCGCACCAGCTCCGGTTCGGCCCGAACCGCTTCGATGAAGCGCGCGTGACCGAGCATCTTCAATCGGCGGCGCGCCGAATAGTCCACCAGGATCAGCGCCACGCGATCGTCGTCGCTCAGGTTGCCGAACGACAGGTACTGGCGGTTGCCGCTGTAATCGGGCAGCGCCAGCGTTTCGTCGTCGATGGCCTGCAGGAAGCCGGTGGCGCCGCCGCGGTGTTGCACGTAGGGCCAGCCGGTTCGGCTCACGCTGGCCATGAAGAAGCTCTCGCAGGTCGCGATGAAGCTCTGCTCCCTTTCGCCCAGGCCTTGCGGCGGCGCCCCCTGCTGCAGGCGGCCGGCGATGCCTCGGCTGCCGAGCCGCTGCTGGGCTTCGATGACGCCGTCGGTGAAGCTGATGTCCGCGAAGCGCTCCATCGTTCGCCTCCGGGAATGACGATGCAGGCAGTGTGGCAAGCATTGGGAATTCAATAAATGTCTATTGGCTGACAGAATTCATGCGGAAATCGGAGTAATCTGCCTGCCATGGACAAGCTTCGGCTCATGGAGAGCTTCGTCGCGATCGTCGATGAAGGCAGTCTGACCGCTGCCGCCGGTCGCCTGGGCAACTCGCTGGCGGCCGTGGTGCGCGGCCTGGCGCAGCTCGAGGCGCACCTGGGCGTACGGCTGCTCAATCGCACCACGCGGCGCATTGCGCTGACCGAGGAGGGCCGCACCTACCTGGAGCGCTGTCGCCGCATCCTGTCGGACGTCGGTGACGCCGAGGCGGCCTTGTCGACCCGTGGGCGTCCGAGCGGCAAGCTGACGATCACCGCGCCGGTGATGTTCGGCCGCCTGCACGTGGCGCCGGTGGTGGCCGATTTCCTCGACCAGCAGCCCGGCATGCGGGTCGAGCTGCTGCTGCTGGACCGCGTCGTCGACCTGCTGGAGGAGGGCATCGATCTCGCGGTGCGCATCGGCCGCCTGCAGGATTCGTCGATGGTCGCTCTGCCGCTCGGCCAGACCCGCTACCTGATCTGTGCCAGTCCGGCCTACCTGGCCCGCCACGGCACCCCGCAGGCGCCCGGCGAACTCGAGCACCACCGCTGCATCCGCAGCGTCGGCAATCCCGTGGCCGCGGCCTGGCGTTTCGAGCACGACGGTCGTGGATTCGGCGTCGAAGTGCCGGTGACGCTCGCCACCAACCATCTGGACGTCGCGCGCGATGCCTGCCTGCGTGGCCTGGGCTGCGGACGCTTCCTGTCCTACCAGGTGGCGGATGCGCTGGCGGACGGCCGGCTGGTCGAAGTGCTGCAGCCGTACCGGCTGCCGCCGGTGGCGGTGCAATTCGTGCTGCCCCACTCGCGCCTGCTGTCGCCGCGCGTGCGGGCCTTCGTGCAGTGCGGCCGTCCGGCCCTCGAGGCGAGGCTGTCGTCGCTCGCCTGAGGCGGACGCCGCGGCGCGGGCCGGGGCGGCGGGCCCGGGCGGCTATAATCTCGGCCCGACCTGTTCGACCGGTCGATGCGAGCGAGCATCGCCCCGACATCCCCGATCACATCTGCCATGGCGAAGAAAAGCAGTCCCGCGTCGTCGCGCAAGCCCGCCACGCGGCTGGAATCCCTCTCCCGGCTGATCGCGGCGGGACGATTTGCCGAATGCCTGGCCGAGGCGCACGCGCTGCTCGAGCGCGGCAGCCGCGATCCCGACGTGCTGCATCTGGCCGCTCGGGCACTGCTCGCACTCGGCAGGCACCGAGACGCGCTGCCCTACCTGGAGCAGGCGCTGGCCGGGCTGCCGAAGGACCCTGGCCTGTGGGCACGCCGGGCGCTCGCGCTGAGCCGCCTCGGCCAGTACCAGGCAGCCGACGAATGCCAGCGCAAGGCGCTGCGGCTGGCGCCGCGCGACGCCAACCTGATGGCCGGCATCGGGCAGGAATTCGTCGCCGCCTTCCGCTACCGCGAGGCGACCGAATGGCTGACCCGCGCCACCGAACTGGCGCCGGCCAACCTGCACGCGCGCCTGGCGCTGGCCCGCCTGCTGGAGCGGCGCGGCCAGCTCGGCGCCGCTCGCGAGGCCCTCGAGCAGGCGCTGCGCATCGCGCCGCAGCAACCGGACGTGATCCTGGCCTACGCGGATGCGCTGGCTTCCGCCGGAGCTTTCGGCGAGGCGGAGGTGCAGCTGGCGCGCATCCTGGAGGTCGAACCCGGGCACGCCGGGGCCTTGAGCCGGCTGCCCCATATGCGCGCGATGGGCGCGGCGGACGAGCCGCTGCTGGCACGGCTGCGCGAGGCCCGCGCGCGCGGCGGGCGCGAACGCATCGAGCTCAGCTACGCGCTCGGCAAGGCCTGCGACGATCTCGGCCGCTACGACGAGGCCTTCGCCTGCTATGCCGAGGCCAACGCGCTGAAGCGCAGCATCGCGCCGCGCCACGACCGCGGCGCGGTGAGCCGAACCGTCGACCTGATGGCGTCGTCCCACGGCGCGGCGGTGCTGGGCAGCCGCTGGCCCGGCGCGAGCGAATCCGAACGGCCGGTGCTGATCGTCGGTATGCCGCGCAGCGGCACCTCGCTGGTCGAGCAGATCCTGGCGGCCCACCCGATGGTGCATGGCGGTGGCGAGCAGAACGTCTGGGGCGAGGCGCTGGACCGCCACCGCCGGCAGGTCTTCCTGGCCCGCTACGACGCGGCCGCGCTGGCCGACATCGCCGACAGCGTGCTGCGGCTGCTGGCCAGCCTGTCCGAGGACGAGGCGCGCGTGACCGACAAGATGCCGGCCAATTTCCGTTTCCTCGGCCCGATCCACGTGGCCTTCCCGCGGGCCCGCATCCTCCACGTCCGGCGCCACCCGATCGACAACTGCCTGTCGATCCACTTCCAGAACTTCGGCATGCAGCACGGCTACGCCACCGACCTCGACGACCTGTGCCACTACTACCGCGAGTACCAGCGCATCATGGCGCACTGGCGGGCGGTGCTGCCGGCCGGCGCGATGCTCGAAGTGCCGTACGAGGAACTGGTCGCCGAGCCGGAACGATGGAGCCGCCGGATGGTGGCCTTTCTCGGCCTGCCGTGGGACGACGCCTGTCTGGCGTACCACCGGGCGACCCGGGGCGTCGGGACGGTCAGCAAGTGGCAGGTCCGCCAGCCGATCTACCGTTCCAGCGTGGCCCGCTGGAAGAATTATGCCCGCCACCTGGGCCCGCTGCGCCCGCTGCTGGACGGCGACGGCGAGGACAGCGCCGGCCCCGCCGAGGAAGGGCCGTAGGCGGCGAGCGCTGCGGGCAGGGCCTGCCTGCGCCCGCCGGTGTGCGGACCGGAGTGCGCGATTCACCTATACTCGGTCGCGCCCCAGCAAGCAGGTGACCCAGTGGCCAAGCGACCCATCAGCGCCGACGGCAGTGACCGCATCCCCGGCGAGATCGCGTGCATCGACACCGCCCGGTTGCCTGCGACGCTGATCTCCAACGACGGCAACCACTGCGAAGTGTGGCAGCAGGGCGGCGGCATCATCCGCGACGGCCAGCGGACGGACAGCAACCTGGTGATCAAGAAATTCCGCCAGGACTGCAGTTTCGCCGAGGCGCGCGTCTATGCACGCGAGTACCGGCGCATGCGCGAGCAACTGGACGACATGATTCCGGAGACGCTCTACGCGGTGACCCGGATCGACGGCCGGACCAGCGTGGTGGCGATCTCGCAAACCGTCTCGCCGTGGTTCAACGTCGCCAACCCGCACAACGAGTCCGAGGCGATTCCGCTGCTGCGGCGCATGGGGCGGCCGCGCGCGCAGTTGCGCCGCTTCATCGAGGCGGCCCACAAGTGGCGGGACACCGACGACCCGAAGGTGATCGACCTGTACGGCGTCGACAACCTGGTGCTGGACCGCAACTACCAGCTGCGCTACCTGGACAGCTTCGGCGTCTTCTTCCACGAAAGCCTGCTCTACATGCTGGCCGAGGTGGATTACGACCTGAAGAGCAAGATCGACCTGTCGCTGCACCGCCTGGCCTACCTGGAGCACGTGCTCGAGGAGGCCGAGCGCGGTGCGCGGCGGTGAGCTTCGCGCTAGCCGCCGCGTCCGAGCCTGTACAGTGCCACGCTGGCCATGAAGTTGGGCTCGTCCACCACCACCTTGCCGTCGTCGAAGGCCAGCCCCTCGCGGATCGCGATGCCTTCCTGCGCGCACAGGGCCTCGAAGTCGGCGATCGTGAAGAAGCGCACGTTCGGCGTGTTGTACCACTGGTGCGGCAGACTCTCCGAGACCGGCATGCGGCCGTTGATGATGGACTGGCGGTGGCGCCAGTAGGCGAAGTTCGGAAAGCTCACCACCACCTCGTGGCCGACCCTCAGCATCTCCGACAGGATGCGCTGGGTATTGTGGATGGCCTGCAGCGACAGGCTCATGATGACGTGGTCGAACGCGTCGTCGTCGATGCCGGCCAGCCCCTGCTCGAGGTCGAGCTGCAGCACGTTGATGCCGTTGGCGATGCTGGCCAGCATCCGCTCGGGTTCGTTCTCGACGCCGTAGCCGCGCACCTGGCGCATCTCGGCGAGGTACTTGAGCAGGCTGCCGTCGCCGCAGCCCAGGTCGAGGACCCGCTCGCCGGGCTGCACCCAGGAGGCGATGACTTCGTAGTCGTAGCGTTGGTAGGGCATGGTCACACCCGGATGTTGTCGAAGTAGGCCCGCAGCACGCCGTGGTAGAGCGGATCGTCGAGCAGGAACGAATCGTGGCCGGCCGGGCAATCGATTTCCGCGTAGCTGACGCGCTTGTCGCCGTGCAGCAAGGCGTTGACGATTTCCTTCGAGCGTCCCGGCGAGAAGCGCCAGTCGGTCGAGAACGACACCACCAGGAAGTCGGCCTGCGCGACCGACACCGCGCGCGTCAGGTCGCCGCCGTGGTCGGCGGCCGGGTCATAGTAGTCGAGCGCCTTGGTGGTCAGCAGATAGGTGTTGGCGTCGAAGAAGGTCGAGAATTTCTTTCCCTGGTAGCGCAGGTAGGATTCGACCTCGAACTCCACGTCGTAGCTGTAGATCGGCTTGCCGTGACGCAGCCGGCGGCCGAATTTCTCGTCCATCGAGTCGTCGGACAGGTAGGTAATGTGGCCGACCATGCGCGCCTGGGCGAGGCCGCGGGCCGGCACCACGCCGTGCTCGTAGTAGTGGCCGCCGTGAAAATCCGGGTCCTTCAGGATGGCCTGCCGGGCCACCTCGTTGAAGGCGATGTTCTGCGCCGTCAGCTTCGGTGCCGAGGCGATCACCACCGCGTGGCCGATCCGCTGCGGGTACTGCAGCGCCCAGTTCATGGCCTGCATGCCGCCCAGGCTGCCGCCGACCACCGCGGCGAAGCGGTCGATGCCGAGATGGTCGGCCAGCCGGGCCTGCGACTCGACCCAGTCCTCGACCGTGACGAACGGGAAGTCGGCGCCCCACAGCTTGCCGGTGGCGGGGTTGGGGCTGAGCGGACCGCTGCTGCCGTAGCAGCCGCCCAGGTTGTTGACGCCGATGACGAAGAACTTGTCGGTGTCGAGCGGCTTGCCCGGGCCGATCAGGTTGTCCCACCAGCCGAGGTTGTCGGGCTGGTCGGCGTAGCGGCCGGCGACGTGGTGGGAGCCGGACAGCGCGTGGCAGACCAGCACTGCGTTGCTGCGTTTGGCGTTGAGCGTGCCGTAGGTTTCATACACCAGTTCGAAGTCCGGCAGCGTGGCGCCGCAGCGGAGGGTCAGGGGGGTGTCGAACTTCGCCCGGCTGGGACTGACGATGCCTACCGAGGAGGCCTTGTTCATTGTTGCTGCCACTCCTGTGCGGGCGCGCCTGGCGGCCCGCAGAAAGCAAAACCCGGTCGGCTATTGGCTCGGACCGGGTTGCCCTCGCTTTAGCCGTACTTGTTGAGCGCCCGCAAGCTGATGTTCAAATCGGCGCTATATCAGCAGCGAAATTAGCCCGCACCCGGCCAAAAGTCAAATTCGCCGGCGTGGCCCAGCGTGGCGTCGGCCGGTGCCGGACGGGCGGCCGGCATGATCGGCGGCTCGGCCTCCCATAGCCGCAGATAGCTTGGCGAGCGGTTCGCCAGCACTGCGTCGATGCGCGCCATGCGGTCGGTCGGGCGGCCGGCCGGGGGCGCGCCGATGGCCGAATAGCCGAGGCCGGCGCGATCGCCCTCGACCCGCAGCCCGATCAGTTCGAGCATCGTCGGCAGCATGTCGAAATGGGTCACGTCCTCGGTGTTCTTGCGCAGCCGCCCGGGGCCGCCGAGCAGCAGGTTGAAGACCGTCCTGTTCGGCTCCGAGATCAGCTTCTGGTACGAGGTGTTGCCCATTGCCAGGTGGTCGCCCTGCACCAGCACCGCGATCCGGTCCAGCCAGCCCCGCTCGACGATGTACTCGACGAAGGCGGCCACCTGGTCGGCGCTGCACTCGACGATGCCTTCGAAGTCCGTCACGCCGCGCTCGGCGCAACTGCGGCTCAGATGACCGTAGGGGTGGTGGGTGTCGATCGTCAGCACGTTCAGGTTGAACGGCCGGCCGGCCGCCACCAGCCGGTCGAGCTCCGCCCGAGCGCGCTCGAACAGGTCGTCGTCGTGCAGTCCCCAGCCGCCCATGTCCTTTTCGCGGGCGCCGAGGGCCAGCCACTCCTTGCGTCCCATCACCTTGTCGTAATGGTGGTCGTGGAAGAATTTGCCGACGCCGGCGAAGGCCAGGTCGGAGCCGTTCAGGAAGACGTTGGCGTAGCCGCGGTCGTGCAGGATGTCGCCGAGGCAGCGCGCCTGCGGCAGGAAGCGGGACAGTTTTTCGCCTTGGTCGTTGCCGCCGAACATCGCCAGCGAGCGCAGCGGGATGCCGCACTGGGTCGCGACGATGCCGGCGATCGTGAAGTGGGCGCCGGGTTTCTCGCGGTAGTTGCGAAACGAGATGCCGTGTGCCTTCAGCCGGTTCAGGCGGGCCAGCAGGTCGTGGCCGAACAGTGCGCGCTCGGAGTAGGTGTTCTCGAGACTCTCGACGTAGATCAACACCAGGCTGCGGGTGTCGCTGCCGTCGATCGCCACCGCCGCCGGGTCGGCGTATTCGCGCGAAAAGAGATCCGGTCCGTAGTAGCTGCGCACGTAGTCGACCAGCGCAAAGCTGTGGCCGAAGTACAGCAGCCCGCCGACGGCCAGCAGCAGGTGCGGCCGCCAGCGCAGCAGGCGTCGCGGCAGCCCGCCCGTCGTCGCGTGCTCGCCGGCGCTGCGGCGGGCGGCAGCCGTCATCACGGCGTCACATGCGAGCAGCACGATGGCGGCCATCGCTGCCGGCAGGACGACCTGCCACAGCAGCCGCCGCGCCAGTTCAGGATCGGACGAGAACAGCGCTTCGGCGCCGAAGCCGAAGTGGTACAGCACCTGGTCGATCGTGACCCGGCCGTATTCGTGCTGCGTCCACCAGGGCAGCGCGAACAGCAGCGTGCCCGCCAGGTAGGCGAGGGACTTGGGCAGCAGTCTCGGGATGGGGCTGCGGGCCATCGGGCAATGCAGTCGGCGGTGAACTCGGGAGCCGGATTCTAGCGCCGCTTTGCCGCGCAATTGTTGCCGTCACAACAAGTGCTTACGATGCTGCGCCGCGGCAGCGGTTCAGATCAGGTGGCACAGCCCGAGCAAGCCGATGCCTGCCGCGATGCAGGTCGCAAGCGCGATGCCCAGCAGCACCGCAGCCCGGCGCAGATGGCCGCGTGCGCGCGCCGGGTGCTGCGGCCGCAGCCGGCCCCACTGCACGCCCTCACCGAGTCCCACCATGCCGCAGACGCCGACCACCGGGATCGACAGGAAGAACATCAGGAAGCCGGCGTCGCCGGGTTCGGCACAGGAGGCGCGATAACGCGGGTCGGCGTGGCCGCCGAGCCAGAACAGGCCCCCGACGACCAGCGTGATTGCGACGATGGTGAACAACAGCGGCCAGGTGAAGGTCGCGCGGGCGGCCCTCCATGCGTCTTTGAAATCCTGCCTGTTGAACACCATTGTCCTCGCCGGCCGAGAAACCTAATGTCACTCAATCGGCCGTATTCGTCCGGTCTTTAGGTGTTCCCGCCGGCCGGGCGATGCCGCTCGAAGCGCCGACCAAGTGCCGGAGCAGGAGCGAGGCCAGTGCCATCGACAGTGCGACGGCCAGTGCCGCGTACAGCGCCGCCCGCGGTCCGCCGGCCTGCAGCAGCCAGGCGAAGGCCATTGGCGCGGCGGCCGCGAACAGGAAGCCCGGTGCAAGCAGGCGGCCCACCAGGCTGCCGTAGACATGCGCTTCGAACAGCAGCAGCGGCAGGCTGCCGCGGGTGATCGTGACCAAGCCGTTGCCGGCGCCGTAGAGCATCGTGAACGCCAGCCCGGCCGCGATGCTGACCGGCGCCGGCACCACCGCCAGGAAGGCCAGCGGCAGCAGCGACACCGCCGCCAGGTTCAGGCCCGCGGCATTCCAATGGCGGCCGAACAGCACTTCGACCAGGCGCGCCGCCGACTGCCCGACGCCGCGCAGCGCGGCCACTTCGATCGCCGCCGCGGTGCCGAGGCCGAGAGCCGCCAACAGGCCGATCATGTGCGCCGACATGGCGGAATTGAGCAGCCCGGCGCCACTGACGATCCAGGCATAGAGCCAGGCGCAGGTGGTGGCGTGGCGTCTGCCGGCGGCGGCGGGCGCTGTCGCCGGCGAGGCGGCCCGCGGCGCGGCGACGCTGCGTGGAATCGGCAGGTGCAGTGCCAGCGTGGCCAGCGACAGCGCGGCGTAGACGCCCAGCGCGCCGCGCCAGCCGAGCGCCGCGGCCAGCCAGTGGCCGAGCGGCCAGAAGACCGTCGAGGCCAGCCCGCCGAGCAGCGTGATGCGCGCGATCGGGCCGCGCGCCGCGCTGCCGCCGATGCGTGCCAGCGACGCGAAGGCGGCATCGTAGAGGAACAGCCGCATCGCCAGGCCCATCAGCAGCCAGGCCAGGTAGTACTGCGGCAGGCCGTGGCAGGTGGCGAGCAGCGTGCAGCCGGCGGCACAGCACAGCGACCCGGCGCTCATGACCGGCGCGCCGCCGTGGCGATCGACCAGCCGGCCGACCCTGCCCGAGACCAGTCCCATCACCACCAGGGCCAGCGAGAAGCCGCCGTGCACCTGGGCTGCCGACCAGCCGGTGTCGGCCACGATCGGATCGGCGAAGACGCAGATCAGGTAGTAGGAAATGCCCCAGCAGACCAGTTGCGAGGTGCCCAGCGCCAGTACCAGCAGGCGGCCGATCGGGGCCATGCTCAGCGCCGCCGGCCCGTCATCGAGCGACCCGGCGCCGGCGCGGCGGCGGATCGGAGCTGCCGGGCGGCGGGCACCGTCATCGTGCGCGTCAGGCGGAAATCAGTTGGGTGCGGGCCAGTAGCCGCGGGTAGAGCGTCCCGGTGTCGTCCTCGAACAGCGCCTTCGCGTCCAGCGGCAGCACGTGCCAAGAGCCCTGCGCGATCTCGCGCTCGAGCTGGCCGGGAGCCCAGCCGGCATAGCCGGCGTAGATCCGCAGCGCCGCCGGCCTCATGCCGGCTTCCATGATGCGTGCCAGCGCAGCCAGGTCGCGGCCCATGTAGACGCCGGGTGCCAGCGTCAGCATCGCCGGCGGGGCCACCGTGAAGCGCGCCATGTAGTAAAGCGTGTTGGCTTCCAGTGGGCCGCCGTGAAAGACTGGCTCGGACTTGTCGGGCATGGCCTCGATGCCGGGCAGGACGTCGCCGCGACTGAAACGCGTCGGGCGGTTCAGGATCACGCCGAGCGGGCCGCCGGGGCCGTGCTGTGTGACCACCAGCACCGTTTCGCGAAAGCGCGGGTCGCCCATCCGCTCGGACGCGACCAACAGGTAGGTGCTGTCCTTGCCGCCGGTCGCCAAGGCCCTGGCGGGCGCGAGCCAGCTTGCGCAGGCGAGGGCGGCGAGGCGCTTGAGGACTTCGCGGCGATGGGTCATGGCAAGAGACTAGCCTTCATTGGGCGCGCCGTCACGTGCCCGTACGGGCCGGCTTGTGCCAGACTGGATGCGTGTCAGGTCCGGATGGGCGAAACATGTACGGCAGGCTCAGTCTGATCGGCGCGCCGACCGATATCGGTGCCGGCAGCCGGGGCGCCTCGATGGGCCCCGAAGCGATGCGCGTCGCGGCCATCGCGCAGCGCCTGGCGGCGCGCGGGCTGGCCGTGGCGGATCGCGGCAACCTGGCCGGCCCCGCCAATCCGTGGCTGCCGCCGTCCGGCGGCTATCGCCATCTGCCGGAGGTGGCGGCCTGGTGCGGCAGCGTGCACGACGCGGTGCTGGCCGAACTGCAGGCCGGGCGGCTGCCGATTCTGCTCGGTGGCGACCATTCGCTGGCGATCGGCTCGACCAGCGCGGTGGCCAGGCATTGCCGCGCCACCGGTCGCAAGCTGCGGGTGATCTGGCTCGATGCCCACGCCGACTTCAACACCCGCGAGGTGACGCCGAGCGGCAACCTGCACGGCATGCCGGTGGCCTGCCTGTGCGGCGACGGCCCGCCCGAGCTGACCGGCCTGTCGGACCAGGTGCCGGCGCTGCGGCCGGACGCCTTCCGCCAGATCGGTATCCGCTCGGTGGATATCGACGAGAAGGCGCGCGTGCATGCCGCGCGGCTCGACGTGTTCGACATGCGCTACATCGACGAGATGGGCATGCGCGATGCGATGGAGATGGCGTTGGCACTGGTGGACAGCCATACCCATCTGCACGTCAGCTTCGACGTGGATTTCCTCGACCCGAGCATCGCGCCCGGCGTCGGCACCGCCGTGCAGGGCGGTCCGACCTACCGCGAGGCACAGCTGTGCATGGAGATGATCGCCGACAGCGGCCGGCTCGGTTCGCTCGACGTGGTCGAGCTGAACCCGGCGCTGGACGTGCGCAACCAGACCGCCGAGTTGGCCGTGGACTTGATCGAAAGCCTGTTCGGCAAGTCCACGCTGATGCGCCGCGGCACCTGAGCGGCAGGCCGCGGCCGCGCGGCTCAGCGATGGGCTTCGAGGCCCTCGATCAGCCGGCTGACATCGCTGTGGAAGTCGGGATCCGGCCTGACCGGGATGCCGTGGCGGAAACTCAGCTCGCGCAGCTCGGCCGGCAGCGCCTCCTCGGCCGGCATCGCGGCGCCGCCGACCAGCACCGGTACGACCGGAATGTCGCGCTTCAATGCCGACGCGATCTCCACCCGGACCAGGTCGCGCGGATCGTCCAGCCGTCGTCCGCGCTGCTCGCTCGCCGCCAGCCAGTGCGGCCCGATGACCGCCAGCAGCACGTCGCAGCGGGCGACCTGGTCGCCGACGTAGCGGCGGAAATCGACGCCCAGCGGAATGCTGTCCACGTCCTTGAAGACGTGTTCGTCGCCGAAATGCTGGATCAGGCGGTCGTAGATGCGTCCTGCCACGTCCTGGCTGTCGCTGCGCCTATAGGACAGAAAGATCGAGCGGGCCGGTGCGCCGCTGCGATCGTTCGCCATCCGCGCCGCTGCCACCCGGATCGCGTCGAGCGGCGGTACTGCGGCAGCAGCTGCGGCGCGCCGCCGCATCACCAGCCCGGCCGCGATCGCCCACGGAATCGCCAGCCAGGGCAGCGATTCGGCCGGCCGGATGTGGCCGTTCGTCAATTCGCCGAGCATCGCGGCGCCACCCGGCACGGCCACGCAGCCGCCCGCCAGCAGCAGCGCGACGGCCACCCAGCCGCGGCGTTGCCGCAGCGCCAGCAGCGCCGATGTCAGCAAGACCGCGGCCTCGCCGAGCATCACCAGCAGCAGCGCCGACATCGGCCGGGCGCCTCGGCGATCAGAACTTCAGCACGTCGCCCGGCGCCATCACGACCACCTCGGTGCCGCTGTCGCCCAGCGCGGCCTTGAACGCCTCCGGCGTGCCCTTCAGCGGCGGGAAGGTGCCGTAGTGGATCGGGATCACCTTCTTGCTGTGCAGCAGCTTGTTCACCGCGTAGGCGGCGTGCGCCGGATCCATCGTGAAGTGGCCGCCGATCGGCAGCAGGCTCAGGTCGGGCCTGTAGTACTCGCCGATGAACTTCATGTCGCCGAAGACGCCGGTATCGCCGGCGTGATAGATCTTGAAGCCGTCCTCCAGTTCGACGATGTAGCCGGCCGGTTCGCCGCCGGGATGGACCGATTTGGCGCCGCTGGCCGGATCGGTATAGACGACTTCGGAGCTGTGCTCGGCATGCACCATCGTCACCGTGATGCCTTCGAGCGGTTGGATCGGCCCACTCTTGTTGAAGCGGATCAACTGCTTGAACGGCACGATGCCGAGCGTGCCGAAGGTCTGGCCCATGTCGGCATTCATCGCCACCTGGGCGCCGCTGGTGGCGGCAATTGCGGCGGTATCGCCGACGTGGTCGCCGTGGCCGTGGGTGACGAGGATCAGGTCCACCTTGCCGAGCTTGGCGAGATCCTTCAGTTCGTCCGGCGTCTTCGGGTTGTTCGTGATGAACGGATCGATCAGGATCACCTTGCCGCCCGGGCTGGTGATCTTGAAGGCGGACTGGCCGAACCACTGCAGTTCCCAGGCGCCGGCCGGCACGGCCAGCAGCGAGGCCAAGAGCAGCAGGCAGGCGCGAATCGATCTTCCTTTCATGGGTGACCTCCTGTCGGCGGACCGGCTACGGCGCTCGGCCAGCGATGCCGCCGTACTGTCCTGTTTGTCATTGTCGGTGTCCGCCGGGCGGGCACGCTGCCAGTTTAGATCGCAACGCGCGCTGCGCCAGTACCGGCGGCCGGGCCCGCCGCGCAGCGAACCGCATCCGCCGCCCCGGCGCGTCAGCGCGAGCGCCACGATCTACGCGTCCGGTGCGGGCACGCTGGCTCGCGTAGGCGTTCCGGTTTCGAGCCGGCGGTCGAATCGATCGACGATCCGCCGCCGCCTACCGGCTCGGCTTCCTGCCGCTGCCGACGCTGATGCCGGTGCTGGTCTGGTTGGCGCTGGACCGGCGGCTGATTGCGGCGGTGCTGATCGAGAGTGCCGTGGACGCCGGGCGGGGCTGGGCCTCAGCCGATCACCGTCACCACCACCCGCCGCGTCTGCGGCCGGCTGCGGTGCTCCCACAGGAACACGCCCTGCCAGGTGCCGAGCAGCAGCCGACCGTTCGCCACCGGCAGCGTCAGCGAGACGTCGGTCAGCACGCTGCGGGCATGCGCCGCCATGTCGTCGTCGCCCTCCAGGTCGTGGCGGTAGGCCGGATCGCCGTCCGGCGCCAGCCGGGCGAGGATCGTCTCCAGGTCGCGCCGCACGTCCGGGTCGGCGTTCTCGGTCACCGTCAGCGAGGCCGAGGTGTGCTGCACGCAGACGTTGGCGATGCCGCACTCGATGGCGCTGGCCCGCACCACCTCGTCGACCTCGCCCGTGATATCGCGCGTACCGCGGCCGCGGCTGGTGAACGCGAGGGTCTGCTGGAAGGCCATCAGTTGCCCAGCGCGTCCCTGGCCTCGCGCAGCGTGGAGTAGAGCTGCGGCTTGAGGTGCCGGCCGGCCAGCGCCTCGCCCAGCTTCATGCGTGCGAAGCCGCTGGTGGCATAGCGCACGACGCCGCTGTAGAAGCGCTCGGTGACGTCCTGCACCATCGCGACGTATTCGTCGAGCAGCTCCGGCTCGATCTCGAAATACTCGTAATTGACCACCGCCGGCACCTTGTGGCCGATCGATGCGGTTTTGGCCTCGACCAGTTCGCGGATGCGCGCGATCTGCTCGCGCCGCTTGACGTGCAGGCGCTCGAAGTTGACGAAGAAGAGGTTCTGCTCGGGGTCGAAATGCAGCCGCTCGTCGAGCGCAATCTCGGTCAGATCGTTGCGCAGTCCCATCCGGCCCGGCACGAAGATGCGCGGGTCCATCAGCGCGGGTTCGCCGCGCATGATCGGTCGGAAGCCCATCTGCGCGAGGATCTGGCGCTCGACGTCGATGCCCGGCGCCACTTCGACGAGTTCCATGCCCTCGGCGCCGAGACGGAACACGCAGCGCTCGGTCACGTACAGCACGGGCTGGCCGCGGGCGACCGCCACCGAGCCGGCGAAGGTGCGATGCTCGACCTGCTCGACGAATTTCGGCGCGCTGCCTTCCGACAGGATTCTGAGTTCGCCGTCCTCGATCGCCACGTCCAGGCCGCCGGCCGTGAAAGTGCCGACGAAGACCACCCTTTTCGCGTTCTGGCTGATGTTGATGAAGCCGCCGGCGCCGGCGATGCGGCGGCCGAACTTGCTGACGTTCAGGTTGCCGGCCATGTCGGCCTGGGCCAGCCCGAGCACCGCCAGATCGAGCCCGCCGCCGTCGTAGAAGTCGAACTGGCTCGGCTGGTCGATGATCGCGTCGGTGTTCACGGCCGCGCCGAAGTTCATGCCGCCGGCCGGGATGCCGCCAATCACGCCGGGCTCGGCGGTCAGCGTCAGCAGATCGATGACCGATTCCTCGGCCGCCACCGCGGCGACCCCCTCGGGCATGCCGATGCCGAGGTTCACGACCGCGTTGGTGGACAGTTCCAGCGCCGCCCGGCGGGCGATGATCTTGCGTTCCGACATCGCCATCGGCGGCACGCTGGTGGCCGGGATCCGGATCTCGCCGGCGAAGGCCGCGCTGTAGGGCTCGGCGAAGGTCTGCTGGTGGTGCTCCGGCTTCTCGGCCACCACCACGCAGTCCACCAGCACGCCCGGGATCTTGACCTGGCGCGGCGACAGGCTGCCGCGCTCGGCGATGCGTTCGACCTGCGCGATGACGATGCCGCCGCTGTTGTGGGCCGCCATCGCGATCGCCTGCGCCTCCAGCGTCAGCGCCTCCTTCTCCATCGTGATGTTGCCGTCCGGATCGGCGGTGGTGCCGCGGATGATGCCGACGTGGATCGGGAAGGCCTTGTAGAACAGGTATTCCTCGCCGTCGATCTCCATCAGCCGGACGATCTCTTCGGTGGTGCCGGCGTTGATCCGCCCGCCGCCATGGCGCGGGTCTACGAAGGTGCCCAGCCCGACCCGGGTCAGCGTGCCGGGCTTGCCGGCGGCGATGTCGCGGAACAAGTGGGTGATGACGCCCTGGGGCAGGTTGTAGGCCTCGATCTGGTCGGCCACCGCCAGTTCCTGCAGCCGCGGCACGAGGCCCCAGTGGCCGCCGACGACGCGCTTGATCAGGCCGTTGTGGCCCAGGTGGTTGAGGCCGCGGCTGTTGCCGTCGCCCTGGCCGGCCGCATACACCAGCGTCAGCTCGCGCGGAAAGCCCTGGCCGTCGGCGCTGCCCTCGCATTCGGCCAGGTAGCGTTCCTCCAGCGCCACCGCGATGCCCTCGGCGAAGCCGATGCCGACGAAGCCGCCGGTGGCGATCGTGTCGTGGCTGCGGATCAGTTGCACCGCCTCGGCGGCGCTGACCACCTTGCCGGCATGGCCGGCGCGCAGCCGCTCCAGCATCGGTGCGATGTGCTCGTGCTTGTTCATCATCTCCTCCCGGCATCGACTGGGCGACGCTCTGCCGCAAAGATACCCGCCGCGATGGCGGCCGGATAGCCGGGGAAGACCCCAATCAGAGGCCGCGCGCCCACGCCGGCCGCAGCGGCGCCGAGGCCGGATCCTCGATCGCCGCGCGCAGTTCGGCCAGCAGGCGCGGCTTGTCGGCGCCCAGCGTGCCCTTCAGCGCCAGCCGGTTGGAGGCGTGGTCGGAACGGAACACCGTGCGCGCGAGCTCCAGGCCGCCGACGAAGCGCGCCAGTTCCAGCAACTGCGCCGGCAGGTCGAGCGGCGCCCAGTCGGGGAAATGCGCGCGCAGGCGAGCCTCGCCCTGCGGGAAGCTCACCACCAGCGTGGACAGGTACTCGGGCTGGGTGGCGTTGATCAGGCGGGCCGAGTTGTCGGCATGCCGGGCGCTCAGCAACTGGCCGCCGAGACCGTTCAGGATCATCACCGAGCGGGTGATGCCGGCCTCGCCGAGCTTATCCAGCGCCGCCCGCGTCGAGGCGAAGTCCTCGCCCTTGTTCACCCGCCGCAACACCTCGTCGTCGCCCGATTCGGCGCCGAGATAGGCCATCGTCAGGCCCGCCGCGCGCAGTTCGGCCAGCTCGGCGACGCTCTTGCGCGCCAGGTTGCGCGCCAGGCAATAGCTGGACACCCGGCGCACCGCCGGCAACTGTTCGCGGATCGCCTGCAGGATCGCCAGCAGCCGGCGCGTGGACAGCACCAGCGCGTCGCCGTCGGCGAGGAAGACGCGGCGCACGTCGCTGCCGAAGCGCTCGCCCACCGCGCGGATGCCGTCCAGCACCTCGCGCTGGTCGCGCGGCCGGAAGGCCTTCTGCGGCGCGGTGTACATCTCGCAGAAGGTGCATTGGTTCCAGGAGCAGCCGTCGGTGACCGGCAGGATCAGCGAGCGGGCTTCGCTGGGTGGCCGGAAGACCGGCTCCACGTATCGGATCGGGATCATCTTCACGCCTCGGGTGCTTGCAGTCGCCGAGTCTAGCGCCGCGCGTCGGCGCCCGGGCCGATTTGTCCTCGGCCGTGACCCTCTTGTGCTGCCGGCCCAGGCGGGCGCCATTAGAATGAAAATCCGGCGCGCGATGGGCGCCCGCCGGGTGCACCGAGTTCTCAGATGACGAATCTTCGCCAGGCCGGACCTGTGTCGGACAAGGCTCCCGGAGCCGCGGGCGGCGTTCGCAAGCCGCCTGCGGACCGTCCGCAGCCGAACGGCATATCGATCGAGCGACGGGCATGGCGCTTCGCCGGGGCTGCACGACGATGCGGCTGAAGAACCAGATCCTGCTCGGCTATCTGGCCATTGCGGCGCTGCTGCTGGGGATCGGCGGCTTCGGCCTGCATGCGATGAACGCGATCGAGCAGGAATTCTCCGCGGCCATGACGCGCACTCAGCCGGTGCTCGAAGCGCTGCACGAGATCCGCATCCAGGCCAACCGCCTGACGCTGCGCGTGGTCGGCGCGGACGAGCAGCGCCCCACCGATGCGGAGATTCTCGATCCCTATCCGCTGCAACGCAGTATGGAGGACTACTTCGACCTGGTGCGCAAGATGTTTCCGGAGGAGCGCGAGCTGGCCGGTCGGATCAAGCTGCGCGCGAATGCCTTGATCGGCGACCTGAGCGCACTGTCCGAGCTGCCCGCCGGCGCCGGCCGGGACACGCGCGATGCGCTGATCTCCGACAGCCGGAAGCATTTGGCGGAGATCGAGGCGCAGGTGGCTCGCGCGCTCGACGGCGAGCGCTCGGAGCTGCGCGCCTACCGCAGCGCCTCCCTCGCCTTCGCGGAACACTACGGCAAACTGATGCTGCTGTTCGGCGGCCTGGCGATGAGCGTCGCCCTGGCCGGCGGCTGGTGGCTGTCGCGCCGCGTCACGCGGCCGGTCGACGACCTGCGTGCGGCGGCGGCGCGGCTCGGCAAGGGCGAATTCGGGACCCGCGTGCGCGACCGGGGGCACGACGAGATCGGCGATCTGGGCGCGGCCTTCGACCGGATGGCGGAAGAGCTGGCCGAGACGGTGGTGTCCAGGGACGACCTCGAGACCATCATCGAGTCGATCTCGGACGGACTCATGGTGATCTCGCCGGACGGCGTCGTCGAGCGGGCCAATACCGCCATGCGGCTGATGTGCAGGACGGCCCACGAAGGTCCGCTGGCCGGCCGGCGGGCGAACGAGATCCTGCAGTGCGAGGGCCGGCGCACGCTGCTCGACGGCCCGTTCGTCCAGGAAGGCTTCCAGTGCCGCATCCACGGCGACCCTGATCCGCAGCGCACGGTGGCGGTGATCTCGACACTGATCCAGTCGCGCGGGCGCAAGCGCGGCCGGGTCCTGCTGGTGCGCGATCGCCGTGCGCGCGATGCGTCCGGCGGCGTCGGCCGGGCGCGCCAGTTGCCGGACGCGCGGGCCGCCTCGGACCACTTGGCGACGAGGCTGTCGGTGCTCGAATGGCGTGGACGCAACGTCGGAGTGCTGCTGGTCGGACTGGATCGGGCGCGCGAGATGGAGCGCAGCCTCGGCTCGCAGGTCTGCGAGGGCCTGGTCGGGCAGATCGCCGAGCGCATCCGCTCGGTGCTGCGGCCGGACGACGCGGTGGCGGTGTGGAGCGACGAGGCGCTGGCGGTGGTGCTGGAGGATCTGGCGACGCCCGACGACCTGGCGCCGATCGGCGATGCGCTGCTTGAGGCGCTCGACAAGCCGGTACGCTTCGGCCAGCACGAGTTCCGCCTGACCGCCTCGATCGGCATGTCCTGCGCGCCGTTGCACGGCACTCGCGCCGACCTGCTGCTGGCCTGCGCCGAGACCGCGATGCGCTGCGTACGGGCCGACGGTACCCGGCGCTGCATGATGTATGCGCATCCCAGCGGGCGCGGTTCGACCGACCGGCTGCCGCGCCACTAAAGGCGCGACGCGGGCCCGCCGGCGCAGGACTTTGCGGTACATTGGCGGCCGTTCCGCCGAATTCGAGCCGATGACCGAGCCGCAAGCGCTGCAACTGCAAGCCCACCCGGACAACCCGCCGCTGGAGGTGGCGCGGCTCGCCGTGTCGGCAGCCTGGTGCGCCGACGGCGGCCTGCGCCTCCACTATCGCATCGAAGCGCCGGCCGCCGCGCTGCGGCTGTCGGCGCCGGTCGGCGGCGGCAGTGCCAACGGGCTGTGGCGCCACACCTGCTTCGAAGCCTTCGTTGCCGCGGCGGGGGAGGCCGCCTACCGGGAATTCAACTTCTCGCCGGACGGCCGCTCGGCGGTCTACGATTTTTCGGATTACCGCGCGCGCTGCGAGCGGCGGCCGCGACCCGCGCCGCTGCCGCTGCATGTGGGCGCGGGCGGGCTGTCGCTGGCGGTGGACGTCCCGCCGCAGCTGCTGCCGGCGGCCGATGAACTGGACTGCGGTCTCAGCGCGGTGGTGGAGGGGGCGGACGGGGTCGTCGGCTACTGGGCCCTGGCGCATGGGCCGGGCCGGCCCGACTTCCACCGTCGCGAAACCTTCCGTTGCCGGCTGCGACGGGCCTCGGCGGGGCGACAGCGGTGATTACCGGCCTCGAGCGCCTGCTCGGCGATGCCGCCCTGCGTCGTCCGCTGGCCGGCCGGCGCGCCGCGCTGCTGGCCCATCCGGCCTCGGTGACGCGCGATCTGAGCCACGCCATGGACGCGCTCGCGCGGCTGCCGGAGCTGCGGCTCTGCGCCGCCTTCGGGCCGCAGCACGGGCTGCGCGGCGACAAGCAGGACAACATGGTGGAGTCGCCGGATTTCGTCGATCCGGCGCTCGGCATCCCGGTCTTCAGCCTGTACGGCGAGCTGCGCCGGCCGAGCGACGCGATGATGTCGCACTTTGACGTGCTGCTGGTGGATCTGCAGGACCTGGGCTGCCGCATCTACACCTTCATCACCACCTTGCGCTATGTGCTCGAGGCCGCGGCCGAGCACGGCAAGGCGGTGTGGGTGCTGGACCGGCCGAACCCCGCCGGCCGGCCGGTGGAGGGCCTGCTGCTGCGGCCTGGCTGGGAGAGCTTCGTCGGCGCCGGGCCGCTGCCGATGCGCCACGGCCTGACGATGGGCGAATTGGCCTCGTGGTTCGTGGATTGGCTGCGACTCGACGTCGAACTGAGGGTCATCGAGATGCAGGGCTGGCGCCCCGCCGCCGGCCCGGGCTTCGGCTGGCCGAGCGGCGAGCGGAGCTGGATCAACCCGAGCCCCAATGCGCCGAACCTGTCGATGGCGCGCTGCTACGCCGGCACGGTGATGCTGGAGGGCTGCACGCTGTCGGAGGGGCGCGGCACGACGCGCCCGCTCGAGCTGTTCGGCGCGCCGGACCTGGACGCGGCCGCGCTGCTGGCGCGGATGCAGGCGCTTGCGCCGCATTGGCTGGGCGGCTGCCGGCTGCGCGAGTGCTGGTTCGAGCCGACCTTCCACAAGCACGCCGGCGCGCTGTGCCGCGGCCTGCAGATCCACGTCGAGGATCCGGCCCACTACGATCATGCGGCCTTCAGGCCCTGGCGCCTGCAGGCGCTGGCGTTCAAGGCGCTGCGCGAACTGGTGCCGGACTACCCGTTGTGGCGCGATTTTCCCTACGAGTACGAGCACGAGCGGCTGGCGATCGACCTGATCAACGGCTCGGACCTGCTGCGCCGCTGGGTGGACGATGGCGAGGCCGAACCGGCCGACCTCGACGCCATCGCGCGCGCCGACGAGCGCGAGTGGGAAGAGCGTCGTACCGCGTTCCTGCGCTATTGACGAGCCTGGCGGCTGCGCCGGCCCGGCTTGTCGATCAACGCCTGTGCCTGGCGCGCCGGCAGCGGGCGGCTGAACAGGTAGCCCTGCATCGTGTCGCATTGCAGCCGGGCCAGGTAGTCGGCCTGGGCCTGGGTCTCGACCCCTTCGGCCACCACCGCCAAGCCCAGGCTGTGGGCCAGCCCGATCGTCGCGGCGCAGATCGCTGCATCGTTGGGGTCTTCCTCGATGTCCTTGACGAAGGTGCGATCGAGCTTGAGCTGGTCGATCGGCAACAGCTTCAGGTAGGCGAGCGAGGAGTAGCCGGTGCCGAAATCGTCGATCGACAGCACCACGCCGAGCCCCTTCAGCGCCCGCAGCTGGCGCACGGTCAGCTGCGGATCGTCCATCGCCACGCTCTCGGTCACTTCCAGTTCCAGCAGGTGCGGCGGCAGCGCGGTGTTCAGCAGCACCTCGCGCACGTTGTGCACGAACTCGTCGCTGCGCAACTGCCGCGCCGACAGGTTGATCGCCATCGAGATGTCCGGCGCGCCCGCCTCGCGCCAGCCCTGCAGCGCTTCGCAGGCCTTGCGCAGCACCCAGCGGCCGATCGGCACGATCATGCCGGTTTCCTCGGCGAGCGGGATGAAGCGCAACGGCGGCACCAGCCAGCCGTCCGGCCGCTGCCAGCGCAGCAGCGCCTCGAAGCCCACCAGCCGGCCGCCGCCGGCCTCCACCTTGGGCTGGAAGTGGAGCACGAATTCCTCGTTCGCCAGCGCCTGGCGCATGGCGCCCTCGAAGCGCAGCCGCTCGTCGGCGGCGGCGGTCATGGCCGGATCGTAGAAGCGGTAGGCATTGCGGCCGGCGGTCTTGGCCGAGTACATCGCCACGTCCGAATACTTCATCAGCGTGCCGCGGTCGCGGCCGTCGTCGGGGAAGACGCAGATGCCGAGCGAAGCCGACGGCACGATCTCCTGGCCGCCGAGCCTGATCGGGCGCGACAGGGTCTCGAGCAGGCTGCCGGCGAGCGGCGCCAGCACCGAGGTGCCGGCCAGCTCGGTCAGCGCCAGCACGAATTCGTCGCCGCCCAGCCGCGCCACGATGTCGCTGTCGCGCACCGAGTTTTCGAGCCGGCCGGCGATCTCCTTGAGGAATTCGTCGCCGATGTCGTGGCCGAGCGAATCGTTGATGGCCTTGAAGTTGTCCATGTCGATGAACATCAGTGCCAGCTTGTGGCCGTGGCGCCGCGCCTCGGCCAGGGCCTGGTCGAGGCGCGCCTCCAGCGTGTAGCGGTTGGCCAGGCCGGTCAGCGCGTCGCGGTGGGCGAGCTTCTCGACCGCCTCGATGGCGCGCTTGTGTTCGGTGACGTCGGTGTAGATCGTCACGAAGCCGCCGCCGGGCAGCGGCAGTCCGCGGATTTCCAGCACCGTGCCGTCCGGGCGGATGCGCTCGAAGACGTGGGCCACCTGCTGGCGCGCCCGCGCCATCAGTTCGGCGACTTTGGCCTCGACGTCGCACTCGCCGTACTCGCCGCGCATGGCATTGAAGCGGTAGAGACTCTCCAGCGTGGGTTTGTCCTCGAACAGATGGTCGGGAAAATTGAGCAACTGGCGGAAGGCGTCGTTGCAGGCCACCAGCCGCAGCTCGCCGTCGAACAGCGTGACGCCGCCGGGCATGTTGTCGATCAGCGTGCGCAGCAGTTCGTTGCGGGCGCGAAGCTCGGCCTCGGCCCGGGTCCGGTCGGTGAGGTCGGTGTAGGTGGTGATGAAACCGGCAACGCGCTGGTCCAGCGACAGCGGCCGGCCCTCGACGAGATGGGTGCGCCCGTTCGGACGAGTGCGCTCGACGCGGTGCGGCTCGAAGCGCAGGGCCAGCTCGCGGCGCGCCGCCACCAGCGCGTCCACGTCGCCGGGGCCGTACTCGCCGCGCGCCGCCGGGATGCGGATCAGTGCCTCGAAGGCCACGTCTTCGGCCACGATCTCGTCGGGCAGCTCGAGCACTTCGATGAACTTGCGGTTCCAGTGGCGCAGCCGCAGGTTCTCGTCGAACACCGACACCCCCTGTGGCATCTGGTCGAGGATCGCCTGCAGGTAGGCGCTGCGGCGTTCCAGCACGGCTTCGGTGCGGCGCCTCTCGGTGATGTCGGTGTAGATCGATACGAAGCCTCCGTCCGGCAGCGGCGCGCCGCGGATCTCCAGCACGTGGCCGTTGGGGCGCTGCCGCTCGAAACAGTGGGGCTTCAGCTCGCGTGCCCGCCGCACGATCTGCTCGACCTGCTGCCGCGGATCGCCCGGTCCGTATTCGCCGCGGTCGGCGTTGTAGTGGACCAGTTCCTCGAAGCTCGGCAGCCGCTCGCCGGCGAACATTTCGGGCGGGAAATCGAGCAGCTCGGCCACCATGCGGTTGCAGGCCACCATCTGCATCCGGCGGTCGAACAAAGTCACGCCACCGGGGATGTTGTCGATGATCGTCTGCAGGATCTGGTTGCGCTCGCGCAAGGCCTGTTCCGGCGAGCCGTTCGCCTTCGATTCGCCGCGCGCGGCGGCCAGCTGCCGGCGCAGGCCGAGAGCCCACGCCAGCAGGCCGCAGGCGAGCACGATCGAGAATGCGGTTAGCAGCAAGGTCGTGTGTGTCTCCTCGGGACGATTCCCCTTTGCCCTCTCCCTGCCTGCGACGCTCGTAGGCCACCCATGGTCCCGATCAGCGGCAGCGAAATCGCAACTACGGCAGCCTGCGGCAAAACTTTTGCGCCGGCGGTGATCGGGGCGCTTCCCGGCTTGCGGCATGTTGCGCGGCAACATAAGCTGCAGGCTGCCGTCTGGCATTGGCAATGACAAGCAGGAGGTGTCTCGATGCAGGAACGACTCGCAAGCAGCAACTGGGTGGATGTCTATCTGTGGCCCTGGGTGATCAACATCGCACTGGCGGTGGCGATCTTCCTGCTCGGTCGCTGGGCTGCGAAACTGATCGTTTCAGTTGCCGGCAAATTGCTGCGGCGGGGGGGCATGGACGAGATGCTGGTGCATTTCGTGCTGTCGATCCTGCATGGTCTGCTGGTGCTGCTGGTGGTGGTGGCCGCCCTGAATCGGCTCGGAGTCGATACCACCTCGCTGGTTGCCATCATCGGTGCCGCGGGACTCGCGATCGGCTTGTCGCTGCAGGATTCGCTGAAGAATTTCGCGGCCGGCGTGATGCTGATCGTGTTCCGCCCGTTCAGGACCGGTGACGTGGTCGAGGCCGCCGGCACGATGGGGGTGGTGGAGAAGATCAACATCTTCAGTTCGACCTTCCGCACGCCGGACAACCGGGAGATCGTCATTCCCAACGGTGCCATCTACAGTGGGGTGATCACCAACTATTCCGCCCGCGATCAGCGCCGTATCGATCTGGTGATGAGCATCGGCTACGGCGACGACATACTCAAGGCGAAGCAGGTCGTCGAGTCGGTGCTGAAGGCCGAGGCGCGGGTACTGGAAGATCCGGCGCCGTTCGTCGGCGTTGCCGAGCTAGGCGCCAGCAGTGTGGACATCCACGTGCGGCCGTGGGTCGCCTCGGGCGACTATTTCGACGTCATGTGCGAGCTGAAGGAGAAGCTGAAGCTGGCTTTCGACGAGAACGGCATCTCGATCCCGTTCCCGCAGATGGACCTGCATCACCACCGCGAACAGGCCGCCTGAGCACGGACGGCCTGCCGCCGACATCGCAGGCGCGGCCACGAAGCGGGCAAATGCCCTACCGTGGCCGCCTTCGCGTGCCGCCGACCGGGAGCGAGACCGATGGACTTCACGACGCCCGCCCTGCTGTTCCCTGCCATTTCGCTGCTGCTGCTGGCCTATACCAACCGCTTCCTGACGCTGGCGCAGGTGATCCGGCAGTTGCACGCCTCGCGCGATCCACGCGCGCCGGTGGTGAGCCGTCAGCTGCCGGGCCTGAAGCGGCGCGTGAGCCTGATCAAGTACATGCAGTCGGTGGCGGTGGCCAGCTTCCTGCTTTGCAGTCTTTCGATGCTGGCGCTGTTCGCCGGCTGGATGCTCGCCGGGCAGTGGCTGTTCGCGGCCAGCATGCTGAGCCTGGCGGCGTCGCTGCTGCTGTCGCTGGTCGAGGTGCTGATCTCGACCAATGCGCTGGCGGTGGTGCTGGAGGATCTGGAGAGCGGGCACAGTCTGTCCGCCACCGTCATCGCGCCGGGCGAGGACGAGGCCGGGCCGGGCGCCGGCAGGACATGAACGGCGTTGCGCTCAGCGCGCGCGCCACATCTGCAGGCGGGTCTGCTCGCCGGTGGACGGGTCGTTGACCAGCACGTCGAGGCTGTTGCCGTCCTGCGCGACCGCGAAGCGTGCGTTCAGTGGATAGCCGTTCAGCGTGTAGGTCATCCAGCCGACCTGGCCCTGCAGGCCGCCCTGGCCGAGCACGATGCCGTCCGGCGAGCTGCCGCGAACCATGAGCTGGCTGCCCTGCTGCAAGACGTCGTAGTGGCCGCCTTCGCTGTCGGCCCAGACGCCGCTCAGGTTCAGTGCTGCGACCGATGTGGCCGGCACTTGCGGCGTCGTTGGCGGCACCGGCTGCGGCAGCAACTGCTGCGTCGGCAGCGGTGGCGTGCCGTCCTCCTGCGTCAGCAGCGCCACGCCGCCGACCGCCAGCACGGCGGCGGCCACCGCCCAGCGCCTGCCGCGCTTCCCCGGCCGGGTGGCGGCGCCATCGCCCGGCGGTGCCGGGCGGGGTTCCGCTACGCCGAGCAGCGGACGCAGTGTCGCCACGAGTTGCGAGACGTCGTAGTCCCAGCGCTTGTCGCTCAGTTCGATCGCGTTGCGGCGCGCCAGCGGCGCCAGGTCGCCCGGCAGGTCGGCGCCGGACGGCATTTCGGCGCCCTCGACCAGCACCGGAATGACGCGGACGTCCTTGCGCCCCAGCGCGCTGGCGATTTCCAGCCGCGTGTAGTCGTGCGCGTCGTCCAGCCGGCGGCGTCCGGCCGCATCGCGGGCATCGAGCCAGCGCGGGCCGATTACCGCGATCAGCACCGCACAGGTCTTCAGCGCGCGGCCGATGGCATCGACGAAATCCACGCCCGGATCGATGGTTTCGACGTCGCGGAAGATCCTGATGCCAGGCAGATTGTCGCGCAGATGGTCGCTCAGGCGGCCGGCGGCACTCTGGCTGTCCTGCCGCCGGTAGCTGACGAAGATGTCCTGCATGCCACTTCCCCCGGGCGCATCCCGAGCTGTGCACCCTTGCCTAGCATAGTCAGCTTCGGCGCCGGGATGAAGCCGGCATCGGATCGTGGCGGCGTAAATGGAAACGGGCCGTCGATGACGGCCCGTTTCCGGTGGTGGCGCGGGCCGGCGATCTACTGTACCGAGACGCCGCCGGCGAAAACGATCTGGTCGAAGGTCCGGTCGAGCGACTTGGCGGTGAAGTTGCGCATCGTCATGCCGCCGGTCCAATTCACCGTGTCGCCGACCTTGACGCTGGTCTCGGGTGCCGCGATCCAGGTGGTCTGGCCGTCCTGCTCCACCTCCAGATAGGTGTAGCCGCCGGCCGTGGTGGTGCTCTTGACGACGCCGCTGTGCGCCGCACCGGCGGCCACCGCGCCGCCGCCACCCTGGCCGCCGGTGGCCGGATGCCCCTGAGGCGCGCCGTGGGCGGCGACCTGGGCCATCGGGCCATCCAGCTTGCCCCACGAATTGACGAACAGGATGTCTTGGAAAGTCTTGTTGATCGACTTGGCGGTGAAGTTGTGCATCACCGCGAACTGGCCCCACTGCACCAGGTCGCCGGGCTGCGCTTCGATGTGGCCGCCGGCAATCCAGATCCGCTGGCCGTTCGGTCCTTCGACCTCGCCGTAGGTGTAGCCGCCGGCGTGCATGACCTGGACCAGTTTGCCGGTGTTGGGCGGGTAGTTCTGCTGGCCGCCGCCGTCGGCCGTCGGAGCGGGCGCCGCAGCCGGTGCCTCGGCCTTCGGTGCGGCGGGGGCGGGCGGCTCCTGTTTGGAACAGGCGGCGATCGCCAGTGTCATCAGCATGGAGGCAAGCAGCGAGCGATTCACAAATTTTCTCCCGAATCAAGGGCAATCAAAGCCATAACGAATAATTTTAACATGGGCCGCGCCGGACATTGATATTGTCCGCAACGCCGGACGGGGACGCCGCGCTGCGAGCCGGGCCGCAGCCTGCCGCTCGCGAGCGCCGGGGCGTGAGCGGGTGAATCGGCAGGAGTGCGGTATTCTCGTTCGCGAGCCTCAGCGGAGCCGGTATTGCGCGCACAGCCCATCGATCTCTTCCGTCGCAGCTGCAGCCGATGGCTGGCGGTGCTGGTCTTGCTCTCCGTCGGCGCCTGCAGTGCGCTGTCCATCGCCTATTCCCACGCCTCGACGCTGGCAGTGCTGTGGATCAATCGGGCGATCGACCTGCCGCCGGCGCAGCGGGCGGAACTGTCCAGGGCCGCCGACGAGGTGCTGGAATGGCACCGCGACGGACCACGCCACGAACTGGCGGCGATGCTGCGCGAGGCCAAGCGCCGGCTCGCCGGCCAGGTGAGCGAGGCCGACGGAGAATGGGTCGTCGCCTCGGTGCAGGACCACGTCAGGCAGATTGGCGAGCGGTTGGCGCTGGCCTTCGGCAGCCGCATGACACCCTTTGCCGAGGACGAGATCGAACGGATGGAAGGGCGTCTGCGTTCGCGGCGCGAGGATTTCGCCGACGAGATCGGCGTCGGCGACGCCGAGCGCGAACGCCGCTTTCGAGTCGAACGCATCGAGGAGGCGATCGAGGACTGGCTCGGCCCGGCGACGGCGCAGCAGATGGAGCTGGTACGCGCGTCGCCGGCGGTGCGCGATTTCGAGCCGCGGCTGTGGCTGGCGGAGCGGGCGCGGCGCGAGCGCAAGCTGATCGAGGCCCTGCGCATGGCGGACCACGGAGCGGCCTTGCAGCACTGGTTCGCCGATTGGCGCAGCGGGCGGGCGCCCGAGGTGGCGGCCCGGCTGGATGCCCAGCAGGCCGACGCGATTCGCATGTGGGTGGCGGTGGTCAACGCCGCGACCAGCGACCAGCGCGCGCATCTGCTGGCTCGACTGGACGAGTGGATCGCCGTCTTCGAGCAGGACTAGGGCGTGCGCCGGGCCGCTTCGGCGCCGCGGCATGGCTTAGAATGGCGGCATCGTCGAATGCCGGGAGGCCCAGGTGAACCGCTTGCCGGAGGACTTGCGAGAGCGAGTTCGCACGATTCCGGACTGGCCGCAGAGCGGCGTCCAGTTCCGCGACATCACGCCGCTGCTGCAGGATGCCGCCGCCTTCCGCGAAGTGATTGCGGCCTTTGCGGCGCGCTATCGGTCGCTCGGCGTCGAGCTGGTGGCCGGTATCGATGCCCGAGGCTTCATCGTCGGCTCGGCGCTGGCGCTCGAACTCGGGGCCGGCTTCGTGCCTGTCAGGAAGCAGGGCAAGCTGCCCTACGAGACGCTGACCGAGGATTACACGCTGGAATACGGTCGGCAGACGCTGGAAATCCATGCCGACGCGGCGCGGGCCGGGCAGGCCGTGCTGCTGGTGGACGACCTGGTGGCGACCGGTGGCACGATGCTGGCCGCTGCCCGTCTGCTGTCCCGGCTCGGCGCCCGGGTCGTCGAGGCGGCGGCGGTCATCGATCTGCCGCAGTTGGGCGGCTCCGGCCGGATGTCGGAAGCCGGCATCGAGGTCTTCACGCTGTTGAGTTTCGACGGGCATTGAGCGCAGCAGGCAGGGGCGGGAAAGAGATGGCAACGAATCTTCAGGACATTGGCAGGACGCGCGAGGAGGCCGACTGCCTGTGCACGGCCGAGCAGGTGGAGGCGGCGATCGACCGCATGGCGGAGGCCCTCACCGAGCGCTACCGCAAGCTCAATCCACTGGTCTACGTGGTGATGAACGGCGGCGTGATCTTCGCCGGCCGGTTGCTGCCGCGGCTCGATTTTCCGCTCGAGCTGGCCTACCTGCACGCCACCCGCTACGGCATGGCGACGCGCGGCACGCTGCTCGATTGGCGCGTGCGTCCGACGCAGAAACTCGACGGCCGCCACGTGCTGGTGCTGGACGACATCCTCGACGAGGGGCATACGCTGGCGGCGATCGTCGACTATCTGAAGGAGGAGGGTGCGGCCGACGTCAGTACTGCCGTGCTGGTGCACAAGCTGCACGACCGCAAGGCCTATCCGGGCATGCGTGCCGACTTCAGCGGCCTCGACGTGGCCGACCGCTTCCTGTTCGGCTACGGCATGGACTACCAGGGCTATTGGCGCAACGCGCCGGGGATCTTCGCAGTGCGCGGGCTGTAGGGCCGGCGCGCGTCAGCCGAGGTAGCGGTATTCCATTTCGTCCACGTCTGGACCCCGCGGACGGCCGAAGGTGATCCAGCCGTGGCCGTCGCGGACCAGTTCCTCGCGCCGCAGGCGCAGCTCGCGGCCGCCCTCCTCGAACACGAAGGTACCGTTGCTGCTGCTGTCGATGACGACGAACTTGCCGCTGCGTTCCTCGATCACGCAGTGACGCCGCGAGGCGTGGGTACTCGTCAGCACCAAGTCGGCGGCCGGGTCGCGGCCGATCGAGATGCGGTGCGCGCCCTCGTCCAGGGTACGGGACTCGCCGCGGAACGTGAGCTCCAGCGTGGCCGGATTGAGCGCCGAGAAGTCCACGCTGGCGAACACCGCGGTGACCTTGCTGAAGTCGTCGCAGACCAGTTCCAGCAGATCGAAATTGCGGTTGATGCCCTTCAGCGGCCGGGGCGGGATCTTGCGCAGCTTGCGCTGGTTGTGGCGCGACAGTTGCACGGCGGTCTCGGACGAGGTCACCGCGGTGCCGGTCGAGGCGACTTCGCAGAAGCGTGCCGCGATATTGACCGTCTCGCCGAACAGGTCGCTGCCGGTGCTGACCGCCGAACCCTGCTGGAAGCCGATGCGGAATTCGATGCGGTGCTCGCCGGCCGAGGGCAGCTCGTCCAGTTCCATGCCCATCGCGGTGCTCGCCTCGAAGGCCGCGTCGGCCTTGTCGAAGACCGCCATCAAGCCGTCGCCGGTGAGCTTGATGACCTGCCCACCGGAATGCATCACGACCCGCTGCATCGCCTTCAGGCAGCGGTTGATGCGCTTGGCCGCGGCCTCGTTGCCGATGCGCTCGTACAGCACCGAGCTGTCCGCGATGTCCGCGAACAGCACGACGCATTCGGTCGCCCGGAGGATGCCGGAGTTTTCCATGGAGCGCTTCGATTGTCCGGTGTTCGAGCCCATCGTTCCGCCCGCGCCGGATCGGCACGGTGTCTGGCCGGCCCGCGCGGGCGCACCGCACGGAGCCGAAAACCACAGATTATCGCAGGAAATGGTTCATTGGCACGTTCGCCCCGGCGGGCAGCCCGCTTCGCCGCCCGGCGAACCTTGCGGCGCCGCCCGCGGCAAGCGGCCGGCCCGTCGCCGGTGCCGCGTCAGCGCAGCGTCAGCAGCACGAATTTGCGGTCCCAGTCCAGCTTGCCGAGGTAGCGCACCTCGAACACGTAGCGGCCGGGCTTCAGGCTGGCGCCGCTGCCGCCTGCCTCGGTCTTCAGCAGTGCCTGCTCGCGGGCGATCGCCGCGGCCTCCTGTGCCTTGCCGCGGATCGGCCCGCCGTCTTCGGCGCCGAGCGCCCAGACCGTGATCTCGGCCTGCTTGCGCTGCTCGCCGAGGATCGCCTTGCCGTCGCCGGCCGGGGCCAGTGCCAGCTCGAACGCGCGCGCAGCCTCGATCGGGGCCGGCACCTCCCAGTACAGATCCTTGATCTCGTAGCTGACCTTGCCGGCCATGCCGGCCAGCTCCGCCTGCCGCTTCTCGTCCTCGATGACCTGCACCTCGGCGCCGCCGATCTTCAGCTCGAAACAGCGGCCGATGCGGTTGGCGCAGGGCAGGTACTCGTTGTAGCGCGCGTAGCTGGGCGGCGGCACGCTGCTGCCGAAGCCGAGACAGCCGGACAGCAGCAGCGCGCAACACAGGCCCGCCGGCACGGCGCGCCGGGGGGTGGAGAGACGGGCGGTGGCGGTGGGCGGCATCGTGGTCACGGCGCTGTTCGGCTCCGGCGAAACGGTAGGGCACGCGAAACTTATCATGGCTGGCCGGGTTCAGCGCGCGAAGCGGCGCCACAGCGTCTCGAAGCGCTCGACGAAGGGTGTCACCGCGGCCGGATCGTCGGTCCGCAGCAGGTTCTCTTCGTTGGCGCGGCTGGCACTGCGCGTCCAGTTGAAGCTGCCATTGACCAGTATCCGGTCGTCGAAGATCGCGAACTTGTGGTGCATGTGGGCCGGGCTGCGGTCGAGCCGCAGTTCGATGCCGGCCCGGACCAGCCGCTCGACGTCGCTGCCGGCATCGAAGCGCTTGTCGTCGTCGCTCAGGACGCGAACTTCGACGCCGCGCCGGTGGGCGGCGAGGATGGCTTCGGTGATGCGGTCGTCGGCGATCGTGAACACGCACACGCGGACATTCGCAGACGCCCGCCGGAACAGCCCGATCACCCCCTCGAGGCAGTCCTCGCCGGGGCTGAACCAGGCCTCGGTGCAGCTCGGCTGCGGCCTGCTGCGCGCGCTGTCGATGGTGCGAGCGACCCGTTCCAGCCAGGCCAGCAGCGCCATCGCATCGTCGCCCGCGGCCAGGCGCTCGCGCGCCAGTTCGAACGCCATGTTGCGGCTTCGGCGCAGCATCTCCTCGTCGGCGGCGAGCGCGGCCAGCCTTTCGGCGAGCGCACCGCGTTCCTGCTTGTCGAGCCTGAGATCGGCGATGCCGTCCCGCAGACAGCGCAGGATCTCGCCGGCTTCGTCGTTTGCGCTCGCCATCGCCGTCCCGTCCCGCTCAGGCCCGGCGCGCCAGCACGACCAGGCCGGGCACCGCGATACCGCCCTCGTGGCGCAGCACCGCCTCGCTCAGCTCGACGTCCGTCATGCCCTGTCCGCCGAGGCAGCGCCGCACGTAGTCGGCGCGGTGGCGGTAGCGGCCGCTCGGCTCGATCTCGTGCGCGGCCGAGGTGTCCGTGTCGTCGATGCGTTCGACCGTGAAGGCGAGCGTTCCGCCGGGCTTCAGGGCTGCCGCGGCGGCGCCGATGATCGCCTCCAGCGCGCCGAAGTAGCACAAGGTGTCGGCCGACACGATGTGATCGAAGCTGTCGGTATTGGCGGCCAGCCAGGCCGTCAGTTCGGCCTTCTCGAGGCGGTCGTAGCACTGCTTGTTGTGCGCCTCCGCCAGCATGCCGCCGGACAGGTCCACGCCGACCAGCTCACGTGCCCAGGGCTTCAGCAGCGGTCCGCACAGGCCGGTGCCGCAGCCGGCGTCGAGGATGCGGTACTGGCGCTGCGGTGGCGGCAGCCGGTCTTCGAGTGCCTGGTGCAGCAGTTTCGGTGCGCGGTATTTCAGCGCGCTGACCAGTTTCTGCTCGAAGCTCGAGGCGAAGTGGTCGAAGGTGTATTCGAGGTAGGCGTCGCTGCAGCGCTCCGGCGGCGGCCCGCCGCTGGTGGCCGCCACCAGGTGCTGGGCCTCGGGGTTGTCCGGGTCGATGCGCAGCCATTCGCGAAATGCCTCGGCGGCCTTGGCGGTCTCGCCCAGCAGATACCAGGCGACGCCGAGCAGCTTGTGGCCGTCGGGGTGGTCGGGCTGCAGCACGATCGCGCGGCAGAAGTAGTCGGTGGCCCGCTTCGCATCGCCCTGGTCCGAGTACAGCGAGCCGAGGTTGTTGTGCGCGTCCACGTGTTCCGGATCCAGCTCGATGGCCTTCAGATAGGCGCGCTCGGCCTCCTCGTGCCGGTCGGTGTAGCGCTGCATCGTGCCGAGGTTGTTCCAGGCGCTGGCGAAATCCGGCCGCAGTTCGAGCGCCCGGCGGTATTCCTCGATCGCCGCCGGGATGTCGTGGCTCTCGACCATCACGTTGCCCAGATTGAGGTGGTAGTCGGGAAAGTCCGGCACCTGGGCGATGGCGCGGCGGATCAGCTCGGCCGCCTCCTGCTGCTTGCCGCTGTGATGTTTCAGCAGGCCGAGGAAGTGGAGCACGTCCGGATGTTCCGGGAACACCTCGAGGATGCGCCGATAGACCATCTCCGCATCCTGCAGGCGTCCCTCGCGATGCATGCCGAGGGCCAGCCGGATCGCCTCTTCGAGCGTGAGCGCGGCCGGGTCCGGCTGTTCGGCAGAAGTCTCGTCGCTGATGTCGTTCTCCCGTTGTCAGCGCTGCGGTTTGGCGGCGGCGACCACCAGCCCCTCGACCGGATGGCCGCCTTCGAGGCGCAGATGGGCCTGTTCGATCGCGATCTCGGCGAAGCCGGCGGCCGCCAGCACTGCGCGCACGTAGTCCGCGCTGTGCTGGTAGCGGCCGCTGGCGGTCAGGCGCGAGGTTTCGTCCGGCCGTGGGTCGATGATGCTCTCCACCGTGTAGGCCAGCGTGCCGCCGGGCGCCAGTGCGTCGAAGGCGGCTGCCGTGACGGCCTCCAGCGGGCCGAAATAGCACAGCGTGTCGGCCGACAGGATCAGCCCGTAGGCGCCGCTCGCGCGCCGCAGGTAGGCGGTCAGCTCGGCCTGCGCCAGCTCGTCGTAGCAGCCCTTGGCCTGCGCCTGGGCAAGCATGCCGCCGGACAGGTCGACGCCCACCAGGCGGCGGCTCCAGGGGGCTACCAGCGGACCGCACAGGCCGGTGCCGCAGCCGGCGTCGAGCACCTCGAATTGTCTTGCCGGGGTCGGCAGCCGCCGTCCGAGCATTTCCTGCAGCAGGTCCGGCGCGCGATAGTGCAAGTCGTTGCGGAGCTTTTCCTCGAAGCTCGCGGCGAAGCGGTCGAAGGTGTAGCTGACGTACTCGTCGCTGGCCCGTGCCGGCTTGGGTTCGTCGCTGCAGGCCGCGAAATGGTGCCGCGCCGCCGGATTGTCCGAGTCGATCTCGACCCAGCGTCTGAACGCCTCGGCGGCCTTGTCGTGCAGGCCGTGGGTGGCGTACAGGATGCCGAGGAAGCGGTGCCCGTCCGGGTCTTCGGGATCGATGCCGATGGCGTTGCCGCAGCACTGGATGGCGTGCTCCAGGTCGCCGCGCTCCCAGTAGATCAGGCCCAGGTTGTTGTGCGCGTTGGTGAGCTTCGGATCCAGCTCGATGGCCTTGCGGTAGGCGGCCTCGGCCGCCTCGTCGTCCTTGCGATGGCGGTGGATGGCGCCCAGGTTGTTCCAGGCGCGGGCGCACTGGGGTTCCAGTTCGAGCGCCTGCCGGTACTCCGGCTCGGCTTCGTCGATGCGTCCCTGTTCCATCAGCACGTTGCCAAGGTTCACGTGGTAGTCGGCGAAGTCGGGCACCAGCGCGATCGACCGCCGGATCAGCACGATGCCGTCTTCCGCCGCGCCGCTCTGGCACTCGAGCATGCCGTAGTAGTGGAGCAGGTCGGGGTGGTCCGGCGCGGCCTCCAGCAACTGCCGGTACAGCGCCCGCGCCGCCTCGTGCTGGCGTTCGCGGTGCAGGCGCATGGCCAGCGCGATGGCTTCCGGGAATTCGAGGATCACTTCCTCGCTGCGTTCGTTCATGGCGGGCCGCTGCCGTGCCTCAACCGCCTACCAGCGACAGTGCGCGGCCGGCCAGCGAGGACAGCGTTTGGAACAACATGCCGAGCACCCAGCGCAGGAAGGCCTGGGTCAGGTCCATGCCGGTGGTCACGGTGCGGCCGAGGAACTTGAAGATGGCGCGGATCAGCGCGGTGACCCAGCGGCCGAACCGGGCCGACAGCGAGGCTCCCTGGTGCAGCAGCCAGGCGAACTGGTCGATCAGCGTGGCGCCGACCGTCAGGCCGGTGCCGAGTGCCGCCGCCGCCAGCTGGCCGGCCTTCTTCAGTAGCCAGCGCAGTGCGCGCGCAGTCAGCGCCAGCAACTCGGACGACATCGTGCGCAGTCCGCTCAGACTGGCGGGGTTTTCGAGCCAGGACTGGATCGCGCTGTCGCGCTCCGGCGGCGCCGAGGCGGCGGCCTTGAATGCGCTCCAGTCCTTGTCGGCGCAGATGCGCTGGTAGCTGCTCTTGATCGAGTGGGCGGCGACGCTGATGCCGCTGCCGCCGGCCGGCACGGTCAGGCCCGGGGTGTTGCTCGGCGCATGGCAGTACGGGAAGAGCGGGATCATCGGCACCGGATCGGACGGGTGGGCCAGCCGCAGCACGTTGTCGCTCCGGACCCGCTGCGTCAGGCTCTTGGCGAACCAGTGCATGCCGACGCGCGGCGCGCCGAAGGTGTAGGCGATCACCTTGCCGACCTTGGCCTGCGAGAAGAAATCCGCGTTCAGCGTCGCCAGCGCGCCGCCCAGGCTGTGGTCGACGCAGTGGATCGTGGTCGGGTTGCGGCCGCGCAGGAAGGCGCGCACCTCCTGCGAGAAGGACTTCCAGGTCTGGTTGAAGCCGCCATGCACCAGGTGGCCGGACGGTCCCGTCTGGGCGGCGACGTTGATGTTGGTGAGCCAGTCCGGCGTGCTCGCCGTGCCGCGGGTGACCACCAGCACGTCGCCCTGGAAGCGGCCCTGGCCGGCGGCGATGTAGCCGAAGCCGCTCAGCGGTCGGTACAGCATGCCGGAACTGCCCTCGAAACGGGACTCCTCGCCGACCTGGAACAGGCCGTCCAGGCTCAGCGCGCCGCGCTCGGACTTCTTCATCGCCTTGATGGCGTCGCTGACGCCCGACTCGCGCAGGGCGTAGACGGCGGCCGCGACGCGGGACGCCTCGCTGGGTGAAAGCTGGGTCAAGTCGGTCTCCTTCCTAGTACTGTGGCCGGGTGCTGCGGGTGATGCGCGCCACGCTCATTCGAGGCGGCAGATGCCGTAGATTTCTCCGCCTTCCTTGTCCTCGGTTGCCAGGTCGCAACGGAGGCGGATCGGACGGCCGTCGAGCTCGCCATTCACCTCGTAGTTGCGCTTGTCGTAGATCCAGGCCTCGTAGTCCTTGCCGCCGTGATGGATGACGATGGATTGCTTGACGATCGGTTCGTGCGGCAGGAAGGAGCCGAAGAACGAACTGCCGCGGATCTCCGGCAGGCTGAAACGGCCGTCCGGCGTCGAGGTGGTCTCGTCGTGGCCCTGCTCGTCCTTCCAGACCCACTTGTAGGCGCGCTCGATGCTGGCGCCGGCGACCGGCTCGCCGTGATCGAGCACCACGCCCTCGACTGCCGAGAACAGGCAGAACTTGCTCATGGACATCCCCCATGCAATCGCCGGTGCCAGGCCCAGCGCCGCGGCCGCCAGGGCCGCCAGGCGCCGATCGCGTGTCGTGCCGCGGAGCCACGCAGCCATGCCGGCTCAATCGAAGTTGTAGCTGAACTGGTTGTCGGCGACGCCGACCTCCACCTTGCCCACCGCGCGCCCCTCCATCAGCCGGCTGAGGAATTCCTTCGACAGGTCCGGCAGCAGCGTGTTGGTCAGGATCGCATCGATCATGCGGCCGCCCGACTCGGATTCGGTGCAGCGGCTGACCACCAGCTTGACCACCTCGTCGGTGTAGGAGAACGGCACCTTCTGGCGTTCCTCGACGCGCTTCTGGATGCGTCCGAGCTGCAGTACGACGATCTTGCCGAGCATCTCGTCGGAGAGCGGAAAGTACGGGATCGTCACCAGCCGGCCGAGCAGCGCGGGCGGGAAGATCTTCAGCAGCGGTTCGCGCAAGGCCTTGGCCAAGCCCTCCGGGTCCGGCATCAGCTCGGGGTCCTTGCACATGCCGGCGATCAGTTCGGTGCCGGCGTTGGTGGTGAGCAGGATCAGCGTGTTCTTGAAGTCGATGAAGCGGCCCTCGCCGTCCTCCATGAAGCCCTTGTCGAAGACCTGGAAGAAGATCTCGTGCACGTCCGAGTGGGCCTTCTCGACCTCGTCCAGCAGCACCACCGAGTAGGGCTTGCGCCGCACCGCCTCGGTCAGCACGCCGCCCTCGCCGTAGCCGACGTAGCCCGGCGGCGCGCCCTTCAGCGTCGACACGGTGTGGGCTTCCTGGAACTCGCTCATGTTGATCGTGATCAGGTTCTGCTCGCCGCCGTACAAGGCCTCGGCCAGCGCCAGCGCGGTCTCGGTCTTGCCGACGCCGGAGGTGCCGGCCAGCATGAAGACGCCGATCGGCTTGTTCGGGTTGTCGATGCCGGCGCGCGAGGTCTGGATGCGCTTGGCGATCATCTCCATCGCGTGGTCCTGGCCGATCACGCGCTGGCCGAGCAGTTGCGGCAGCTTGAGCACGGTCTCGACCTCGTTGCGGGCCATGCGGCCGACCGGGATGCCGGTCCAGTCGGCCACCACGCTGGCAACGGCCTGGTAATCGACGGTCGGCAGGATCAGCGGATGCTCGCCCTGCAACTCGGAGAGCTGTTGCTGCGCGGATTGCAGTTCGCCCAGCAGCGCGGCGCGCTCCTCCTCGCTCGGTCCCGCCGGCGCGGCCTGCGTGGCCTCGGGCGCTGCCTCGCCGCTCTGGGCGGCGGCACCCTTGGCCGCCTCGGCGGCCGCCTCCAGCGCGCTGCCGGTGCCCTCGACCGGATCGGAATCGCCGCGCAGCTTGGCGCGCAGCTCGAGGATCCGGTTAACCAGCTCCTTCTCGTTGTTCCAGCGTTCCTCCAGGCCGGCCAGCCGCTCGCGCTCGCCCGCCAGCGACTCATTGACCAGCGTCTCGCGTTCGGCGACGTCGATGCCGATCGCCTTCTCGCGGCCGATGATCCGCTCCTCGACTTCCAGCGCCTCGATGCGGCGGCGGCTGTCCTCCACCTCGGCCGGCGTCGCGTGCAGGCTGATCGCGACCCGCGCGCAGGCGGTGTCGAGCAGGCTGACCGACTTGTCGGGCAGCTGGCGCGCCGGGATGTAGCGGTGCGACAGCTTGACCGCCGCCTCCATCGCCTCGTCGAGGATCTGCACCTTGTGGTGACCCTCCATCATCGTCGCCACGCCGCGCATCATCAGGATCGCCTTGTGCTCGGACGGTTCGTCCACCTGCACGACCTGGAAGCGGCGGGTCAGCGCCGGATCCTTTTCGATGTGTTTCTTGTACTCGGCCCAGGTGGTGGCGGCGACGGTCCGCAGCGTGCCGCGCGCCAGCGCCGGCTTCAACAGGTTGGCGGCGTCGCCGGTGCCGGCCGCGCCGCCGGCGCCGACCAGCGTGTGGGCCTCGTCGATGAACAGGATGATCGGCTTGGGCGAGGACTGCACTTCCTCAATGACCTGCCGCAGCCGGTTCTCGAACTCGCCCTTCATGCTGGCGCCGGCCTGCAGCAGGCCGACGTCCAGCGTCAGCAGCGAGACGTCCTGCATCGCCGGCGGCACGTCGCCGGCGACGATGCGCTGGGCGAAGCCCTCGACCACCGCGGTCTTGCCGACGCCGGCCTCGCCGGTCAGGATCGGGTTGTTCTGGCGCCGCCGCATCAGGATGTCGATGACCTGGCGGATCTCCTCGTCGCGGCCGACGATCGGGTCCATCTTGCCGCTGCGGGCCTGCTCGGTGAGGTCCACCGTGAACTGCTTCAAGGCCTCCTGCTTGCCCATCGCCGCCGGCGCCACCGCGCCGCTGGCCTCGCCCGGCGCCGCGCCGGCGGCGAAGCCGTCGGTGGCGCTCAAGTGCTCCTCCGGCGAGCCGGAAACGACTTTGGCGAAGTTGTCGGACAGATCCTCGGCCTTGATCTTGTCGAATTCCTTCGAGATCTGCAGCAAGGCGTTCCTCAGCCGGCTGGTCTTCAGGCCGCCGACGATCAGGTGGCCGGTGCGGACCTGCACCTCGCCGAACATCAGCGAGCCATACACCCAGCCCCGTTCGACCAGGTCCGAGATCTGCTCGGACAGGTCCGAGATCGAGGTCGAGCCGCGCGGCAACTGGTCGAGCGCGTTGGTGATGTCGGCCGCCATGCGCGACGGGTCCACCTGGTAGTGCTGCAGGATGCGGTGCAGGTCCGAATCCTGGTTGTTGACGATCTGCTGGATCCAGTGCACCAGCTCCACGTAGGGATTGCCCCGCAGCTTGCAGAAGACCGTCGCCCCCTCGATGGCCTTGTAGCCCAGGCTGTTCAGTTTTCCGAATAGTGCTACCCGGCTGATCTCGCTCATGCTCGCCCCTCGTCGTCTCGTTCTTCAGTCCTTCGGCTCGTCCGTTGCCGGACCTCTCATGCGGCCAGCGCCTGCCTGCCCGGCAGCGCCGCCAGCCTGTCCACATCCAGTACCAGATCCTCGGCGTCGGCCCGGCTGCGGCGCTCACCGAGCCAGGTCGTGTAGCCGAGGCGGCCGGCGCCGCCCAGCCGGGTGGCCGGCACCTCGTCGGCCTTCAGCACCAGTTTCGCATCCCACGCGAACTCCAGGCCGAGGTAATTGCGTACCGCGGCGGCCAGTTGTTCGAGCCCCTCGCTACCGGGCAGGAAGGATTCGAACTGGGCCAGCGTCAGCGCACCGAGGCGCAGGCGGAACTTGTGCTGCCGATCCCACACCCGCGAGCCGACCACGATGTTGCGGCCGAGCTGGCTGAACGCGCCGCCGAGCCGCGAGCGTTCGGCCGGCGGCACCGGCATCCAGTGGCCGACGAACTGCTCGACCGCCACCGGCACGCGGAAGAAGCCGCCGAGCAGCTTGCCGAGCCCCTCGGCATTGCGGATCTGGCGGTTCAGCAGGCTGATGAAATGCAGCTTGGCGAAGTCGGGCAGTGCGTCCCGCCGGCGCACCGCCGGCGTCCCCATGCCGCCGAGCGAGCCGAGCCAGATGCCGAAGCGGTCGTGCTTCGGCCGGTCCAGGCTGACGGTCGGCTGGGCATCGGCCCAGGCACGGTAGAACATCGCCAGGTAGCGATGCTGCAACATGTCGAGGAAGCGTGCCAGCGTCGGGTCGCCGGCATGCAGGATGCGCGAGCGGGCATACTCGGTGATGTGCAGCGGCATCGGCCCGTTCGGGCCGAGCAGGCCGAAGAAGCGCACCTCGAGCCGCGGCGGCCGGCCGTCCTTGGCCGGGGCGACGTGAGCCAGCGAGGATTGGGCGAAGGACACCGAAGGTTCCTGGCCGAGGCGCACCGGTTCGTCGGCCGGCCGCAGCGCGCGGCCGATGCGGGGCTTGTCCGGATTGAGGCATTCCAGCCGCCGCAGCGCCTGGTAGAAGTCGTAGTGCCAGGGCGCCTCGGTGAGGGCCTGGATGAAGTTCAGAAAATCGGGCGCAGTCCGCATCGCGGCTTCCAATGCATCAGTTCGCCCCGTCCGAGCGAGCGCAGGGTGGTCTCGGTAAAGCTGTTTACGCTGACGTGGCGGGCGAAGAAGCGCTCCAGCACGCTGCCGAGCAGGAAAGCGCTGCCGCCCTCGAAGTTCATCTCGTCCATCTCGAGCGTGATGCCGATGCCACGGCCGAAGCACAAGGGTCCCGGCATCGGCAGGCGCTTTAGTACCGCCTCGGTACGAATGCTGCGGAGGCCCTCGATCTGGCGCGCGCTGGCGACGTCCTCGGTGGGCGAGTGCAGCTCCAGCAATTCGCGCAATGCCGCGGCGCCCTCCTGCGGACTGGAGTCGAGCAGCGACAGGTAGTTCAGCGACAGGTGGCTGATGAAGCGCCAGGCCGCCGCGCCGTTGGCGACCGAGGAATAGGGTCGCGACGGGCCCTTGATGCAGTGGATCGAGCTCACCGGCGCCGCCACCTCGAGCGAGAAGTCGCTCGCGGCCGAACCGTGCGGCATGATCAGCGGCAGGTCGCGGTTGGTGCACAGCGCCTGCAGCGAGAGCTGGCGCAGGTCCGCCTTGTAAGGCGCCTCGCTGGGGTCCACCAGCGAGATGAAGACCTCGCTGCCGATGTAGCTGGTGCGCGGGCCGAAGCGCTTTTGCCGTTCCGAGTAGATGCGCGGTTCGCGGCGCAGCGTGTAGTAGGCGTGGGGATTCGCGCCGGAGGCGTGGTAGCTGGCGTAGAAGGCCTCGAAGCGCTGCTCGCTGTCGGCGCCGACGCCGAAGCCGCTGACCTCGGTCAGGTCGAAGATCTCGTAGTCCATCGGCCGCGTGCGATCGGCGATGACGTGGTGCTCGTGGCCGCTGTCGGCGACCCGGATGCGGTCGGTGCGCTTCTCGAACAGGTTGATCGCCGGCACGCAGTGGAGTACGAAATTGCTGCCGTCCACGATGCTCTCGAGCACCGCATCGCCCTTGCCGAACAGCAGGATCAGGTCGATCTCTTCCGATTCGCAGCGCGCCATCGCGCGACGCAGGCCGTCGACCTGGAAGAACAGGTAGCGCTGCGGGAACGCGAAGTACTCCTGCAGCAGCCGGTAGCCGCCGAAGTTGCGCGCCGACACCGGCAGCAGCGCCTCGTCGTCGTCGAAGCCGACCGGCTGGATGCGCTCGGCCGGAACGAATTCGTGCCAGGCGGCGGGCCTTCCGGTCGGACACAGCATCGCGCCGACGGCGTTGGCGCCGATCAGTTCGTACAGCTTGTAGGCGACCTCGTCGGCGCCGCCGAGGTAGATGCGCAGCGAATCCAGGCTGAGGTCGCTCATCTTCATGCCGGGCGAGGTGCGCAGCCGAAGCCGCACCCCGCCCTTGATGCGACTGCCGACCGGCAGCGTGTTCAGCGGCAGATCCGGTGCGAACGAGAAGTACTTGGCCTCGCCCAGTTCGAGCGGCCACAGGGTCAGGTCCTGGGCGGTGGTGAACTGGCACTGGGTGGCGTCGGCCTTGCCGGCGTTGGCCTGCAGCACCGTGCCGCGTTCCAGCGTGACGCCGCGCGCCAGGTTGGATTCCTCCATCTGCGGCCTGACCTGGGCCACCAGCATCGACGGCGTCGGCGCCAGGTACTGCGGGTAGACCATCTCCAGCAGGCGCTGCGAGAAGCGCGGAAACTCGGCGTCGAGCCGCAGCTGGACCCGCGCCGACATGAAGGCCACGCCTTCCAGCAGCCGCTCCACGTAGGGGTCGGAGACCTCGATGCCTTCCATGCCGAGGCGCCCGGCGATCTTCGGGAACTCGTGGGCGAACTCCGCACCCATCTCGCGCAGATGCTGCAGTTCCTGGTTGTAGTAGCGCAGTAGCCTGGGATCCAAGTCAGTTCCGTCCTGGTTGCATGCGGGCGGGTGGGCCGCCGCGAGCCGGCCCTGGCGGGGCGGCGGACATCAGTTCGAGTCCCGCAGGTGCACCTGCCCGGTTTCCAGATCGAATTCGGTCCGCAGCAGCATCTCGAGCGGCACCGGCTGCGCCCACAACTGCGCCGAAATGCGAATGCTGATGATGTTGTGCCAGTCGAGCACGCTGCCGTCCTCGACCACTTCGATCTTCAGGCTGTCGGGCAGCAGGCGCGGCTCGTAGCGCAGGATCGCCGCGCGGATGGCCTGCTCCACGTCGCCGATCTCGATCGTCGCCGCGGTCTCGCCGGAAAGCGAGGGCAGGCCGTAGTTCAGCACCGAACGCCTGACTTCCGGATAGGCCTCCAGGTCCTCGCCCGACTCCATCTGCACCGAGTTCAGCAGCCAGGTCAGGTCGCGCAGCACCGCGGCGCGCAACTGGCTCTTGGTCAGCACCCGGCGTTCGCGCGGCTCCTGCTTCTTGTCCGGTTCGTTGTCGGTCAGGCGGTCCAGCAGGGCCGGCTGCAGCCGGTCCTGGGGCGTCGTCTCGGCCATGCTCAGGACTCTTCCGGCCCAGCCTCTTCAGCGCCCTCGGGTTCCACGCCCTCGAGCACGATCTCGCGCGCCTCCAGGAACGGCACGTCGCCTTCGCTGGTGGCCAGCATGCGCTGGCCGCGGCCGTGGTAGTTGCCGTCGCCGACGTCCACCCAGTCGGTCTTGCGCGCCAGCCGGATCAGCGGATCCGGGTCGGATTCCGAGCCCGGGTAGCGGGTCGGGATGATGCCCACCGTCTCGCCGCCGTTGGCAAACTCGAAATGGGCCGGCATCCAGACGAAATCGCGCAGGTCCTCGGGCGCTTCCAGCACGATGCGGTTCAGCCGGGCGAACGGCAGCCAGTAGTAGCGCCCGTTGATGACCGCCTCGCACATCGGGCCGAGCCGCGAGTCGGCGTCGGCGATCCATTCGAACGGCTGGCCATTGATGCTGCCGCGCGTCGTCGGCGCCAGGTCGAAGGCCTTCTCGCGCAGCTTGGCGCCGTCCTCCATCCGCCCCTGGCCTTCGCTCAGCAGCGCCTCGATCAGGATCGCGATCCACTCCTCGGGCTGGCCGAACAGCAACGGGGCGGTCTTGCCGGCCATGACCTTGCCGCGCACCACCTCGCAGCGCAGGGCCTCGCGGTACATCTGCACCATCGGCAGCGCCGTGGCGTCCAGTTCGCCGACCACCTCGAGCTGGTTGGCGGCGCGTTCCCAGTTGCCCTGCACCGACAGCAGCTGGAACAGGAAGGTCCGCAGACTGGCCTTGGCCGGCTCGCTGCGGATCGCGTTCTGCAATTGGCTCAGTGCCTGATCGGGATCGCCGCTTCGCAGCGCTTCTTCTGCCGCCTTCAGTGTGCTCATCTGGTCTTCCGTCTGCGGACGCCGTTCATGCGCCCGGCGTCACTTCGATTTCGGCGGTCGAGGTGCCCTTCGATCCACCGCCCTTGGATTGATCCTGGTATTCGAAACGGATTTTCTGAAACGCGATGCGATAAGTGTCGACGGTGGTCGGCCCCTCCGTCGTCTCGCCGGCGCCGGTGCGGTAGGACACGAGGCGCCCCTTTTCCATCGTCACTTTCAGGTACTCGAGTGCGCTCGGGCCGCCCGCCTTGCGCACGGTCAGCACGGCCTTGGTGATCGGCTCGTTGTTGTGCAGCGCCGAGATCAGTCCGGTGGTGGCATTGCAGGCGCGGCTCGAGACCTCGAAGTGATGCACCGTCGAGCGGCTCGCGCGTCCGGCGTGGGCGTCGAGGTTGCCGTCCATGCCCCAGCCCCAGGACAGCACGTCGATTTCGCCGGCGTGCTTGGCGTCCAGCGAATTGCCGCTGATGGGGCCTTGGCGACCGCCGTCGATCTTCAAAAAGATGTCGTCCTTTGACATGCCCGTCGTCCTTGCCGGTGTGCAGTTCGAACAGACGCGGAGCGGA
>JBNLET010000062.1:0-5680 GCA_050305135.1 Rhodocyclaceae bacterium | reverse complement strand
ACGACAACCGGGACATCCAGGACTACATCGGTCGTGGCGAGGTGACCGGCATCTGGAAGCGCGACGGCCACGTCGTGTCGCTCGGGCTGCGCCACTCGCTGCGGGTGCATCCGAGCCGCGGCGCCGCCACGCTGGACTGGGCCTTCCCGATTCGCGGCTACTTCAAGGGGCACCTGCAGGTGTTCACCGGCTACGGCGAGACCCTGATCGACTACAACCATCGCCAGACGGTGTTCGGCATCGGTGTGTCGCTGGCCCAGTGGCTGTAGCGCCCGGCCGGGCCGGGGAGGCGCGCGGGCGCCGGCGAACCGGTCACCCGCGCGGTTCGATCACTCGATGCGCACCGGCACGAAGATGCGCGCGTCGTTGCGCTGGACCAGCAGCGCGAAGCGCTTGCCGGCCTTGTCGAGCAGTTCGCGGAACTGGTCGATGCCGGTGACCGGCACGTTGTTCAAGGCCAGCACCACGTCGCCCTCGCGCAGGCCGGCCTTGGCAGCCGGGCCGCTGACCTTTTCGACCACGATGCCGCCCTTGACGCCCATCTCCTCGGCCTCGTCGGCCGCCAGCGCGCGCCCGGTGACGCCGAGCTTGCCGGCGTCCATGCCGCCGCCGCTCTGCGCCTGTGTCCCTTCGTCGCCCATCGCGCCGAGCGTCACGTCGAAGCGGCGGGAATGCTTGTCGCGCCAGACGTCGAGCTTGATGTGGGTACCCGGGCGAAGTTCGCCGATCATGCGCGGCAGCTCGCCGCTGTCGCCGACCTTGTCGCCGTTGACCTCGAGGATCACATCGCCCGGCTGCAGGCCGGCCTTCTCCGCCGCACTGCCCGGCTCGACCCGCGCCACCAGCGCGCCGGTCGCGTCCGGCAGACCGAAGGATTGGGCCAGCTCCTGGTCGACGTTCTGGATCAGCACGCCGAGCCGGCCGCGCTGCACTTTGCCGTACTGCCGCAGTTGATCCTTGACCTTCATCGCGACGTCGATCGGGATCGCGAACGAGATGCCCATGAAGCCGCCGGAACGCGAGTAGATCTGCGAATTGATGCCGATCACCTCGCCGGCCAGGTTGAACAGCGGCCCGCCCGAATTGCCCGGGTTGATCGCCACGTCGGTCTGGATGAACGGCACGTAGGTCTCGTCCGGCAGGCGACGCGCCTTGGCCGAAATGATGCCGGCCGTGACGGTGCTCTCGAAACCGAAAGGCGAGCCGAGAGCGACCACCCATTCGCCGACCCGGCTCTGCTCCGCATCGCCGATCTTGACCGCCGGCAGGTCTTCCGCATCGATCTTCAGCAGTGCCACGTCGGTGCGCTTGTCCGAGCCGACCACCTTGGCCTGGAACTCGCGCTTGTCGCTGAGCTTGACCGTCACCGTCGTCGCGTCGTCCACGACGTGGGCGTTGGTCAGCACGTAGCCGTCGGCCGAGACGATGAAGCCGGAACCGATACCGCGCCGCAGCGGTCCGTCTTCTCCGTGGGGGTTCGGCGAACGGCCGCCCGGCGGCATGCCCGGGATCGGCACGCCGAAGCGGCGCAGGAAATCGTACAGCGGATCGTTCGGGTCGATGCTCCGTCCGCCGGCCAGCTGCTGGGTGGTGCTGATATTGACCACCGCCGGACCGACCCGGTCCACCAGGTCGGCGAAGTCCGGCAGGCCGTAGCGGCCCGGTGCCAGGCTTGCCACGCCGGCGGCCGCGGCGGGCGCGGCCGGGCTCGCGCTGGCGGACGGAATGGCCGGCCCCCGCACGAGTCCTATCGCGAAGGCCACGGCACAGACGCCGGCCACAAATGCAGAACGGGATTTGGTCATCGACAGTTCACTCCTGCGTTACGCGATGGACCGGGGCGAGTCGCCGAGCGTTCCCCTGGCCCGCAATCATCTGCAAAATGGGGACGCGCCGGGCAACTGTCAACTGACCACGACGTGTCGAGGATTTTCAGGATCGAAGGGAGACGGACATGAAGCTGGTGCGCTGGGGATTGGCGGGACAGGAACGGCCGGGCGTGGTGGCCGCGGACGGCAGTCTGCGCGACTTGTCGCAAGTGGTGCCGGAGATTTCCGGCGCGCGACTCGACCCCGAGGTATTGGCGGCCTTGTCGCGGCTCGACCCGGCCGGCCTGCCGCTGCTGCCGGCGGAGACGCGGCTCGGCCCCTGTGTCGGCGACGGCGGCAAGATCGTCGGCGTCGGCCTGAACTATGCCGATCACGTGCGCGAGGCCGGCATGCAGGCGCCGACCGAGCCGCTGCTGTTCATGAAGACCTGCCGCGCCAGCGGCCCGAACGACCCGCTCTGGCTGCCGCCCGGCCACAGCAAGGTGGACTGGGAGATCGAGCTGGCCGTGGTGATCGGCCGCGAGGCCTTGTGCGTCTCCGAGGACGAGGCGATGGCGCACGTCGCCGGCTACGCCGCGATCATCGACTTCTCAGAGCGCGCCTGGCAGCTGGAGCGCTCCGGCCAGTGGGTCAAGGGCAAGAGCTTCCCGTCCTTCGCACCGCTCGGCCCGTGGCTGCTGTGCGGCGGCGACTTGCCCGACCCGCACGCGCTGCGGCTGTGGCTGGACGTCAATGACGAACGCATGCAGGACAGCGACACCGGCCAGATGATCTTCCGCGTGCCGCGCCTGATCAGCGACATCAGCCAATGCATGCCGCTCTACCCGGGCGACGTGATCGCCACCGGCACCCCGCCCGGCGTCGGCATGGGCATGAAGCCGCAACGCTGGCTGCAAGAGGGCGACCGGGTGCACGCCGGCATCGAAAGCCTGGGCGAACAGCAGCACCCGTGCCGCCCGTGGCGGCGCGACTCCCGCTCCGACAAGGAGTTGAACGGCTACCTGTCCTCGGACGGCGGCAGCGCCCGCGGCTGAGGCCGCCCGCGCCGTGGCGGGTCGCCTCAGGCGGCCAGCAGCAGCGCGGAGAGGCGCGCGGCGAAACCGGACTGGTCGGCCAGCGCGGAGCGCTCGACCCGCTGCCGCAGACCGCGGCGCAGCGCATCGAGCGCCGCGGGATCCGCCGCCATCTCGATCCCCGCCGCCAGCAGCGCGTCGTCCAAGCGATGGCACCAGCCCTCGAGCCCGGCCGCCGCGCAGATGCTGTCGGCCATTCGGCTGCAGTGCAGCTCGCCCGACAGGCTCAGCGTCGGCACGCCCATCCACAGGGCATCGCACAGGTTGGTCGCCTGCTGGAACGGGAAGCTGTTGAGGCCGACGTCGATCGCGGCGTAGTTGGCAAGGAAGTCCTCGCGCCCGCCCCAGGGCAGCAGATCGAAGCGCGCAGGATCACCGCCGAGCGAGGCGATCCGCTGCGCCATCGCGTCGGCCGCGGCCCGGTCGCCGAACGAGCGGCAACGCAGCTGCATGCGCGCCGCCGGCAGCGCCGCCAGCAGCCGGATCCACAGCGACAGCACGCGGTCGCCGATCTTCGGCCGCTGCACGAAGCAGCCGAACGTGAGGTAGCCGTTCGCCAGCGCCGGCGTCGGCGCCACCGGCGGCAGCTGGCAAGCCGGATCGAAACAGAAGTAGCTGCCCGGCAGACGCAGGATCGGCTCGCTGCTGAAGGCCTCCGCCCCATCGGGCTCGGTGATCGCGTCGGCGATGCGGAAGTCCAGCCCCGGCGCGCCGGTGGTGCCGGCGTAGCCGAGAAAGCTGCCCTGCCGCGGCGCCGGCCGCCACGACAGCATCGGCATGCGGTTGGCGCCGGCATGACCGGTCAGCTCCAGCAGCAGATCGCAGCCGGTGGCCTGAATCGCCTCGGCCAGGCGCTCGTCGCTCCAGTCCGCGCAATCGACGCTGCGCTGGGCGCGCTTGCGGAAGGCCTCGCCGAGCGGGTCCGGCGCCGCGCGCCGATCCGAGAACAGCGTCAGTTCGATGCGCTCGCGCGGGTAGTGGCGCAGGAAGCCGGCCATGAAACGCCCGACCGGCGTCCAGCCGAGTTCGCCGCTCAAGATGCCGAGCCGCAGCCGGCTCGCGCGCGGGCCGGCCGCCGGGCTCGGCTGCAGCGCAGCCGGCCGCGGCGCGTGGCGGTTCACCGCGTCGCCGTAGGTCCGCGCCGAAGCCAGCGCGGCGGCCGGCGTGAAGCCGTCGCGGCACAGCCGCAGCTGCTGCAGGCTGCCGAGCACGTCAAGCCGCTGCGGCGCCAGCACCAGCGCCTGCTGCAGCGCCCGGTCGGCCTCGTCGAGCCGGCCCAGTTCCTTCAGCGCGTCGGCGTGGGCGAGGTGCAGGGTGGCGTCTTCGAGACCCAGCGCCAGGCCCTGCTGCGCCAGCGCGGTGGCCTCGCCGTATCGGCCCAGGTCGTTCAGCACCAGCGCCAGTGCTGCGCGCGGCGCCGGCGGCGCCGGCGCCAGCTCCAGCGCCGCCGCCAGCGCCGCGCGGGCGGACGGCAGGAATCCACTGCGCGCCAGCGTCGCACCGGCCTCGGCCAGCCGCGATGCATCGCCCAGCGCCGACAGCCGCGCGATCACCGCTTCGCAGCGCGCGTTCTCGCCGGCGTGGGCCAGCAGCGGCAGCGCCTCGGCCAGCAGGGCCGCATCGCCGGCCGGATCGCGGTCGGCCGTCAGCACCGCCAGCCGCTGCTGCGCCTGCGGCAGCGCGGCGGCACTGCGGTAGGCCTCCTCGGCCGCCGCCAGGTCGCCGCGCAGCTCGCAAAGCTGGCCGAGATTGAAGCCGGCCAGCGCCAGCGCGGGGTCCAGCCGGCGGGCCGCCCGGTAGTGCTTCTCGGCCTCGGCCAGACGACCCAGGTCCTTGTACAGGTTGGCGAGATTGACGCGACAGCCGGCGTTCTCGCCGAGCTTGGCGGTGCTGGCCTCGAGCAGCGGCAGCGCCTCTTCGAGGCGGCCGCCCTGATGGCACAGCACGCCCAGATAGTGGCGTGCGAAGAGGTGGCGCGGATCCTTCTTCAGCACCTTGCGGTAGCCGGCGTCGGCTTCCGCCAGCCGGCCCGCAGCGTGGTCGGCCACGGCCTGCCGGAATTTCTGTTCGAGGGCGCTGTTCGATGCCATCTCGGCGGATCCGTCGCGCCGGCCGTCAGAGCTTCTGGCCGTGCTCGCGGGTGGCGTGGAAGCCGACCTCGGGCCACTTCTCCATCGTCACTTCCAGGTTGTAGCGCGAGCTGGCCAGGTAGACCAGGTTGCCGTCCACGTCGCTGCCGACCCGCATCGCCTGTTCGCGCTCGAAGTTGCGCCGCGTCGTGTCGTCCGGGAAGGTCAGCCAGCGCGCAGTGTAGATGTCGGACGGCTCGAAGATCGCATCGACCTTGTACTCGTCCTTCAGGCGCTGCGCCACGACCTCGAACTGCAGCTGGCCGACCGCGCCGAGCAGCATGTTGCCGCCGATCGCCTCGAAGACCTGGATCGCCCCTTCCTCGCCGAGCTCCTGCAAGCCTTTCTGCAGCTGCTTGGTCTTCAGCGGATCGCGCAGCCGGGCGGCGCGGAACAGCTCCGGCGAGAAGTACGGGATGCCCTTGAAGCCGAGCGTCTCGCCTTCGGTCAGCGTGTCGCCGATCTGCAGCTGGCCGTGGTTGTGGATGCCGATGATGTCGCCGGCCACGCCATCCTCCTTGTGCACCCGCTCGTTGGCCATGAAGGTCAGCGCGTTGGCGAGCTTCATCTCGCGCCCGGCGCGCACGTGGCGCACCTTCATGCCCGAGTTGTAGCGGCCCGAGCAGATGCGGAAGAACGCGATCCGGTC
>JBNLET010000061.1:0-10308 GCA_050305135.1 Rhodocyclaceae bacterium | reverse complement strand
GCGGCCGAGACCGCGCCCTGGCCGGCGTTCGGGCGCTCGAGCTCGCCGGTCGGCGCCACCACGTGGTCGGCCATGAACGGCGCCAGGTGGGCCTTCAGCCCGATCGGACCCATGCCCGGGCCGCCGCCGCCGTGGGGGATGCAGAAGGTCTTGTGCAGATTCATGTGCGAGACGTCGGCGCCGATCGAGGCCGGCGAGGTGAGGCCGACCTGGGCATTCAGGTTGGCGCCGTCCATGTAGACCTGGCCGCCATGGGCATGCACCACCTCGCAGATCTCGCGGATCGCCTCCTCGAACACGCCGTGGGTCGAGGGGTAGGTGATCATCAGGCAGCCGAGCCTGTCGGCGTGCTGCGCGGCGCGCGCCTTCAAGTCGTCGAGGTCGACGTTGCCGTCGTCGTCGCAGGCCACCACCACCACCTGCATGCCGCACATCTGGGCGCTGGCCGGATTGGTGCCGTGCGCCGAGCGCGGGATCAGGCAGACGTTGCGCCCGGCCTCGCCGCGGCTGGCGTGGTAGCGGCGGATCGCCACCAGGCCGGCGTACTCGCCCTGGGCGCCGGAGTTGGGCTGCATCGAGACCGCGTCGAAGCCGGTGATCGCCTTCAGGTAGTCGGCCAGCCCGTCGATCACGTCGCGATAACCCTGCGCCTGCTGCGCCGGTGCGAACGGGTGCAGGCCGGCGAATTCGGGCCAGCTGATCGGCATCATCTCGCTGCTGGCGTTGAGCTTCATCGTGCACGAGCCGAGCGAGATCATCGAATGGTCGAGCGCCAGGTCCTTGTTCTGCAGCCGCTTCAGGTAGCGCAGCATCTCCTGTTCGGTGTGGTGGCTGTTGAACACCGGGTGCGTGAGCACCGCCGAACTGCGCTGCAGCGCGGGCGGAATGCGGCCGCCGGCGGCTGCGATCTCGTGGTCCAGCGCGGCCATGTCGACCGCGGCGCCGAAGATGCCGAGCAGCGTCGCGATCTCGTCGGCGCAAGTCGTCTCGTCGCAGGACAGGCCGAGCGTGTCGTCCGCGACGCGGCGCAGGTTGAAGCCGGCGGCCAGCGCGGCCGCGAGCAACGCGTCGGTGCGCTCGCCGCTGCGCACGTGAACGGTGTCGAAGAAGGCCTCGGCCGCCAGCTCGAAGCCGGCCCGCTCGAGACCCGCGGCCAGCAGGCAGGCCAGCCGGTGGATGCGCGCGGCGATCGTCTGCAGGCCGCGCGGGCCGTGCCACACGGCGTACAAGCCGGCCATGTTGGCGAGCAGCACCTGCGAGGTGCAGATGTTGGAATTGGCCTTCTCGCGCCGGATGTGCTGTTCGCGCGTCTGCAATGCCATGCGCAGCGCGACCTGGCCCTCGGCATCCTTCGAGACGCCGATGATGCGCCCCGGCATCGCCCGCACGCTGGCCTGGCGGGTGGCGAAGAAGGCCGCGTGCGGGCCGCCGAAGCCCATCGGCACGCCGAAGCGCTGGGCCGAGCCGAAGCAGATGTCGGCCCCCATCTCGCCGGGCGACTTCAGCAGCAGCAGCGCCATCAGGTCGCTGGCCACCGCGCTGACCGCGCCCTGCGCCTTGAGCGCGGCGATGATGCCGCCCAGGTCCCGCACCCGGCCGCCCTGGTCCGGGTACTGCAACAGCGCGCCGAACACCGGCTGCTCGGCCGCCGCGGCGGCATCGCCGACGATCAGATCGAAACCGAAGTAGCCGGCGCGGGTGCGCACCACGTCGATGGTCTGCGGGAACAGCGCGGCGTCGACGAAGAAGCTGTTCGAGGGGCTCTTCGAGACGCGCCGTGCCATCGCCATCGCCTCGGCGGCGGCGGTGGCCTCGTCGAGCAGCGAGGCGTTGGCCAGATCCAGCCCGGTCAGGTCGATCACCATCTGCTGGAAGTTCAGCAAGGCCTCCAGCCGGCCCTGGGCGATCTCGGCCTGGTAGGGCGTGTAGGCGGTGTACCAGCCCGGGTTCTCCATCACGTTGCGCAGGATCACGCTCGGCGTGAAGGTGTCGTAGTAGCCCATGCCGATCATGCTGCGCTTGATCTGGTTGCGCGCGGCGATCGCTTTCAGCGCCGCCAGCGACTCGTGCTCCGGGCGCGCGGCGGGCAATGGCGGCGGCGCAGCGAGCCGGATGCTGGCCGGCACGGTCTCGGCGATCAACTGCTCGACGCTGTCCACGCCGACCGCCTGCAGCATCGCGGGCAGTTCTCGGCTGTCGGGGCCGATGTGGCGATCGACGAAATCGCTGCGCTGTTCGAGCGCGGCGAGCGGGGCGGTGAGCAGGGATTCGGACATGGGGCGGACTCGAGGCGGACAGGCGACGCCCCGGCGACGCCAGGGCGGGTGGAACGGCGACTCAGGCGTCGGCGATTTCGGTCTGGTAGGCGGCGCTGTCGAGCAGGCCCGACAGGTCTGCGTCGTCGGCCGGCTTGAGCTTGAACAGCCAGGCGGCATAGGCGTCGGCATTGACCGACTCGGGCGCATCGACCGCGCCGGCGTTGTTCTCGATCACTTCGCCGGCCACCGGCGCGTAGATGTCGGAGGCCGCCTTGACCGATTCGACCACTGCCACCGCCTCGCCGGCGCCGACCGCGCGGCCCGCTTCGGGCAGTTCGAGGAACACGATGTCACCGAGCGCCTGCTGCGCGTGGTCGGTGATGCCGATCGTCAGGCTGCCGTCGGACTCGAGGCGGATCCATTCGTGGGACTGGGTGTACTTCAGCTCGGCGGGCACGTTGCTCATGGTCTTTGAGTCTCCGGAAGGGAAGGTGATCGATGGGGAGTCGTGCTAGATCAGCGCGCGGCCGTTGCGCACGAAGGGCAGCTTGACGGTGCGCGCGCCGGCGATGCGGCCGCGGATGTCGACGCCGACCGTCTCGCCGGGCGCCACGGCCAGCGGCAGGCGGGCGAAGGCAATGGCTTTCTGCAGCGTTGGCGAAAACGTGCCGCTGGTGGTCTCGCCCTCGCCGTGCTCGGTGTCGACCCGCATGTGGGCGCGCAGCACGCCCTTGTCTTCCAGCACCAGGCCGAGCAGGCGTCGCCGTGGGCCGGCGGTCTCGAGCGGCTCGCGGCCGATGAACCGGCGCGCCTCGTCCTTGAAATCGACGGTCCAGGCCAGGCCGGCGTCGAGCGGCGAGGTGTCCTCGTCCATGTCCTGGCCGTAGAGGTTCATGCCGGCCTCGAGCCGCAGCGTGTCGCGGGCGCCGAGGCCGCAGGGTGCGACGCCGGTATCGAGCAGGGCCTGCCAGGTGGCGGCCGCGGCGCCGGCCGGCAGCGTCAGCTCGAAGCCGTCCTCGCCGGTATAGCCGGTACGGGCGAGCAGGAAATCGCCGAATTCGGCCGCCTGGAACGGCACCAGATCGCCGCTGGCGCCTTCGCTGCCGGCCAGCGCCTGCCAGCACAGCGCCCTGGCCTGCGGCCCTTGCACGGCGATCATCGCCAGGTCGCGGCGCGGCTGCAGCGTGACGTTGGCACCGCTCGCGGCGATGCGTTCGCGCATCCAGGCCACGTCCTTGTCGGCGGTGCCGGCGTTGACGACGATGCGGTAGCGGTCGTCGGCGAAGAAGTAGACGATCAGATCGTCGATGACGCCGCCGGCCGGGTTCAGCATGCACGAGTACAAGGCCTTGCCGCGCGTCGTCAGCTTGGCCACGTCGTTGGCCAGCAGGCCGCGCAGATAGCGCCGGGCATCGGCCCCTTCGAGGTCGAGCGCGAGCATGTGCGAGACGTCGAACATGCCGGCCGAGCGGCGCACCACGTGGTGTTCCTCGATCTGCGAGCCGTAGTTGACCGGCATTTCCCAGCCGGCGAAATCGACCATCCGGGCGCCGGCGGCGAGATGGGCGGCGTGAAGCGGCGTCTGCTTGGGCATCGTGCGAATCCTCGGCGTCAGGTGCAAGTTTAGGCAACAAAAAAGGGACGCGTCGGGCTTGCCACGACTCGTCCCCATCTGTCCCTTGTACCTGAGAGATTGCAGCGCCGGCTGCGTGCCCCTTCGGTGGGCGGCCGCGCGGCCGCCGCTCTCCAGATTTGTACTGCGTCCTGCGGTCCGTTTGCCTGAGCGGTTCCGGGGGTTGCGCCTTCGGCGGCTCGTGGGAGCTCTCTCCCGCAGGAAGCGCGGACGATAGCATCGGAGCCGGCTGCCGACAAGCCGCCCGCGTGCCGGACGCCCGCTGCACGGTAAGATGGCCGCATGCGAACGAGCCGAAGCCGGTACCCGACGATCCGCGGATTGCGCCACCACCTGCGCGAGTGGGGCGAGCCCGGCGCGCCCCGGCTGATCATGCTGCACGGCTGGATGGACGTGTCGGCCAGCTTCCAGTTCGTGGTGGACGAACTGAGCCGCGAATGGCACGTGATCGCGCCGGACTGGCGCGGCTTCGGGCGCAGCGCGCGGGCGCCGGGCGGCTACTGGTTCCCGGACTATCTGGCCGATCTGGAGGCGCTGGCGGCCGATTGCGACGCCCGCGAGCCCTTGAACCTGATCGGGCACAGCATGGGCGGCAACGTCGCCGCGCTGTACGCCGGCGTGCGGCCGGGCCGGGTGGCCCGGCTGGTGCTGGTGGACGCTTTCGGTCTGGCGGACCACCCCGCTGGCGAGGCGCCGGGCCGCTACCAGAAGTGGCTCAACGGGCTGGAATCGGCGCAACCGTTTCGCAGCTACGCCTCGCGCGGCGAATTCGCCCGGCGGCTGCAGGCCGAGAATCCGCGCCTGAGCGGCGAGCAGGCCGACTATCTGGCCGGCGAGATGGTTTTCGAGGATGCCGCGGGGCGCTTCGTCAGCCACGGCGATCCGCGCCACCGGCAGGTCAATCCGGTGCTCTACCGGCGCGAGGAGGCGATGGCCTGCTGGCGGCGCGCGCTGGCGCCGGTGCTGTCGATCGTGCCGCAGGCCGGAGATCTGCGCGGCCGGCTGCGCGTCTCGGACGAAGCCCACCGGCAGGGGCAGGCCTGCTTCCGCGATTTTCGAGAGCTGGAGATCGCCGACAGCGGACACAATCTGCACCACGACCGGCCGGACGCGCTGGCGGCCGCGATCGAGGCCTTCGTGCCTTTCGCCAACCACCGGGACGCTACTTGAAAGACTTTCGCAACCCCGACCTGCATTGCCATTCGACGCGCTCGGACGGCCATCTGACGCCCGCCGAACTGGTCGCGCGGGCGCTCGCCAACGGCGTCGACCTGCTGGCGCTGACCGATCACGACGAGCTCGGCGGCATCGACGAGGCGCTGCAGGCGGCCGCCGGCAGCGGCCTGTGCCTGCTGCCCGGCGTCGAGATCTCGGTCAGTTTCGGGCCCGAGACCGTCCACGTCGTCGGGCTGGCGATCGATCACCGTCACCCGGAACTGGTGCGAGGTCTCGCGCAACTGCGCGCCGGGCGTGCCGAACGCGCCGAGCGCATCGCCGACGAACTGGCCCGCTGCGGCATCCGCGGTGCGCTGGCCGGTGCGCGCCGGCTGGCGCGCAATCCGGAGTTGGTGAGCCGCGCCCATTTCGCTCGCCACATCGTGTCCACCGGCCTGATGCCGGACGTGAAGACCGTCTTCGACCATTACCTGGCGACCGGCAAACCGGGTTTCGTGCCCCATCAGTGGGTCGAGATCGAGCAGGCGGTGGGCTGGATCAGGGCCGCCGGCGGCCTCGCGGTCGTCGCCCACCCGGCCCGCTACCGGCTCTCCGAGCGGCAGATGGACGAGCTGCTGGACCGCTTCCAGGCCGCCGGCGGCGAGGGCATCGAAGTGGTCGGAGGCGCCCACACCGAGGACGAGATGTTGCGCTTCGCCGGCGTCGCCCGGCGGCGCGGGCTGATGGCCTCGCGTGCCTCCGATTTCCACGGTGGCGGCGAGAGCCCCGTCGATCTCGGGCGCTGCAACCCCTTGCCGAACGATTTGGTTCCGGTATGGTCGCGTTTTCGCGATTTCGTCGCCTCGTCCTGATCGGCGCTCCACCGCATGGCCCAGTACTTTTCGCTGCACCCCGAACACCCCCAGCCGCGGCTGATACGGCAGGCCGCCGAGATCGTGCGCGGCGGCGGTCTGATCGCGCTGCCGACCGACTCCGCCTACGCGCTCGGATGCCGCCCGGGCGACGGCCAGTTGCTGGACCGGATCCGGCGCATCCGCGGCGTGGACGACCGCCACCATTTCACGCTGATGTGCCGCGACCTGTCCGAGATCGCCCAGTACGCGCGCGTCGACAACGCCATCTACCGGCTGCTGAAGGCCACCACGCCGGGGCCCTACACCTTCATCCTTGAAGGCACCCGCGAGCTGCCGCGCCGGGTGCTGCATCCGAAGCGCAAGACCCTCGGGCTGCGCGTACCGGAGCATCCGGTGGTCGGTGCGCTACTGGCCGAACTGGACGGACCGCTGCTGACCTCGACGCTGATGCTGCCGGGCGAGGACCTGCCGCTGACCGATGCGGTCGAGATCCGCGACCGCATCGGCAAGCTGGTGGAGCTGGTCATCGAGGCCGGCTATTGCGGCCCCGAGGCGACCACCGTGATCGACCTGTCGGGCGGGGCGCCCGAGCTGGTGCGGGCCGGGCGCGGCGATCTCGAGCCGTTCGGGCTGGACCAGGTCTGAGCGCCGGCTCTGCTAGAATCGATACCTTTGCCGTCGAGGCTCGATGGAAGACCTGATACCGACGCTGGCCATCTGGGCCTTGCCGGTGCTGTTGGCGATCACGCTGCATGAAGCGGCCCACGGCTACGTGGCGCGGCATTTCGGCGACCCGACCGCCGAGCAGGCCGGACGCATCACGCTCAATCCGCTGCGGCACATCGATCCGGTAGGCACCTTGCTGGTGCCGGGCCTGATCCTGGCGCTGAGCTCGGGCGGCATCCTGTTCGGCTGGGCGAAACCGGTGCCGGTGAGCTTCGGCCGCTTGCGCAACCCGAAGGGCGACATGCTGTGGGTGGCGGCCGCCGGCCCGCTGGCCAACCTGGCGATGGCGCTGGCCTGGGCGCTGCTGTTCAAGCTCGGCATGACGCTGGGCAGCAGCGACTACGCGCTGCCGCTGCTGAAGATGGCCGATGCCGGCATGCACATCAACGCCATCCTGATGATCCTGAACCTGGTACCGATCCCGCCGCTCGACGGCGGCCGCATCGCGGTCAGCCTGCTGCCGGGCCGCTTCGCGGTCCAGTACGCGCGACTGGAGCCGTTCGGCTTCCCGATCCTGCTGGTGCTGCTGTTCACCGGCATCCTGGGGGCCGTGCTGGGCCCGCTGGTCGCCCTGTTCCGGTATGCTCTCGCCCTCATATTTGGACTGTAAGACGAACACATGTACGCCGAACGCGTTCTTTCCGGCATGCGCCCGACCGGGCGACTCCACCTCGGCCACTACCACGGGGTACTGCGCAACTGGGTCAAGCTGCAGGCCGAATATCCCTGCCTGTTCTTCGTTGCCGACTGGCACGCGCTGACGACCAACTACGACGATCCGCAGCTGATCGGCGACAGCGTCTGGGACATGCTGGTGGATTGGCTCGCGGCCGGCGTCGATCCGGCCCAGGCGACGCTGTTCATCCAGTCGCGCGTGCCCGAGCACGCCGAACTGCATCTGCTGCTGTCGATGATGTGTCCGCTCGGCTGGCTCGAGCGGGTGCCGACCTACAAGGACCAGCAGGAGAAGCTGACCGACAAGGACTTGTCCACCTACGGCTTCCTCGGCTATCCGCTGCTGCAGTCGGCGGACATCCTGATCTACCGCGCCGACAAGGTGCCGGTGGGCGAGGACCAGGTGCCGCACGTGGAGCTGACCCGCGAGGTGGCGCGCCGCTTCAACCATCTGTACGGCAAGGAGCCCGGCTTCGAGGACAAGGCCCGCGATGCGGTGCGCAAGCTCGGTTCGAAGCGCGCCAAGATGTACCAGGAGTTGCGCGTGCGCTACCAGCAGGAAGGCGACGAGGCGGCGCTCGAGCAGGCCCGCGCGCTGCTCGAAGAGACCCAGAACCTGAGTCTCGGCGACCGGGAGCGGCTGTACGGCTTCCTCGAAGGCGGCGGCAAGATGATCCTGGCCGAGCCCGGCGCACTGCTGACCTCGGCCTCGCGGATGCCCGGCCTGGACGGGCAGAAGATGTCCAAGTCGTACAACAATACGATCTACCTGCGCGAGGACACCGACAGCATCACGAAGAAGATCCGCACCATGCAGACCGATCCGGCCCGCGTGCGGCGGACCGACCCGGGCGACCCCGAAAAATGTCCGGTATGGCAGTTCCACCTGATCTACTCGGACAATGCGACGCGGGACTGGGCGCAGCAGGGTTGCCGCAGTGCCGGCATCGGCTGCATCGAGTGCAAGCAGCCGGTGATCGATGCGGTGGTCGCCGAGCAGCAGCGGATGCGCGAGCGCGCCCAGCCCTACGTCGAAGATCCGGCCCTGCTGCGCAACATCATCGCCGACGGCTGCGAGCGCGCGCGCAAGCTGGCGCAGGACACGATGCGCGACGTGCGCGAGGCGATGGGGCTGAGCTACGGGTGAACCTCCCGCTCGACCTGCCGCCCCGCGAAACGCCGGCCCAGCTGGCGGCGGTGGCGCGGCTGTACGGCGAGCCGATGCTCGACCTGCCGGCCGACCTGTACATCCCGCCGGATGCGCTCGAGATCATCCTCGACGCGTTCGAGGGGCCGCTCGACCTGCTGCTCTACCTGATCCGCAAGGCCAACATCAACATCCTCGACATCCCGATGGCGCCGCTGACGGCGCAGTACCTGGAATATGTCGAGGCGATGCGGACCAGCAACCTGGAACTGGCGGCGGAGTACCTGCTGATGGCCGCGATGCTGCTCGAGATCAAGTCGCGCATGCTGTTGCCGCGCCCGCCGCGGCAAAGCGACGACGAGGAGGCCGACCCGCGCGCAGAGCTGGTGCGGCGGCTGCTCGAGTACGAGCAGATGAAGCTGGCGGCGGCCAAGATCGACGCGCTGCCGAGGGCCGGGCGGGATTTCGAGTGGGTCGGCATCTTCGTCGCCGAGAAGATCGTCGAGCGCCTGCCCGACGTCAGCCTGCACGACCTGCAGCTGGCCTGGCTGAAGATCATGAAGAACGCCCGCCTGAACCAGCATCACACGATCCGGCGCGAGGAGTTGTCGGTGCGCGAGCACATGAGCGGCATCCTGCGGCGGCTGGGCGGCGGTGAGTTCGTCGTCTTCGATGCGCTGTTCGACGCCGCCCAAGGCGTGCCGGGCCTGGTGGTGTCCTTCCTGGCGGTGCTCGAACTGGTCAAGGAGCGCATGGTCGATGTCACCCAGAGCGGTGCTTTCGCACCGATCTACCTGAGGCTGAGCGGGGATGCGGGCGGCCACGCCTGAGGACTGGAAGCGCGTGCTCGAGGCGGCCCTGCTGGCCGCCCAGGCGCCGTTGCCGGTGTCCACGCTGCGGCTGCTGTTCGACGAGGATCCGGGGCCGGAGATGGTGCGCCGGCTACTCGACGAACTGCGCGGCCAGTGGGACGATCACGGCGTCGAACTGGTGCAGGTGGCCGGCGGCTGGCGTTTCCAGACCCGGCCGGAGATGCAGGAACATCTTGAGCGCCTGAAGCAGGAGCGGCCGCCGCGCTACTCGCGCGCGGTGCTGGAGACGCTGGCGATCATCGCCTACCGCCAACCGGTGACCCGCGGCGACATCGAGGACATCCGCGGCGTGACGGTGTCGCCGGGGGTGATCCGGACGCTGGAGTCGCGCGGCTGGATCGATGTCGTCGGTCACCGCGAGACGCCGGGTCGTCCGGCGCTGCTGGCGACCACCCGGCAGTTCCTGGAAGATCTCGGCCTGCGGTCATTGTCCGAGCTGCCGGCGCTGACCGAAATTGAAAGGATCATGGATCTTGTCGAACAGCCACCACTCCAGGCGCCCGACGGCGCCGCAATCCCCCCGATCTGAGCGCGGCGCTGGCGGACGGCGCGGCCGCGGCCAGACGCCGGCGCAGTTCGCCGAGCCCGAGCGCCTGCACAAGATTCTGGCGCAGAGCGGCATCGGTTCGCGACGCGAGATCGAGGACATGATCGTCGCCGGGCGGATCTCGGTGAATGGCATGCCGGCGGGCGTCGGCCAGAAGGTCGGCCCCGGCGACAAGGTGCGGGTCAACGGCAAGCTGGTGAACATCCAGTTCAGCATCCGCGTGCCGCGGGTGCTGATGTATCACAAGCCGGAGGGCGAGATCGTCTCGCGCGACGATCCGGAACGCCGCGCCAGCGTGTTCGACCGTCTGCCGTCACTGCGCCGCGGTCGCTGGGTGGCGGTCGGCCGGCTGGACATCAACACTTCGGGGCTGCTGCTGTTCACCAACGACGGCGGTCTGGCCAACCGGCTGATGCACCC
>JBNLET010000060.1:0-12321 GCA_050305135.1 Rhodocyclaceae bacterium | reverse complement strand
CTCCTCTCTAGGACGACGTTCGAGCTCTTGAGGTCGCGGTGGATGATCCCCGCCTCGTGCGCGGCGTCGAGCGCGCCCGCGATCTGGCGCACGATCGGCAACGCTTCCTCGGTCGAGAGCGGCCCTCCGCGATGGATCCGTTCCATCCGGGTCTCCCCGGTCAGGAGCTCCATCGAGAGGAAGGTGATGCCGGAGACGTAAGGACCGGCGCCCCGCCCGCCCTCCCCCCGGCGAAGCTCGTGACGGAAGATGTCGAAGGAGCGACAGACGGAAGGATGGGTGACGCGGCGGGCGAGCTGCACCTCGCGCCGGAAGCGCTTCATCGCCACCTCGTCGGCACCGATCGCGCTCGATGCCGGCGGCCGTCTGACGATAGACAGCGGCGGCGGGGTGTATTCGGAGTCGGCGCCGATCACGCTGCTGGCGGCCGGCACGATCCTGCAGAACGGCGTCGTGCAGTCGCCGGGCGCGATCTCGATCCAGTCGTCGGCGGGCGACGTCTCGCTGCGGGCGGGCCTGGCGCCGGGCGGTGCCGTCACCGTGGACGCGGCGGGCACGCTGCGCATCGAGGCGCCGCTGACCAGCCACGCGGGCGGCAGCGCGCTGACGCTGCTGGCCGGCGGGGACATCCTGGTCGATGCCCAGATCGACGGCCGCGGCGGGGTGGCGGGCGGCGGGCTCGCGATCGACGCCGGCGGCAACCTGATCGCCAACCAGCCGATGCTCACCAATGCCGGCGCGATCACGATCAACGCCGACGGCGCGGCGAGCTTCGCCTCGAACGCCACCCTGCTGTCGGGCAGCGCGCCGATCACCGTCAGTGCCGGCGGGCGCCTGAGCAGCGGGCCGGTGTCGTCCTCGAGCAGCGTTTCGCTGACCTCGCGCGGCAGCACGCTGGCCGTCTCGGGTGCCATCTCGGCCGGTAACATCGGCCTGCAGGCCGCCACGGGGTTGTCGATCCTGCGTTCCGCCGTGGCCGCCGGCAGCCTGTCCGCGACGAGCTCGGGCAGCCTGGCGATCTTGGCGCCGATCCAGGGCAGCGTCGTGACGCTGAGCGGCGGATCGGTGCAGATCGGCAGCCAGGTGGTGGCCGGCAGCGGCCTGTCGGTGTCCGGCAGCAGCGTGTCCTTCTCGGGGGGTGGCCTGTTCTCCGGCGGCAGCCTGTCGGTGTCCTCGTCCAGCAGCCTGGTAACCGGCCCGATCTCGGCAGGTTCCAGTCTCGTGCTGTCGAGCGGCGGCGATTTGATCGTGACGCAGGCGGTCGGGGGACTGACGGGAAGCGTCAGCTACGGTGCTGGCGGCAACCTGGCCCTGAACGCGCCGATCGCGGGCCTGGGCGGTGGCGCGACGCTTTCCGCAGGCGGAAACGTGGTCGTCGGTGCGCGCATCGACGGCGTTGGCGGGGCGGTCAGCATCGCTTCCGGCGGTGACACGCAACTGAACGACCACATCGTCACCGTCGATGCGCCGATCACCGTGACGGCCGGCGGCACGATCCAGCATGCGCCGGACGGCACCGATGCGATCGGCGCGCCGCAGAGCGTCCAGCTGCGCGCCGGCAGCGCCAGCATCAGCGAGACCACCGGCGCCAGCGTCGATACGGGCTCGATGATCACCACCGGCGCGGTCAGCGTCACCTCGACCGGCGGCGACATCAACGTCGAGGTGCCGATCTACGAGAGCACCGGCACGACGACGCTGAGCGCCGCCGGCGACATCAACGTGAACCAGGTCATCGCCAACGCCACCAGCGGGGCGGACCTCGTCATGAACGCCGGCGGCAGCATCAACATCAACGCCAAGGTCGGGCCGTGGGACCGGACCGACGCCACCTACCCGGTGGCCGGCCGCGATGCGCTGCCGGGCGGCAACATCACGATGACGGCGGTCGGCGACATCAACATCGGTGCCGAGATCGCCACCTTCCGCGACACGCTGGTCGGCGACGTGGCGCGCCTGTCGCTCACCTCGACCGCCGGCTCGGTCGATTTCACCGCGCCCGACCTGCGCGTGATGTCGGACTCCGGCGCGGTGTCGATCAGCGCCTTCAACGACTTCTCGAACGGCCCGACGCTGGCCGACGTCAATGCCGCGCCGACCGCCGGCTACTACACCACCGGCCAGCTCAGCCTGGCCTCGACCGGCGGCGACGTCAGCATCGACAGCCTGATCCCGAACAGCACCGGCTCGGTGCTGATCTCGGCGGCCGACCAGCTGCGGGTCAACCAGCGCATCTACACCAACAACGGCGACATCACGCTGCTGGCCGGCGCCGGCGGCATCGTGCAGAACCCGACCGCCGATCCGAACCCGGACGGCGCCCTCAGCACCGGCTTCATCAGCGACATCGACAGCGGCACCGGCAACCTGACGCTGGAAGCGGTCGGCGACATCCTGCCGACCTACCTGCGCACGGCCTCGACGCTGACGGTCAAGTCCACCGCCGGCCTGATCAGCGGCGGGTCGACCTGGCTCGCCCGCCACGTCGATCCGCTCACGCTGGTGCAGACCGACCTGTCCTTCCCGGCCCAGGTGAACCTCGCCGGCTTCGCCGGCATCACCGGTTTCCAGGCCAACGGAGCCTCGAATCTGGCAGCCATCTCGGCCGGCGGCTCGATCACCAGCCTGGGCTACGCCGAGCCGAGCACGCTGATGCTGATCGCCGCCCAGGACATCGGCAACGTCTCGTCCGCGGTGGGTCCGAACGCCCGCCTGTTCGCCGGCCGGGACATCACGATGAGCGATGTCTACAGCCTCGGCTCGGTCGAATTGCGCGCCGGACGCCATCTCAGCCTGACTTCCGGCGGACTGCCGCTGCGGGCCACCAGCGCCCGGCTTTCGGCCGGCAGCGATCCCTTCGCCGGCCTCGGCGCGACGACGATCGCCGGCGTCGCGGTGCCGGCCTGGAGCGGCCCGCTGGGCCCCGGCAACATCGCGATCGGTTCGGCTGGCGACCTGGTCTGGATCCTCGGCGAGGGCGGCCTGGTGGCCGACGCCAGCGGCTCGATCACGCTGCCGCAGGTGCACGTTGCGTTCGGTGTCACCAGCCCGGCCAACGCTGCCGACCCGCGCCACCTGCTGCAGCCGCTGACGCTGACCGCCGGCAGCGGCATCTCGCTCGAGCGGGTCGAGACCACCGGCCCGGTCAGCTTGATCACCAGCGGCGGCGCCATCACGCTCGGCTCGACGATCGGTGCCCACGTCACGGTCGAGGATCCGGCCGTCACGCCGATCTGGAACCCGACCGACCTTGGCGTCGCGAGCTTGGTGATGCAGGCCGACAGCGGCAACATCAACATGTTCGAGGCGCGCGCCGAGGGCGACATCACGATCGCCGCGCCGCTCGGCCAGGTGGTGTTCCTCGACCCGGCCCATACCGGCATCGAGTCCGCTTCCGGTACGCGCAGCGTGACCGATTCGGACGGCGTGGTGTTCCCCGACGCGATCGACCCGACGACGGTGGCGCGGCTGTCCGAGCCCGGCATCGTCTCGCCGGCCGTGGCGCCGGGGCCGACCAACGTCGGACCCGGCGCACCGGCGGTGCCGGGGGCCGTGCCGCCGCTCGGCCCGTCCGCGATCTCGGTCACGATGCCCGGAGCGGGCGGGGTGAGCGTCGGTGTCGCGGAGCCGGGCGCCAGCACCGTGGGCAGCGCGGCGCCGGGTGGCGTCGAAGGCAGCGGTGCCTCGGCGCCGGCCGGCAGTGCAGTCGATTCGTCGGCAGTGCCCGGCGGTGGCGACGGTTTCGGCGAGATCTTCGTCGCCGAGGCGGATCAGTCGGGCGGCGAGGTGCGCGATCCGGTTCGCGTCGAAGCCCGCCGTGAGGAGGACGGTGAGGCCGAGCAGGAGGGATCGGTGGCGGCCGAAGGGCAGGACGGCGACGGCCAGGGCAAGCCGGCCGATGCCGGGGGCGACGGGTCCGAGGACGCCGCACCGGCCACCGACCGCAGCGGCGGGTCCGGCGAAGCCGCCCTGGCCGCGGCCGATGGCGAAGCGGAGGAAGACGACGAGGACGACGAGGCCGCCGACAAGCCTGCCGAGTCGGAGCAGCAGTCGGTGGTGGTGTTCGCCGGCGGGCGCGGCGATGCACGCGAGCGCGACTTCGGCCGGGGGCTGCCGTTTGAAGACGGTCGCGTACGCCCTTGAACTGATCCTGCTGGCCTTGCTGAGCTGGCCGGCCACCGCCGGCCAGCCGCCGTCGCTGCCGATGCTGCGCGTCGAGACCGGCGCGCACACGAGCATGATCCGCCGCATCGTCGTCGATCGGGCGCGCAACCGCGTCGTCACGGCCGGCGACGACAAGACCGTGCGCATCTGGCAGATGCCCGAGCAGCGCCTGGTGCGCACGCTGCGGGTGCCGCTCGACGTCGGCCACGAGGGCCAGATCTTCGCCCTCGCGCTGTCGCCCGACGGGCGCCGCGTGGCGGTCGGCGGCTGGACCGGCTGGGACTGGGACGGCCAGGCCTCGGTCTATCTGTTCGACGCCGACAGCGGCGAACTGGTGCAGCGGCTGGGCGGCCTGCCGGACGCGATCCACGCGCTGGCCTGGTCGCCCGACGGCAAGCGGCTGGCGGTCGGGCTGCAGGGCCGCGCCGGGCTGGTCGTGCTGCGGCTGGCGGACGGCCAGGTGGTGGCGCGCGACCCTCAGTACCGCGACAAGCTGACCGACCTGGATTTCGCCCCCTCGGGCCGGCTGGTGGCGGCCGGCCTGGACGGCATGCTGCGCCTCTACAACGAGGAGCTGCGGCTGATCGGCCGCCGCGTGATCCCCGGCGGCAAGCAGCCGGTGGTGGTGCGCTTCGCGCCGGATGGGCGTCACATCGCGGTCGGCTTCTACGATGCCGGCCAGGTGGCGGTGGTGTCGGCGAAGGATCTCGAGCCGGTGCCGGCGATGGCGCCGCCGTCGCTGAAGGGATTGCACAAGGTGCTGGCGGTCGGCTGGTCGGCCGACGGTGCGCGCCTGTTCGCCGCCGGCGACGCCGGCGGCGGCAACGACAACTGGATCTACCGCTGGGCGCCGGCCCGCGCCGATCCGCCGAGCCGCATTCGCGCCGCGCGCCGGCGCATCGTCGAGATCCAGCCGCTGGCCGGCGGCGGCGTGGTGTTCGCGGCCGAGGATCCGGGCTTCGGCACGATCGACGCCGACGGGCGGGCCGGTGCCTTCCGCGCGCCGGACATCCTGGATTTCGGCGGCTTGCACGGGCGGCTGGAGGTGTCGCGCGACGGCGCCACGATCCGCTATCCGACCGGTGACGGGCGCACGGCAGTGTTCTCGGTGCGCGCCGGTGCGACCCAGCAGCCGCTCGACGCCGCCACCGAAGAGCCGCTGGCGCCGGCCCGGCTGCGCGGCGACGCGCTGCTGCTGGCGAACTGGCAGGGCGGCATCGCGCCGACGCTGAACGGGCGGCCGCTGCCGCTGGACGACTACGAGGTGATCCACAGCTACGCGATCACGCCGGACGGCCAGCAAATCGTGCTCGGCACCGAGTGGGCGGTGCGCCTGTTCGATGCCGGCGGCAGGCAGCGCTGGTCGCTGCGGCTGGCGGCGGTGGCGCGGGCCGTGACGGTCAGCGGCGACGGGCAACTGGTGGTCGCGGCCTTGTCGGACGGCACGCTGCGCTGGTACCGGCTGGCCGACGGCGAGGAGATCCTGGCCTACTTCCCGCACCGCAACGGCCGCGACTGGATCGCCTGGGAGCCGCGCGGCCACTACATGTCCTCGTACTTCGGCGACAACTACGTCGGCTGGCACGCCAACCGCGGCCGCGATGCGACGCCGGACTTCTTCCGCGCCGTGCAGTTCGACCGCCTGCTGTACCGGCCGGACCTGGTGATGGCGGCCTTCGAGGCCGGCCGCAACGGCCTCGAGCTGGCGAACGCGGATGGCGGCGTGCGGCTGTTCGACATCGCCCACCTGCCCGAGATCGCGCCGGCGCGCCTGCGCGTGGTGCCCGGCGCGGTGCGGCGCGAAGGCAAGCAGGCGCTGCTCGAGCTGGTGCTGAAGGGCGAGATGGGCGGGGCCCGCACGCAGGACTTCGCGGTGTACGTGAACGGCATCCCGGTCACGCCGGGCAACGAGCGCGTGCTGAAGGGCGCCGACGGCGAGCGCTTCAGCCGCCGCCTCAGCGTGCCGCTGAGCGCGCGCGGCAACGCGATCCGGGTCGAGGCCTTCAACGGCTTGTCGATGGGCGTGGACGAGACCTACGTCTCGCTGCCGGACGGGCCGCCGCCGCAGCGCCCGAAGGGGGATCTCTACCTGCTGGCGATCGGCGTGAACGACTTCCCGCTGCTGCCGCCGGAAACCCGCCTGGCCTTCGCGGCGCAGGACGCCAGCGCCATCTCCGACGCGCTGGTGGCCCGCGGCAAGGCGGTCTATCGCCGCGTGCACACCCGGCTGATCAACGACGACGCAGGCGAGAAGCCGACCCGTGCGGTGATCGAGCGCAGCCTCGAGTGGGTCAGGCAGGCGCGCGGCATCGACACCGTGGTGGTGTTCCTGGCCTCCCACGGCATCAGCGACCAGCAGGGCAACTACTACTTCGTGCCGCGCGATGCCCGCTTCGAGGACATCGACCGGCTGATCAGCGGCGGCCGGATCGAGAGCCTGGTGCCCTGGACGACCTTCTTCGACGGGCTGCGCATGGCGGCCGGCCGGCGGCTGCTGATCGTCGACACCTGCCAGGCCAGCAAGATCGAGGGCCACTTCGAGTCGCATTCCTTCCTCAAGCGCTCGGCCGCCTCGCTGTTCTCGCTGATGCTCGCCTCCAAGGGCGGCGAGTATTCGCAGGAGCACGCCGCCACCGGCCACGGCCTGTTTACCTACTCGCTGCTCGAGTCGATGACGCCGGCCACCGACGCGGACCACGACGGCCTGCTGACGCAGGAAGAGATCTTCGCGCGGGCGGCCAAGCTGGTGGATCGCGACTACGACCGCCGGGCCGGACCGCAGACGCCGCAACTGGTCGCGCCGGCGCCGCTCGGCGACACGCCGCTGGTCGGCGTGCGGCAGGCCGGCCGCTGAGGCGGCGCGCGGACGAAGTCTGATTCCGGTCAAATTCCGTCGCCCCGGCGCGGGTAGAATCCGCAGCGCCGACGCTTCTCCAAGAATGAGAAACCTGCTGCCCGCCGATTCCCTGCCGCCTCGCCTGCGCCGCTGCCGCCGCCTCGCCTGGGTCGCGATCCTTGCGGTATTGCTGGCCGCGCTGGCGCCGACCGTCAGCCGCGCGCTGGCCGGCGGCGGCGGCGCGCCGGCGGGCTGGGTCGAGGTGTGCGGCGCGCTCGGCGTGCAGTGGGTCCAGCTCGGCGACGATGCCACCCCGGACAAGCCCGACGACGGCCGGGCCGGTGGCGGCCACTGCCCGTACTGCGCCAGCCACGCCTGCAGCTTCCTCTATCCGCCGACCGCTTCGTTTTCGCTCACGCTGCCGGTCACGGCATCGCTCCATCCACTCCTCCACGGCGCTGCGCCGCGGCCGCTCTTCGCCTGGGCTGCGACGCGCTCGCGCGCTCCTCCCGCGGTCTGAACGCGGCCGGCCCCGAACGGGCCGGGATCCTCTGTCGCCGTTCGGTGCGCCGCCCCGCCGTGGGTCGCGCGCGGCCGCCGGCGTTCGAATCGAGCCTTAGATGGAGTTGCAGATGAAATCCAAGATCCTCTTCGCGGCCGCCGTCGCGATCCTCGCCCCCTACGCGCTGGCCCAGGTGGCGGTGGCCGATCCCTGGGTGCGTGCCACGGTGTCCCGGCAGACTGCCACCGGCGCTTTCATGCGGCTGACCGCCGAGCGCGACGCGCGCCTGGTCGCCGCCGCCTCGCCGCTGGCCGCCGCGACCGAGATCCACGAGATGGTGATGCACGGCGACGTCATGAAGATGCGCGCCGTCGCGTCGCTGGCGCTGCCGGCCGGCCAGCCGGTGGCGCTGGCGCCGGGCGGTTACCACATCATGTTGCTGGGGCTGGCGGCACCGATCGAGGCCGGTGCCCGTGTGCCGCTGACGCTGACGATCGAAGCGGCCGACGGCACGCGCCGGACGATCGAGCTGATGCTGCCGGCGCGGCCATTGGCCGGAGCGCGCCGGACGAAGCGCTGACCGCCCAACCGGCGCGGCCCGCCTACTCGCGCCGGTTCGGCGGCACGATGTTGAAGCGCGCCAGTTTGCGGTAGAAGGTGGCGCGCGACATGCCCATCTCGCGCGCCGACACCTTCACCTGCCACTGGTTGCGGCGCAGCGTCTCGATCATCTGCGCGCGCAGCATCGCCTCGCTGTCGCTGATGTCGAGCGGCGCCGGCGGTGCCGGCGGCGGGCGGTGGTAGGCCGGCGCATCGCAGCCCGCCGGCCGGGGCGACGCCGCTTCGCCCGGCGGCGCGATGCGGTGGGCAGTGAACAGGTCGGGCGGGAAATGCTCCAGGCGGATCACGTTGCCGTCGGCGATCGCGCAGGCGTAGCGCATCGCGTGGCGCAGCTGGCGGATGTTGCCGGGCCACTCGTGCCGCTCCAGCGCCGCCGTCGCGGCGCTGTCCAGGCTCAGCCCGTCGCGCTCCATCGCCGCGGCTTCCTCCTGCAGAACCTTGTCGATCACTTCGCGGATGTCGCTGCGCTCGCGCAGCGGCGGCAGCTGGAACACCGCACCGTTGAGCCGGTAGTAGAGATCCTCGCGGAAGCGCCCCTGGCCGACCAGATCCGGCAGGTTCTGGTGGGTGGCGCAGACGATGTGCAGTTCGACCGGTACCGGCGTCTCGGCCCCCAGCGCCAGTACCTCGCCCTCGGCCAGCACCCGCAGCAGCCGGCACTGCAGCTGCAGCGGCATGTCGCCGATCTCGTCGAGGAACAGCGTACCGCCGTCGGCCTGCAGGATCTTGCCGCGCGCGCCCTTGTTGCGCGCGCCGGTGAACGCGCCCTCGCGGTAGCCGAACAGCTCGCTCTCGATCAGGTTCTCGGGAATCGCCGCGCAGTTCAGCGCCACGAAGGGCTTGTCGCGGCGCTCGCTGCAGTCGTGCAGCGCGCGGGCGAAGGCCTCCTTGCCGGTGCCGGTCTCGCCCAACAGCATCGCCGGGATGTCGCGATTGACGATCTTCAGCGCCCGCTCGACGTTGGCCCGCACGCGCACGTCGCGCAGCGCCAGGTGGCTGAAGCCGCGGATCTCGCCGCTGCGGTTCCCGACCACCGGCTCCGGCACCGCCGCCCGCCGCTGCAGCTCGGCCTGGCGGCTGCGGCTGGCCGGCGCGCGCAGCGTCGCGAAGATGCGCTCGCCGGAGCCCTGCAGCCGCAGCGGGAAGGGCTGGCCGGGCCGCGCGTGGGCGGCGGTCAGGATGTCGTTGGCGGTGCATTCGAACAAGTCGTGCACGAACACTGGCGTGTGCCCGTCGCGGGTCAGCAGCTCCAGGTTGGCGCGGCGATTGCCGCCCACCAGCCGGCCGTTGTCGTCGAAGGCCACGATGTAGTCGGTCTGCACGCTGAGGTATTCGGCCAGCCGCCCGCACTGCAACACCCAGTAGGGGCGCAGGCCGTAGTAGGCAAAGGCGTTCTCGATCTGCTGCGCGCGCTCGATCACCATCCGGAACACCAGCAGCTGGCTGTCGCGCTGGTCCGGCGAGTGCAGCGCCGAGGCATCCAACAGCGCGATCGGCCTGCCTTCCAGGCCGAAGATCGGTGCCGCGCTGCAGGTGAACTTGATGTTGTGGGTGCGGAAATGCTCGTCCCGGTGTACCAGCGTCGGCTGGCCGTCGATCAGGCTGGTGCCGACGCCGCAGGTGCCTTCCTGCTCCTCGGACCAGCAGGTGCCGACGCGGAAGCCTTCCTCCTTGAATTCCTTGTCCTGGCCGGGCACGGTGCGGAAATCGATCGTGACGCCGGCGGCATCGGTCATCAGTACGCAGTAGTTGGCCGGCAGCACCTGGGCGTAGAGCCGGTCGATGCCCTCGCGCGAGATGCGCATGAAGGCTTCCAGCCGCTCGCGGTGCTCGCGCAGCTCCTGCGCGGTCACCACCCGCGGCACGTTGACCTGGGCCGGGTCCACCTGATGGTTGTTCAGTGAGCGCTGCCACGAGCGCGCCAGCCGGCCCGCGTTGCCGTCGATGCCGAGCGCCGCGCCGCGCTCGACCACTTCGATGACTCGGCCGACGTGCTGGACCGCTGCCTGATGCGATCTCATTGTCGTCTCCTCCTGGCCCCGCCGTTCGTCGCCGCGGGGTCTCTATAGGGGGAAGGAATGCCCATCCCTATGTCGAAGGTTATTGAACAGGTTCCGGCGAGGCAATGCGGACACGTGTCTCACCGGCTGCGACAGCTGTCCGCAGCGCAGGCGCCGGGTGACTCATGTGTCCAGCCGCCCGCGCCCCGCCCAGCCCGTCCGGCGTGGCGTCTCAGGGCGCCCGCTGTGCACCTCAAGTCCCTGTTAAACAATAGTCTTTGAGGTCGGGACGAGGTGCCTGGGCGAGGCCGGCCATGCGCCTGGCACATCCCCTGCGCTGCTCTCGGCAACGAACACCGGATCTGCCGCAGTGAGCACCGTCAAACCCACCGAAATCATCGTCGGTCTGATCGCCAACCCCGCCTCGGGGCGCGACATCCGCCGCCTGACCGCCAAGGCCTCGGTCTTTCCGACCGCCGAGAAGGCCAACATGGTGCAGCGGCTGCTCGGCCCGCTCGGCCAGCTCGGCGTCGACCGGGTGCTGATGATGCCGGACGCCACCGGCATCAGCGCCGGCGTGATCCGCGCGATCCGCACCCACCACGCCCAGCGCTTGCCGCCGTGGCCGCAACTCGACTTCGTCGACATGAAGCTGGCCGACGATGCCGGCGACAGCGTGCGGGCGGCGCAGGCGATGGCCGAGGCGGGCGCCCGGCTGATCGTCGTGCTGGGTGGCGACGGCACCCATCGGGTCGTCGCCGGGGCGGTGCCCGGCATGCCGCTGGCGACGCTGTCCACGGGCACCAACAACGTCTTCCCGGATCTGCGCGAGGCGACCGTGACCGGCCTCGCGGCGGCGCTGTTCGCCACCGGCCGAGTGCCGGCCGCGGCGGCGCTGCGGCTCAACAAGTGCCTGCAGGTGAGCGTCGGCGATCGCAGCGAGATCGCACTGGTGGATGTCTGCGTGACGCGCATCGCCCACGTCGGCGCACGGGCGGTGTGGACCGCCGACAGCATCGCGGAGCTGTTCGTCAGCGTCGCCGCGCCGGATGCGATCGGGCTGTCGAGCATCGCGGCGATGGTCGAGCCGGTCGGTCGCGGGGAGCCGGCCGGCGCCTACGTGCGCTGCGGCGAGGGCAAGCGCCACGTGTGGGCCGCGATCGCGCCGGGGCTGCTGAGCAGGATCGGCGTCATTGACGCCGGCCGCATGGTGCCCGGGCTGGACTACCGGCTGGCGACCCGGCGCGGAAGCATCGCGCTCGACGGCGAGCGCGAAATCGAACTGTCGGACGGCGAGCAGGCGGTCGTGCGGTTGTCGCTGGACGGCCCCGCGACGCTGGACGTGCCGGCCACGCTGGCCGAGGCGGTGCGCCTCGGCGCGCTGGCCGACGACCCGTGACGGGCCGCTCGAAATCGAACTCGGAGGTCCGCGCCGGCGTGCGCCGGGCCACCGCAACCGGTCCGCAAGACCACCAACCAGGAAGGAGACTGACGTGAGCGACACGCTGAATCGCGAGAGCCTGCTCAAGGCCTACCGGACGATGCGCACGATCCGCGAATTCGAGGAACGGGTGCACAACGACTTCGCCAGCGGCGAAATCCCCGGCTTCGTCCACCTCTATGCCGGCGAGGAGGCTTCGGCCACCGGCGTCTGCATGCACCTCACCGGCACCGACTACATCGCCAGTACCCACCGCGGTCACGGCCACTGCATCGCCAAGGGCGTCGACCCGTTCGGCATGATGGCCGAGATCTGGGGCAAGGCCACCGGCACCTGCAAGGGCAAGGGCGGCTCGATGCACATCGCCGACCTGTCGGTCGGCATGCTCGGCGCCAACGGCATCGTCGGCGGCGGCGGCCCGCTGATCTGCGGCACCGCGCTGGCGTCCAAGCTGCGCGGCGACCGCGGCGTCGGGGTGTGCTTCTTCGGCGACGGCGCCTCCAACCAGGGCACCATCTTCGAGGCCATGAACCTGGCCACGGTGTGGAACCTGCCGGCGATCTTCGTGGCCGAGAACAACGGCTACGCCGATGCCACCTCGTCCACCTTCTCGGTGGCCTGCGACAACATCGCCGACCGCGCCTCGGCCTTCGGCATGCCGGGCGTGATCGTGGACGGCTTCGACTTCTTCGCCGTGCACGAGGCTGCCGGCGAGGCCATCCTCCGCGCCCGCGACGGCGGCGGCCCGACGCTGATC
>JBNLET010000059.1:0-9662 GCA_050305135.1 Rhodocyclaceae bacterium | reverse complement strand
TCTTCGTTCACCGCCAGCGCGTAGAGGTTCACCCAGTCCATCGTCGTCAGCGGATCGCGCAGCGAGGCCTCCGGCGCGCTGGACAGCTTGCGGTACAGCCCGGCGGCCCGCCGCGTGACCTTCATGCCGCCCGGCAGCGTGCCTTCGATCTCGCAGCCGCGGCGCACGCAGGCCTGCATCACCTGCCAGATGTGCAGCAGGCCGTCGCGCGTCTCGGCCTCGCTGCGCCAGGCCTTCTCGTTCTCCAGCATCAGCTGGCTGATCGACAGCCCGTTGGCGGTGCACTGCGTGAGCAGTTGATCGGCGCTGTGGAACGGGTACGGCAGCTCGGTGCTGTCCTCGACGATGCGGTCGGCGCCGGCCGCCGCCTCGTTCACGACGAAACCGCCGCCGACCGAGTAATAGACGTGGCTGGCAAGCTCGGCCTCGCCTTCGCCGTAGGCCGTCAGGCGCATGCCGTTGGGATGGTAGGGCAGCGTCTGGCGGCGCAGGAAGACGAGATCGGTCTTCTCGCAGTACGGCACCGGATGCGAGCCGAGCAGCGAGAGCTGCTTGCCGTCGCGGATGCGCGCCAGCCGTGCCTCGATCGTATCGGGGTCGATCAGGTCTGGCGCTTCGCCCTCCAGCCCCATCAGCACCGCCTTGTCGCTGCCGTGGCCCTTGCCGGTGGCGCCGAGCGAGCCGTACAGCTCGGCGCGCACGCGGCGCACGCGCGCCAGCAGCCCCTCGTCCCGCAGGCCGGACGCGAAAGTCAGGGCGGCACGCATGGGACCCACGGTGTGGGAGCTGGAGGGGCCGATGCCCACCTTGAACATCTCGAATGCGCTGATCGCCATGGCGTGTCGCTCCTGTCCCGTCTTCAGCGGCTGGCCGGATAGACCGGGAAGCGCGCGCACAAGGCCTCGGCCTTCTCGCGCACCGCGCTGATCACCGACGCGTCCTCGATGTTGTCCAGCACGTCGCAGATCCAGTTGGTCAGTTCCTTCGCCTCGGCCTCCTTGAAGCCGCGCGAGGTGATGGCCGGCGTGCCGATGCGGATGCCGCTGGTCACGAACGGCGACTGCGGGTCGTTCGGCACGGCGTTCTTGTTCACGGTGATGTGGGCCTGGCCGAGTGCCGCGTCGGCGGCCTTGCCGGTGATGCCCTTGTCGACCAGGTCCACCAGGAACAGGTGGTCGTCGGTGCCGCCGGAAACGATTTTGTAGCCGCGCTCGATGAAGGCGCCGGCCATCGCGCGGGCGTTCTTCAGCACCTGCTGCTGGTAGTCGCGGAATTCGGGCTGCAGCGCCTCCTTCAGCGCCACCGCCTTGGCCGCGATGACGTGCATCAGCGGTCCGCCCTGGATGCCGGGGAAGACGACGGCGTTGAGCTTCTTCTCCAGCTCGGCATTGGCCCGCGCCAGGATCAGGCCGCCGCGCGGCCCGCGCAGCGTCTTGTGGGTGGTGGTGGTGACGACGTCGGCGATCGGCACCGGGTTCGGGTAGAGCCCGGCGGCCACCAGGCCGGCGACGTGGGCCATGTCCACGAACAGCTTGGCGCCGACCGCGTCGGCGATGTCGCGGAAGCGCTGCCAGTCGACGACGCGCGAGTAGGCCGAGAAGCCGGCCACGATCATCTTCGGCTTGTGCTCGCGGGCGAGCTGCTCGACCTGTGCGTAGTCGATCTCGCCGGTGGCCTCGTCCAGGCCGTATTGCACCGCGTTGTAGGTCTTGCCGGAGAAGTTGACCTTGGCGCCATGGGTCAGGTGGCCGCCGTGCGCGAGGCTCATGCCGAGCACCGTGTCGTGCGGCTCGAGCAGCGCCATGTAGACCGCCGCGTTGGCCTGCGATCCCGAATGCGGCTGGACGTTCGCGTAGTCGGCGCCGAACAGCTGCTTGGCGCGATCGATCGCCAGCTGCTCGACGATGTCCACGTGCTCGCAGCCGCCGTAGTAGCGCTTGCCCGGATAGCCCTCGGCGTACTTGTTGGTCAGCACGCTGCCCTGCGCCTCGAGTACGCGCGGGCTGGTGTAGTTCTCGGACGCGATCAGTTCGATGTGCGCTTCCTGGCGCACCACTTCGGCGTCCATGGCGGCATTCAGTTCATCGTCGAAGCCTGCGATACGGTCGGTCATTGCAAACATGCAGCTAGTCTCCTGGTGTATGGCGCCTTGCGCCCCCGGTGCGGGCCGCAGCGGAGGCCGCGGTTATGGTTCGAATGTTAGGAAGTTCGCCCGGCATGGAATTGCCTGTATCCGTCACGCACTTGCTCAATACAGACCGACCTGCCCGCGCGCGCGGCAAAAAAAGAAAGCCGCCGGCGTGAGGCAGGCCGGCGGCAAAAACGGGCACATAGCCCGGAGGAGAAGTATCACTGGATGGAGGGCGCTTGCTGGCACCCTCCACCGGGATTCAGGGCATCAGGATCAACTCGACCGCCCGGCGCACGTCCGGATGCAGCGTCACGCCGCCGGCGCGCAGCGCGCCGATCAGCTCGGGCAGCCCACGCAGCGGCTGCGCCGCCCGCACGATCGATGCGCATTGCTCGGGCGAAGCATCCGGCGGCAGCTCCAGGCCGAGTTCGATCAGGCTGCGGCGAAAATCTTCGACATCGACCAGGTCGGCGAACATCATGGCGCGGCCCTCCCGCCGGTCCGGCGCGCCATCAGCGCAACACGCCTTCTTCGCGCAGCAGCTTCAGAATCGCCTCGGCACCGGCTTGCGCCGAGACCCCCGCCAACACCTGGCCGCCACCGCCCTCGGCCTTCGCCGCGGCGGCCTTGAAACGCTCGCGCGCCGAAGTCGCCTTGACGATCTTGAGGCGCTTGGGGCGCTTCTTCGCCGGCGCACTGGTCCAGCTGCCGGCAGCCTGGTCCAGCGTCACCTCGGCATCGAGCGCGCGCAATTCGCCGCGCCGCGCCGGCCCGAAGGCGCTCTGGCGGGCGGCCTGCGCGGCCGCGGCCACGGTGACCACGGCGGGCAAGCGGACCTGCAGGCGCCGTCGCTGCCCGCGCGGCAGCGCCTGCAGCACCGTCATCACGTCGCCGTCGACCGCTTCGACCTCGGCCAGGCCGCATACCAGCGACCAGCCCAGCCGCTCGGCCAGCAGGAAAGGCAGCAGGCCGGAGGCTTCGCCGGTCTCGCCGCGCGCACCGCACAGCACCAGGCTCGGGCCGAGCGCCCGCAGCCAATCCTCGAGGGCCGGAACGATGTCCGTGCCGTTCGGCTGCCGCAGCACGTCGACCGCGCCGATACCCATGCCCAGGTAGCCGCGCAGCGCATCTTCGGTGCCGGGCGAGGCGCCGCCCGCATGCACCAGCCGCAGGTCCTCGCTCGAGGCCAGCGACAAGCCGATCTCGACCGCCCGCGCATCGTATTCCGCCCGCCGCGGCCGCCCGGTCACCGGGTGGCGCCCCACCGACACCAGCGCGGCGACCTTGAGGCGCTGCCCGCCGGCCACGAATCCCTTGCCATCAAGCTGCATCGCGCTGCTCCTTGCGAACCCCTTCGACCAGTTCCACCAGCGCGGCCAGCACCTCGCCCGAATCCGCGATCACCGCCAGGTCCGCCCGCTTGACCATGTCGCAGCCGGCGTCGGTATTGATCGCGACGACCTTGTCGCACTGCTGGATGCCCTGCAGGTGCTGGACCGCGCCCGAGATGCCGGCAGCCAGGTACACCCTCGCGGTCACCCAGGTGCCGGTCGCGCCGACCTGGCGATGGCGCGGCATGAATCCGTTGTCCACCGCCACGCGCGACGCCCCTTCGGTCGCCCCGAGCACGTGCGCGGCATGATGGAAGGCATCCCAGTCGCGGATGCCGTTGCCCGCCGACAGGATGAATTCCGCCTCGGCCAGCGCCACGCCGGCCGGATCGACCGCCACGGCGCCGAGATCGTCGATGCGGCGCATGATCTGCGGCAGCGCGGCCGGCGGTGCCAGCGCTTCGGCCGCATGGGCGGTCTCGCTGACCGGCTCGGCACACTCCGGCAGCGCCAGCACGATGCGCGGCAGCGCACGCGTGAGGTCCGTCGCGCCGGCCGCGCCGCGGCCCGTGCACTGCCCGTCGCCGATCTGCCACACCTGGGTCGCGGGCCGCTCGCCGAGCCGCGCGGCAAGCCGCCGGCCCAGCTCCGCCCCGCCCAGCGGCGAATCCGGCAACAGCCAATGGCGCGGCTCGTGCTCGCGCTCGACACCGCCCAGCGCGGTCAGCCGCAGCTCCGGCGCATAGCCCTCGAAGCGCGCACCGGCAAAATTCACCACGCGATCGACGCCGGCCTCGCCGAGCCCCTCCTCGCGCGATTCGCCGAAGCTCACCAGCAGCACCGCGCCCTGCCCGGCCGCGTCGCCATCGGCGAGCTGGCGCGCCAGTCCGAGCACGTCGCGATCGTGCGCCGACAGCCGTCCGCCGGGCATGTCCGCGACCACCGCGACGAAAAACGCCGGGCTGTCGATGTGCACCTGCCGCCGAGACGGCCCGGCCACGGCTTCACGCCTTGCCGCCCCGCTGGCGCTCTGCGCACCGCTGCGATCGATGCGGCGGATGCCGTTCGGTCCGATGAAGCCGACCGCATGGGGGTCGCGCCGGATGATGCCGTGCGGCCCCATCCACTGCGCCGCCGGCGCCCCGCCGCCGATGCGCGCGACAACGGCTTCGTGCTCGGGGTGCAGGCGGTTGCGGGCGATCCACTCGCTGCGCGGATCGCGTCGAACGATGTCATTCATGCGACGATCTCCTCTGCCTCGCGCCGGGCCGCGATGGGTGCCGCGACGAGTTGCGCCGCCACCAGCTCGGCGATGTCCAGCACCTCGGGGCGCTGCCCGACGACGCCTTCGAGCATCGCCGTGCATTGCGGGCAAGCGACCGCCACGATCTCGGCCCGGGTCTCGTTGATCTCGTCCATGCGCATGTCGGGGATGCGCCGCTTGCCGGGGATGTCGGTGATCGGCGCGCCGCCGCCGCCGCCACAGCAGCGCGAACGGAAGCCGGAACGCTCCATCTCCACCACCTGGATGCCGATGCCCTTGAGCGCGTTGCGCGGCGCCTCGTACTCGCCGTTGTAGCGGCCGAGGTAGCACGGGTCGTGATAGGTCACGCGGCCACCGGCCCACTCGCCGAGCGCAAGCCGCCCCAGCTCGATCAGTCGCGCGATGAAGGTGCTGTGATGGCTCACCGGGTGGCTGGCACCGAACGCGGGGTACTCGTTCTTCAGCACGTGGAAGCTGTGCGGGTCGCAGGTCACGATCTCGCCGAAACGGTATTTCGCCAGCGTCGCCGCATTGCGCACCGCCAGCGCCTGGAAGCTCGCCTCGTCGCCGAGGCGGCGGGCCACGTCGCCGGAATCGAGTTCCTCGTTGCCGAGCACCGCGAAGTCGACCTTGGCCGCCCGCAGCACCTTGACCAGGGCGCACAGCGTGCGCTGGTTGCGCATGTCGAAGGCCCCGTCGCCCATCCACAGCAGCACCTCGGCCGAGCCGCGCGTCGACATCAGCGGCAGGTCCAGATCCGCCGCCCAGTTCATGCGCGAGGCCGGATCGAAGCCGCCCGGGTTGTCGGTGGTGGCGAGGTTCTCCAGCACTTCCCTGCCCTTGTTCGGCGTATTGCCGTGCTCCATCGTCAGGTAGCGGCGCATGTCCACGATCGCATCGACGTGCTCGATCATCATCGGGCACTCCTCGACGCAGGCACGGCAGGTGGTGCACGACCACAGCGTCTCCGCATCGACCAGCGCGTGCCCCTCGCGCAGCACGATCGGGCCTTGGGCGCTGCCGCCATGCTCGCCGACCGGCTTGCCGGGATACGGCGAGCCGGCATAGGCGGCATCTGTGCCGCCGGCCATGCCGACCACCATGTCCTGGATCAGCTTCTTCGGATTGAGCGGCTGGCCGGCGGCGAAGGCCGGGCACATCGCCTCGCAGCGACCGCACTGCACGCAGGCATCGAAGCCCAGCAGCTGGTTCCAGGTGAAGTCGGCCGGTTTGCCGACGCCCAGCGGCGCCTCGACGTCGGCGAGGTCGAGCGGCTTGAGGCCGGTCGAGCGCCCGCCGCCAAAACGTTCCGGCCGGCGATGGAAGGCCAGGTGCAGGGCACCGGCGAAGGCGTGCTTCATCGGCCCGCCCCAAGTCATGCCGAGGAACATCTCGGCGAGGCCCCAGGCCACGGCCGCCGCCAGCAGCGCCGCGATCAGCCAGCCGCCGAAGCCGGCCGGCACGACGCCGGCAGTCGGCAGCGTGACCAGAAACACGCCGCTGGAAAACGCGATCAAGCTCTTCGGCAGCCGCATCCACGGACCGCGCGACAGCCGCGCGGGCGGATTGCGCCGCCGCGCCGCGACCCGCAGCGCACCGGCGAACATCATGATCGAGGCCGCGATCAGCGCCCAGGCCAGCAGCCAGCTGTGGAACTGGAAGCCATGCACCAGGATCAGCAGCACTGCTGCCGCGACGAAGCCGCCGCCGGTCGCGACGTGGGTGCGCGCGAACGCCTCGTCGCGCGCGACGACGTGGTGCAGATCGACCAGATAGCGCCGCGGCATCGCCGCCAGCCCCTGCAACAGGGCGACCGGCGAGGGCCGCCCCTGGCGCCACAGCCGGATCCGCCGCACTGCGCCCAGCAGCGCCAGCACCAGCGCGGCCAGGATCAGAACCGGGAGTACTACGTCAAGCATTCAGCTCTCCTCGCATCCGTCCTGACATTCGCGTCCTCTCGAGGAAGCACCAGGACGTGCAAAATCTCTCTTGCAGATGACTGGCGAACCTCGGCCGATATTCGGGGTGCTCCTTCCCCTTGAAGGGGAGGGTGAAGACCCGTGGCACCCCCGGGCGAGTTTCGCGGCCAATCAGGCGCCTCCCCTCAGAAGTCCTTGCACAGACGCAGCGCATCGAGGATGGCGGCGTGGGTGTTGTGCTGGGAGACGCAATCGCCGATGCGGAACAGCAGGTAGCCATCACCACCTTCGCTCAGGCAGTGCTGCGGCTGCATCGCGAACAGCTCCTCAATGTTGACCTGGCCCTTGTTGCGCGAAGCGGGCTTCAGTTCGTAGTACAGCGTCTCGTCCGGCCGCGTGCCGTTCTCGACCACCACCTGGTCGACCACGCGCTCTTCCTTGGCGCCGGTGTATTCGTTCTCGAGCACCGCGACCAGCTTGTCGCCCTCGCGATAGACCTTCTCCAGCATCAGGTCCCCGGTCATGATCACTTCCTTGGGATACAGGCTGCGGTAGTAGGTCGGGAAGGTCGTGCCGCCGATCGCGATGCCGGGCTTGACGTCGTCGGTGACGATCTCGACCTTGGCGCCCTTGTGGGCCAGGTAGTCGGCCGCCGACATGCCGGAGAATTCGCAGATCGTGTCGTAGACGAGCACGTTCTTGCCCGGCGCCACCTTGCCTTGGAGGATGTCCCAGGTGCTGACGACCAGCCCCTCGGCGGCACCCCAGTGCGGGTTCTGATCGAGGAACGGGCGGGCGCCGAGCGCCAGCACGACGATGTCGGGCCTGAGATCCATGATCGTCGCCGCATCGGCCGCCACACCCAGGCGCAGGTCGATCTTCAGGCGCGTGAGCTCCAACTGGTACCAGCGCGTGATGCCCGCCATCTGGTCGCGCTGCGGCGCCATCGCGGCGATCGAGATCTGCCCGCCGAGGGTGTCGTTCTTCTCGAACAGCGTCACGTCGTGGCCGCGCTCGGCCGCCACCCGCGCGGCTTCCATGCCGGCCGGCCCGCCGCCGACGACGACGACCTTGCGCTTCGGCCCGGTCGACTTCTCGATGATGTGCGGCAGGCCCAGATGCTCGCGCGAGGTCGCCGCGTTCTGGATGCACAGCACGTCGAGGCCCTGGTACTGGCGGTCGATGCAGTAATTGGCGCCGACGCACTGGCGGATCTGGTCCACCTTGCCGAGCTTGATCTTATTGACGAAGTGCGGATCGGCGATGTGCGCCCGCGTCATGCCGACCAGGTCCACGTAGCCGCCCTCGAGGATGCGCTGGGCCTGGTTCGGGTCCTTGATGTTCTGCGCGTGGATCACCGGCACCGACACCACTTCCTTGATCCCGGCCGCCAGGTGCAGGAAGGGCTCCGGCGGATAGCTCATGTTGGGGATCACGTTGGCCAGCGTGTTGTGCGTATCGCAGCCCGAGCCGACCACGCCGATGAAGTCGAGCAGGCCGGTGTCGCTGTAGTACTTGGCGATCTCCTTCATGTCCTCGTGGGTGAGCCCGTCGGGATGGAACTCGTCGCCGCAGATGCGCAGGCCGACCACGAAGTCGCGGCCGACCTCGGCACGCACCGCCTTCAGCACTTCCAGGCCGAAGCGCATGCGGTTCTCGAAGGAGCCGCCCCACTCGTCGTCGCGGTGGTTCACGCGCGGGCTCCAGAACTGGTCGATCAGGTGCTGGTGCACGGCCGACAGCTCGACCCCGTCCAGCCCGCCTTCCTTGGCGCGCCGCGCGGCCTGCGCGTAGTTGCCGACGATACGCTGGATCTCTTCCGGCTCGATGGTCTTGCAGGTGGCGCGGTGCACCGGCTCGCGGATGCCCGACGGCGACACCAGGTGCGGCCAGTTCTCACCGTCCCAGCGCGAGCGCCGGCCCATGTGGGTGATCTGGATCATGATCTTGGCGCCGTGCTTGTGCATCGCATCGGCCAGGTTCTGGAAGTGCGGGATGATCTTGTCGGTCGACAGGTTCACCGACTTCCACCAGCCCTGCGGGCTGTCGATGGCCACCACCGACGAGCCACCGCAGATGCACAGGCCGATGCCGCCCTTGGCCTTTTCCTCGTAGTACTTGACGTAGCGCTCGGTGGTCATGCCGCCGTCGGTCGCGTAGACCTCGGCGTGCGCGGTACTGACGATGCGGTTGCGGATCGTCAGCTTGCCGATGTTGATCGGCTGGAAAAGGGCGTCGAACTGTGCCATGGCCTTCTACTCCTGCTTGTTCAGCGCGGACGGGTGACGAACACGCCGTATTCGCAGCCTTCCTCGGCGGCGCTCTGAGCCTGCTCGGCGAGCGTACGCAGCGGGCTGCCGGCGGCGGCCAGGATCTGGTCCATCGCGCCGGCGAACCAGCCGGTGAACATGTATTCGATCTTGCGGCCGACCTTGCCGTACTCGTACACGAAGGCCGAGTGATCCAGCCGCACGCGGCAGGTGCCGGCCTCGACATCGATCGCCTCGATCGAGAACAGGCCCCAGCCGCGCTGCGACAGGCGCTTCATGTAGTGCTCGAACACCGCCACACCGGTGAGGCCGTGCAGCTCGGCTTCCTTCTCGCACCAGTGCCAAGCGGACTTGTAGCCGGCCTTGTAGAGGATCTCGGCGTAGCGTTCGGCGCCCAGCTCGTCCTCGATGGCCCTGTGGTTGTTGATGAAGAAGTGGCGCGGCACGTACAGCATCGGCAGCGCGTCGGTGGTCCAGACGCCGGTGTCGGAATCGACTTCGATCGGCAGTTGCGGTGCGGTCTTCACTTGCGGTTGTCTCCAGATGTTCGGTTCGAATCGGGGGTTGGCGCCCTCCCCCCTCAAGAGGGAGGCCGGGAGGGGTCTTGTTCGCTGCGTAGCCGGACCCCATCCCCATCCCTAGCCCTTCCCCTTGAAGGGGAAGGGAACGTCTTGCGGGGCTGAGCCCCGAATGCCCGGCTCCCATCCCCATCCCTAGCCCTTCCCCTTGAAGGGGAAGGGAACGTCT
>JBNLET010000058.1:0-7409 GCA_050305135.1 Rhodocyclaceae bacterium | reverse complement strand
TTCGGTGCCCGGGGCGGTGCGCTCGGCGACGATCTGCGCCGCGGCCGGCGACAGCCACAGCTGCAGCGCCACGGCGATCGCGCACAGCGCGGGCGGGCGCATCGGTGCCGCCGCACCGCGCGCGCCCCCGTCCTTGCCGCGGGCCGCGGCGCTCTCGGCCACGGCCATCAAAAGGCCTCGGTGGCGGTTGAAGACCAGGCGGTGGCGGTGCTTGTTCATGTTTGCGAATCCGTGCGGAAGGCCGCGTGCGGCGGGAATGAGGCGTGGGCCGCGCGCGTCCTGTCCATGCTCAGAGGGTGTAGGCGAGCCGGAAGCCGGCGGTCCTGGCCGGCGCGTCGAAGCGCGAGGGCTTGGCGAGCGGTGCGCCGACGAACAGATCGAACACCGCGCCGCGCCAGCCGCCGCGCACGCCGATCGCGATGCCGGTCAGCTCGGTGCCGGCCAGCCGTTCGCTGGTCGGCCCGTCCACGCGGCCGTGGTCCAGGCCCAGGTAGGCCTGACTGCCGAGCCCGGGCAGCGGCGTGCTGAGTTCGTTGCGCAGCAGCCAGCCGCGCTCGGCGGCCAGTACCGTTTCGCCGTCGAAGCCGCGCACCGTGTAGCGGCCGCCGATGACGAACATCTCCTGCGGGTTCAGCCGCGAGTGGTTCCACTGCGCCCGCAGCACGCCGGCGTAGGCCAGCCGGGATCCGAGCGGCAGGTCGAGGCGCAGGTCGGCGGTGCTCTTGCGGAAACGCGAACTGCCTTCGCCGAACAGTTCCTCCGGCGCGGCGATCGAACCGAAGGCGCCGGTGCCGCGCTTGTAGCCGAGCGTCGCATCCAGCGTTGCGGCGCCGATGAAGTGGCGGTGATTGGCGCTGAGCTGCCAGCCGCCGGTCTGGCGATGCTGGACCTCGACCTCGGTGTCGTCGATGAAGTTGTGCGAGCTGCGCCGCCAGGCGCCGGCCGACAGCGCGGTCTTGCTGCTGCCGTCGCGATGGACGATGCGCGTGAGCTCGAGCTCGGCGACGTTGCTGTAGCCGCCGTAGACATACTCGGTCGTCGCGCCCCGCACGGTCTGGCGGTCGCGGTTGCGGCTGAAGGTCAGCGCCGCGCTCCAGTAGCCGAAAGGCACCGAGTAGTGGGTCAGCAGGCCCCAGGTGCCGCGCTCGGCACCGTCGGCCATCAGGTCGTGGCTGAGCGCCGCGTAGGCCAGGTCGTTCAGGCCGAGCGGGTTGTCGTAGGCGATCGTGACGCTGCCCTGGTACTTGCCGGTGGCCTTCAGGCCGCCGTCGTCGGCCGCGACGGTGACGCGCAGCGGATTTGCCGCCTGGTAGCGCACCACCAGGTCGCTGGCGCCGGCGGTATCCGATGGCTGGATCTCGATGTCGGCCTCGGCGCTCGGTACGCGTTTGAGGTTCTCCAGGCCCTGCTCGACGTCGCGCAGGTTCAGCACCTGGCCGCGCTCGATCGGCATCGCCGCGGCCAGCGAGGTGCCGCCCTCGCCGTCGAAGCGCAATTGCTCGACCCGGCCGGCCTGCACCGCGATCTCGAGCGTGCCGCTGTTCAGGTCCTGGCTCGGTACGGCGACCCGGCTGGTGAGGTAGCCGCGGGCGATCAGTTCGTGCTGCAGCCGCTTCAGCAACAGCTTGATGCCCTGTGCGCCGAGGCAGCGGCCCTCGGGCGTGTCATGGCCGCCGGCGCCGGCCAGCGCGCCCGATAGGCCCGGGAACAGCGCGGCATCCGCGCCGCTCAGGCGCACCGTGTCGATGCGAAAGCAGGGCTGCTCGCCGGTCGGCAGCGTGGTGGATTCGACTTCCGCCGCGGCGGGCCGGCGCACGTCCTCGCCGCGTTCGAACTGTTGCCTCAGCAGTTCGGTGCGCTGTTGTTGGCGCTGGTGTTCCAGCGAGGGGTCCGGCGTTTCCGGGCCGGGCAGCGCGGCAGACTGGGCGAACACCGCCGCGGGCAGCGCGGCGGCGAGCAGGGCGATCTTTGTTGCGGGACGGCAAAACATGGATGTGGCATGGCTCGGATGGGCGTCGGAAGCGCATGATAGTTGCAAGTCATGGCCGCCGCATCAGAGGCATCTGGTTGAAAATTCAGAGACATATAACTTTCGTTGAGGCGTCGCGGCGGAGGGTCGGGCGGGCTTCATGGCAGCGCATTGCGCAATGCGCCATGACGACTGGGGATGTCGGCCGCTGAGCGAATTTACAGGGGGCGCGCAGTTGCCCGCATGCGGCGAGCGGCCGATATGTAAAATCATGTAACGGCAATGTTCGCGGACCGGCGGGGGGCGACGTAAAGTGCGCTTAAGGCTCGACGTCCAGCATGCCGGGTCGGCGCGTGTCGCCTGAACGCGGTTCCCGGTACCCCCTGGGCCGACGGGATGCGGCCCGCGTCGGCCCTATTCGGAGTCCGTTGCGCGCAGGCGGCTGCGAAGCGTGGACGCCATTCGCGGCGGGGCGGCCTGCCGATTCGCGTCGCGCCGCCGGCGACGTCCGAACAGGATCGGAGGCGGGCGAACGAAGGCGAGTTGGGGGGACTCGCCCGTGTCGCGCGCGCCGCTGGACCGAACCCGATCGCGCAGGTCTTTCAGGCCGCCGCCTCATGCAGCGAGGGGTGTCGCCCCGGGGCGGCGGGCGGTTCGCATCGCGCTGCCTCCGCCGAGCCTCGACAGCGCGCGAGTCCGGCGGCTCGCTGCGGGGACGATGCCCCGTTCTCAGCTCGCGAGCTTGGCGAACGCCTCCACCACTTCCGCCGGGGCCTGGACCAGTTCGATCAGTACGCCCTCGCCGGCAATCGGGAATTCGTCGTTGGCCTTCGGGTGCAGGAAGGTGATGTCGAAGCCGGCGGCACCGCGGCGGATGCCGCCGGGGGCGAAGCGCACGCCGTTGGCGGTGAGCCACTCGACCGCCTTCGGCAGGTCGTCCACCCACAGGCCGACGTGGTTCAGCGGGGTGGCGTGCACGGCGGGTTTCTTTTCCGGGTCGAGCGGCTGCATCAGGTCCACCTCGACCTTGAACGGACCCTTGCCCATCGCGCAGATGTCCTCGTCCACGTTCTCGCGCTCGGAGACGAAGTTGCCGGTCACTTCCAGGCCCAGCTTGTCCACCCACAAGGTCTTCAGCCTGTCCTTGCTCGGCCCGCCGATGGCGATCTGCTGGATACCGAGGATCTTGAAAGGGCGCTCGCTCATGGAAGTCTCCGTGGATTAAAAATTAATAATTATAGAGAGGGCGGATGGTGCCGTCGAGAGGGATCGAGGGTGTCCCGAACTGTGTGTCCGCGACCGCCTGGTCCGCTTTGTCCGGCCCTTCGCGCGACGCGCAGTTCGTGGCGTCCGGCTGCCGATCCCGCCGCGCGACGCTCGAGGTGGGCGATGCGGGTTGCCGCGCGAGCGGGCGGCCATGAGGCGGGATGCTTCTTGCTGGAATGCGTGCCCGGGGTGCCTGTGCCCGGGGTGCCTTTTGCGCACGCCGGCCGAGCCCGCCGGCGGAAAGGTGGCCCGCATCGATGGCGGCCCCTACGAGGCGCGGGTTCGGCGCGGATGGATCGCGCACCGCGATCCTGCCAAAAAGCCGTTGCGCGACGCGCTTCGCGTGCCGCCGGCCGGTCCCACGACCCGTCGCCGGTATTCGCACAACTGCGTCTCATCCTGTAGGGCGGGCTTCAGCCCGCCGCTGCACTGGCGCAGCGGTGCACTCCCAAAAGAACACTTGACTTGGCCCGAATTCTGGCAAACCCAGCCGAATGATGCCGGTCCTGGTCGCGAATCGCCGTCCGCGGCCGGCTGAAGCCGGCCCTACCGGGAAACGCGCTCTGATCGGGTTCGCAGGGACGACTTCGGCAGGCCAGCGGCGCCCGGATGCTACCCACATCGCGACGATGCGCTAGGACCAGTCCACCGAGGTCGTCAGCATGTAGCCGGCGCCGTACACGGTCTTGATGATGCGCGGGTTTTGCGGATCTTCCTCGAGCTTGCGCCGCAGCCGCGAGATGCGCACGTCGATCGAGCGGTCGAACGGGTCCACGTCGCGCTCGCCGAGCAGTTGTTCGCGGTTCAGGATCTTGTTGGGCCGCCGCAGCATCGTCGTCAGCAGGCCGGATTCGGCGGCCGACAGGTGCACCTCGCGGCCGTCCGGCGCGGTCAGCAGCAGGCGCTGGGTGTCGAACTGCCAGCCGGCGAAGCGGGCCGTCTGCGGCTCCGAGCCCTGCTCGCCGGGCTGGGGGTTGCGCAGGTAGCGGCGCAGGATCGAGCGTACCCGCGCCACCAGCTCGCGTGGTTCGAAGGGCTTGACCAGGTAGTCGTCGGCGCCCAGTTCGAGGCCCAGCACGCGGTCGGTGACGTCGTTGCGGCCGGTCAGGATCAGTACCGCACAGGGCTGCTTTTCCTGCAGTTCGCGCACCACCTGCATGCCGTCCATGTCGGGCAGGCCCAGGTCGATGATGCACAGGTCGGGGTTGTTGAGACGGGCGCGCATCAGGAACTGCCGGCCGGTGCCGGCCAGTTCGCTGCGGAAACCGTACTCGTTGAGCGCGTCGCAGATCAGACGGCCGATTTCGGGCTCGTCCTCCAGGACCTGGATCATCGCGCTGCTGGCTTCGGTGTGCTTCATGGCGTGGGCGTTTCGCTGAGGTGTTCGAGTTGTTGCAGGGCTGCGGCCAGCGCCGCCTTGTCGAAGGGCTTGCGCAGCACCGGCGCGTCCGGCGGCAGGCTTTCGCCGGCGTAGCCGGTGACCATCAGCACCGGCAGATCGGGCCGTTTGCTGCGCGCGTGGGCCAGCAGGTCGGCGCCGCCGACGCCGCCGGGCATCACCACGTCCGAGATCATCAGGCCGATCTCGGGTACGTTGTCGAGCAGCTCGCGAGCCTCGATGCCGTTGCCGGCCTCGATCACGGGGTAGCCGAGCTCGCCGAGCTGCAGTCGCAGGATGCGGCGGATCTCGTCCTCGTCCTCCACCAGCAGCACCAGCCGGCCGGCGGCCGGGGCGGCCTGGGCCGGCCGCGCCGCCGGTTCCGGCGCAGGCGCGGGCGCACCGGTGCGCGGCAGCACGAAGCGCACGTTGGTGCCCTTGCCCTCGCTGCTGAGGATGCGGATGTTGCCGCCGGACTGGCGCACGAAGCCGTACACCATCGACAGGCCGAGGCCGCTGCCGGCGCCGAAGGCCTTGCTGGTGACGAAGGGTTCGAAGACCCGCGGCAGCATCTGCGGCTCGATGCCGCAGCCGGTGTCGCTGACGTCGAATTGCACGTAGTCGCCCTCGGGCACCTCGACCATGCGGCCGAGCGTGTCGGAGATGCGGCGCTCGCTCACGCCGATCGTCAGCGTGCCGCCGTTCGGCATCGCGTCGCGGGCGTTGATGGCCAGGTTCAGGAGCGCGTTTTCGAGCTGGTGCGGATCGACCAGCGCGTACAGCCGCGCGGTGGGGATCTCGGTGCGCACCTCGATCGACTCGGTCAGCGAGCGGGCCAGCAACTGGCTCATGTTGTGCACCAGCGCGCCGATTTCGACCGCGCTCGGCGCCAGCGCCTGGCGGCGCGAGAAGGTCAGCAGCCGCTTGATCAGCTCGGCGCCGCGGCGGGCCGCCTGCAGCGCCGGGCCGACGTATTCGGCGGCGCGCGCCGGATCCTGCGGCAGGCGCTCCTGCAGGCCGTTGAGGTTGCCGATGATGATCGTCAGCAGGTTGTTGAAGTCGTGCGCCAGTCCGCCGGTGAGCTGGCCGACCGCCTCCATCTTCTGCGCCTGGATCAGCGCCGCCTGGCTGGCCTTCTGCTCGGTGATGTCGATCGACAGCACGAAGAAACCCAGCACCTGGCCTTCGGCGCCCATCTCCGGCACCACCACGCTGCGGGCATGCACGGTGCGCTTGTCCGAAATGCGGCGCGCGTACTCGTAGCTGACCGGCTCGCCCTTGTAGGCTTCTTCCAGGTGCCGGCGGATCTCGTCGTAGGTCTCTGGCCCGAACACCTCTTCGATGCTGCGGCCGACCATCCGGTCCGCGCTGAGGCCGAACCAGTCGGCGTAGCCCTTGTTGGCGAACTGGTAGCGCTGCCCGGCATCGACGTAGGCGATCAGCGCCGGGATCGAGTCCATGATCAGCCGCAGCCGGCTCTCGCTGCGGCGCAGCGCACCGGCGATCTCGTCGATCTCCTCGTTGGCGTGGGCGAGCTGCGCGTTGGCCTCCTCCAGCTCGCGCGTGCGCGCCTTGACGCGCAGCTCCAGCTCGGCGTTCTGCTGCTGGATCAGCGCCTCGTAGCGGCGCTGTTCGGTGATGTCGGTCCACAGCGAGACGAAGCCCAGGTTCGGGATCGGCACGCCGCGGATCGCCAGCACGTCGCCGTTGGGCCGGATGCGTTCGGTGTAGTGGGGCTGGAAGGCGCGCACCGCTGCCATGCGGGCCGACACCTGGGATTCGGACTCGCCTTCGCCGTACTCGCCGCGTTCGGCGTTGTAGCGCACGAAGTCCTCGAACGGCGTGCCGACCCGGACCATCGCCTCGGGAAAATCGAGCAGCCGCAAAAAGGCCTTGTTCCAGGCCACCAGCCGCGGCGCCGAGTCGAACACCGCCAGGCCCTGGTCGAGCAGGTCGAGGCCGGCCAGCAGCAGGTCGTAGCGGCGCAACTCCTCGGCGCTGCCGGCGGTCGTGCTCTTCGGTGTGGCGGACGGGCTCTTGGCCATCGCTTCAGGGGGCGGGTCTGTGGGCGGACCGGTGCGCCATTCTAGCAATCGTTGCCGGCGCTGCCGCCAGCGCTTTCGCGTTCATCGCAGCGGCTCCGCCGGCGCGGCGCCGGGTTGCAACTGGCGCCGGAAGCGCTCCGGCGAGACGCCGGTCCAGCCGGTGAAGGCGCGGTAGAAGGCCGAAGTGTCGGCATAGCCGAGTTCGGCCGCGATGTCGGCGATCGGACGCCGCGTCTTGGTCAGCCGCGCCAGCGCGATGTCGCGCCGGATCGCGTCCTTGATGGCGCGAAAGCTCGAGCCCTCGTCGCGCAGCCGCCGGTGCAGCGTGCGCGGCGAGAGGTGCACGACTGCCGCCACGTCGTCGATGCCGAGGCTGTCCGGCAGTGCGCTGCGCACCAGGTCGCGCACCCGCAGCACCATTTCGCGGTCGCGCCGGTAGAGCATCTAGATCTTGCCCGGCGCACCTTCGAGGAAGCTCGCCAGCGCCGCCTCGTCGCGGCGCAGCGGCAGGTCCAGCAGGTCGGCGCGCAACTCGGCCTCGAGTCGCTCGCCGCCGAAGCCGGAGCGCTCGGTATACACCAGTGCGTAGTCGTCGCCGTGGGCCGGGCGGGCGTACGGAAAGCGCACCCGCTCCAGCGCCAGGCCGCGCCCGACCAGCCAGCACGACAGCCCGTGCAGCAGCCGCAGCAGCCATTCGAACGCGAACACCCGGCCCGGGTCGTCGCGCGGTCCGAGCGGCGCGGCGGCCTCG
>JBNLET010000057.1:0-27912 GCA_050305135.1 Rhodocyclaceae bacterium | reverse complement strand
CGCTACGTGGCGTCCTGGCGCATCCCTTCGGCCAGCATGAGTCCGGGCATCCTGCCCGGCGATATCCTGTTCGCCGACATGAGCTACAACTGCCCGGGCTGCCGCAGCGCCGTCGGCCGCGGCGACGTCGTGATCCTGACCTACCCGAACGATCGCACGCTGAGCTACATCAAGCGAGTGGTCGGACTGCCGGGCGACCGCGTCCGCATCGAGGGGCGGCGGGTGTGGGTCAACGATGTCCCGCTCGAAGCCGCGGAGGGCGGGCAGGATGTGTTGCGCGAGCGGCTCGACGGACGCAGCTGGACGGTGTCGTGGCGCGAGGCGCCGGCGGACCAGGCGATCGACCTGATGGTGCCGCCCGGCACCGTCTATGTGCTGGCCGACAACCGCGGCCAGGGCCGCGACTCGCGCCACTTCGGCGCCGTGCCGCTGCGCGACGTGGTCGGCCGGGCGCGCCAGATCTGGTTCTCCAGTTCGGCCGCGGCGGGCGTGCGCTGGTCGCGGCTGGGCATGGCCGTCGACTGAACGGCCGTCCGTCGCCTGCTGCTCGTCGGGCCGGCGCCGCGCTTCGTCCGCTTGCCCTCGATCAACGCCGCGATGACGACGGCGTGGTTTACTGAACGTGGACTGCAACAACACGGGCTCCGGCCCGCAGCGCGGGTACGGAAACACCAACCAGGCGTTGTGGAGGGAGTCATGCTTACGATCGAAGACTGCATCGAGCTGTCCGAACTCTCCGAGGACGAGATCCTCGCCATCGCCGAGCACGAGCACCTGACGGAAATGGTGGCGCTGGAGCTGGGCAACTACCTGACCCATACCCGCGACGGCGAGCGCCGCATCAAGCGCATGATCTGCGACGACATCGATCATGCCCGCCAGTGCGGCAAGCTCGAACGGGCGGCGGCGCTGAAACTGGTGCTGAAGCATTTCGTCCAGTTGCACCACGTCTGAAGCGGCCGAGGCGGCGATAATCGGCGCATGCGCTTCGATCAACCGCTCGTGCGCGGCACGCTGCTGCGCCGCTACAAACGCTTTCTCGCCGACGTCGATCTGGACGGACGGCTCGTCACCGCCCATTGTCCGAACACCGGCTCGATGGCCGGCTGTGCCGAGCCGGGCATGCCGGTGTGGCTGTCGCCTGCAACCAATCCGGCGCGCAAGCTGGCGTGGACCTGGGAGCTGGTCGAGCCGGGCCGCGGCGTGCTGGCCGGCGTCCATACCGGACGGGCGAACCTGCTCGTGCGCGAGGCGATCGAGCTCGACCGCGTCGCCGCGCTGGCCGGCTACGGAGAGATCCGGAGCGAGGTCCGCTACGGTCGCGGCAGCCGGATCGACCTGTTGCTGACCGCCGACGGGCGCCCGCCCTGCTACCTGGAGGTCAAGAACGTCACCGCGGCGGTGGACGGCGGTATCGGTTACTTCCCCGATGCGGTGACCGAGCGCGGCGCCCGCCACCTGCGCGAGATGGCCGAGCAGTGCCGCGCCGGGCGGCGCGCGGTGCTGGTGTTCTGCGTGCAGCGGGCGACGTGCGCGAAGTCCGGCCGGCGGACCACATCGATCCGGCCTACGGCCGCGCGCTGCGCGACGGTGTCGCGGCCGGCGTCGAGGTGCTGGCCCTCGGCGCCGAGGTCTCGCCGCACGAAATCGTGCTACGGCGCGAGTTACCGGTGCGGCTGGATTGAAGCGCCGGCCGGCCGCAGGATCGCTGCATCGGTGACGATCCACGCCATCGGCAGGTCGTGCGCCTCGGGCAGCGCGTCGTTCACCTGGGCGTGCCGATAGCCGATGCCGATGCCGAGCGGCGCCGGATGCAGCGCCGCCAGCGTACGGTCGAAATAGCCTCCGCCGTAGCCGATCCGGTAGCCGCGCTGGTCGAAGGCGTTGACCGGAATCAGCACCGCGCCCGGATGCAGGACCGTTCCTTCGACCGGTCGCGGTATGCCGTAGCGGTCCTCGACCATCGCGCAGCCGGGCGACCATTGCCGGAACACCATCGCGCGCCGCGGTGCCACGACGACCGGCAGTGCTGCGCTGCGACATGCGTCGGCGGCGAGCCAGGCCGCGACCCAGCCGCGCAGGTCCGGTTCGCCCCGGTGCGGCCAGCAGAAACCGAGCACCTCCGCCTCGAGCTTCTCGAACAGCGCATCCAGGTGCCGGGCGATGGCCTCGTCGGCGACGCGGCGCTCGTTGGAATCCATCGCCATCCGTCGCTCGATGGCGCGCTCACGCAGGTGCTTTTTTTGCATCGCAATGTTTGCGGATTGGGGCACTTGGGACGGCTCCGGTAGGATGGCGCTGGCTGCAGGAAAGGAAATGTTAAGCCATGAAACACGCAATGCTGCTGGCGGTCCTGCTCGGCGCGCTGGTCATCGGCCAGCCGCCCGCATCGGCCCGGCAGGGCGACCAGCGCATCATCGCGGCGCGCGATGCGCTGCGCGCCGGCAAGCGCGACGTGCTGGAGCAGCTGGCGGCGCGGCGCGGCGCCCATCCGCTCGATGCCTACGTGCGCTACTGGTACTTGAGCAACGTTCTGGCGCGGCGCGACGAACAACCCGATGCGAAGCCGCTGCAGGCCTTCCTGCACGAACAGGCCGGCAGCGTGCTGGCCGAGCGGCTACGCGAGGCCTGGCTGCGCCGCATGGCACGGGATGGCGACTGGGCCGGCCTGGTCGCCGCCTATCGGGAGGTGATCTCGCCGGACCGCGACGTCACCTGCCACTATCTCAACGGCCGCCTGCTGCTGGGTGACCGCAGCGCGCTCGGCGCGGCGCTGCAGGTTTGGGGCGCCGATGCCCGGGTGATCGATGCCTGCCAGCCCGTGCTGACGATGCTGGTGGCCGAAAAGCAGGTCGCCGAGGAGGACGTCTGGCAGCGCCTGCGGCGGGCGATGCAGGCCGGTCGCACTTCCGACGCGATCGACATGGCGGCCTGGCTCGGCACCGATGCGCCTGCAGCCGCCGCGATCCGCTCGGCACTGCGCGCGCCGGAGCGCTATCTCGACCGCCTGCCGGTCAATTTTTCGATCTCGCGCCAGGGGCGCGAGCTGGCGCTGGCCGCGCTGGCCGGGTTGGCGCGCGACGACGCGGATGCGGCCTACCAGCGCTTCCAGCGCCTGTTCGACCGCTTCCAGGCCAGGGAGCGCGCCTACCTGTATTCGATTCTGGGTTGGCGCGGCGCCGAACAGCACCGGCCGGAGGCCGTCAAATGGTATCGGGCGGGGGCCGGCCAGGCACCGCTGTCGAACGAACAGCACGAGTGGCGGGTGCGCGCCGCGCTGCGGGCCGGCGACTGGAAGGCCGTGCAGCAGGCGATCGACGCGCTGCCGGAAGCGCTGCAGCAGGACGAGGCCTGGATCTACTGGCAGGGGCGGGCCCTGCAGGCCCGCGGCGACGAGGCTGGCGCGGTCTACCAGTACGCACGCATCGCCGACGCCACCGACTTCTACGGCTTGCTGGCGGCCGAGGAACTGGGCCGCCGGTTCAGTCCGCCGGGCGGCGATCCGGCCGCACGCGAGGCGGCGGCCGCGCAGGTCGCCGCCGACGCCGGGCTGGAGCGGGCGCTGGCGCTGTTCAGGCTCGACATGCGGGTGGAAGGCGTGCGCGAATGGAACTGGGCGCTGCGCGACAAGGACGATGCCTTCCTGATCGCGGCGGCGTCGATGGCGGCCGAAGCCGGCGTGTACGACCGGGCGATCAATACCGCCGAGCGGGCCAGCCGGCAGCCGAACATGGACTTGCGCTACCTGGCGCCCTACCGCGAATTGATCGAGCCGCAGGCCCGCGCCCAGGGCCTCGAGCTGTCCTGGGTGTACGGCTTGATGCGGCAGGAGAGCCGCTTCGTGCCGGCGGCCCGCTCCAGCGCCGGTGCACAGGGGCTGATGCAGGTGATGCCGGCGACCGGGCGCTGGGTGGCGCGCAAGATCGGCGTGCGCGGTTTCAGCCTCGACTGGCTGCGCGTCCCCGAAAACAACGTGATGATCGGTACCAACTACATGCGCATGATCCTGGAGGGGCTGGACAACCATCCGGTGCTGGCCTCGGCCGGCTACAACGCCGGACCAGGACGGGCGCGCCGCTGGCGCGATCCGAAGGCGCTCGAGGGGGCCATCTACGCCGAGACGATTCCGTTCGACGAAACCCGCAGCTACGTCAAGAAGGTGATGGCCAACGCGGTGGTATATGGTGCGATGTTCGAAGGCCGGCCCCAGTCGCTGAAGCAGCGGCTGGGCACCATCGCGCCGGCGCCGAAGGAATGAACGGGGGGAGAGAGCAGATGCAAGCGAAAGATGTCCTGGTCGTCGGCGGCAGCGGCTTCGTCGGCACCTCGCTGGCCAACCGGCTGGCGGAGCGTGGCCTGCGGGCGCGCATTCCGACCCGCCGGCGCAGCCGCGCCGGCCACCTGCTGCCGCTGCCGACCGTCGACGTGATCGAGGCCGACATCCACGACGACGCGGCGCTGGAGCGGCTGATGAGCGGCGTCGGCGCGGTGGTCAACCTGGTCGGCGTCCTGCACTCGCGCCCGGGCAAGCCCTACGGGCCGGATTTCGCCCGCGCCCACGTCGAACTGCCGCGCCGGCTAGTGGCCGCCGCCCGCCGCCACGGCATCGGCCGGATCGTGCATGTCGGCGCGCTCGGCGCCAGCGACGACGCGCCGTCCGAGTACCTGCGCTCGAAGGCCGCCGGCGAAGCGGAAATCCGCGCCGCCGCGCCGGACGTCGGCTGGACCATCCTGCGCCCGTCGGTGATCTTCGGGCCCGGCGACCACTTCCTGAACCTGTTCGCCGGCCTGCTGAAATACATGCCGCTGCTGCCGATGGGCGGCGCCAAGTCGCGCCTGCAGCCGGTCTATGTCGAGGACGTGGCCGAATTGCTGGCCTGCAGCCTGGAGTGGCCGGAGGCGCTCGGCCAGACCTGGGACGTGGCCGGACCGAAGGTCTACACGCTGCAGCAACTGGTCGAATATGCCGGCGAGGTCAGCGACCATCGCGGCCTGGTGATCCCGCTGCCCGGGCCGCTGGCGATGCTGCAGGCGGCGCTGCTCGAGCGCCTGCCGAATTCGCCGCTCAGCCGCGACAACCTGCGCTCGCTGACGCGCGACAGCGTGGTCGACGGCGCGCCGCTGCCGTTCGGCGCCGAGCCGACGCCGCTGGAGGCGATCGCACCGCTGTACCTGTCGCCGCAGCGGCGGCGGGCCTCGTTCTTCGGCGCCTCCCGCCACGGCCGGGAAATCTGAACGCGGTGGAGATCTACGAGGTTGGCGGCGCGGTGCGCGACCGCCTGCTCGGCCTGCCGATCAAGGACCGGGATTTCGTCGTCGTCGGCGCGACCCCCGCCGAGATGCTGGCGCGGGGCTTCAAGCCGGTCGGCAAGGACTTCCCGGTCTTCCTCCATCCGGACAGCCGCGAGGAGTACGCGCTGGCGCGCACCGAGCGCAAGACCGCGCCCGGCTACAAGGGCTTCGTCTTCCATGCCGACGCGGACGTTACGCTGCAGGACGACCTGGCGCGGCGCGACCTGACCATCAATGCCATGGCCATTGCGGCCGACGGCCGGCTGATCGATCCGTTCGGCGGCCGGCAGGACATCGAGCGCCGCTTGCTGCGCCACGTCGGTCCGGCGTTCGCCGAGGACCCGGTGCGCATCCTGCGGCTGGCACGCTTCGCTGCGCGCTTCGAAGGTTTCGACATCGCCGGCGAAACGCTGGCCTTGTGCCGCCGCATGGTCGATGCCGGCGAGGTGGACGCGCTGGTGGCGGAACGGGTCTGGCAGGAATTGTCGCGCGGCATGCTCACCGCCGCGCCGGTGCACATGTTCGAAGTGCTGGCGCGTTGCGGTGCCCTGCACAAGCTGCTGCCCGAACTGGCGCCCTGCCTGAGCCAAGAGCCGCCCTTTCCGGCGCTGCAGCGGGTCGCGCCGGACGATCCGTTGCCGCTGCGCTGGGCCTGCCTGTGGCTGCCGCCGCTGGACGGCGCGGCCGACAAGGCGCTGGCCGTCGCCGAGCGCCTGCGCGTGCCGAGCGACTGCCGCGAGCTGAGCGTCCTGGCGGCGCGCGAGGCGGCGGGCGTCGCCGGTGCCGGCGCCTGGGATGCCGAAGCGACCCTGGCCCTGATCGAACGCTGCGACGGGCTGCGGCGGCCGCAGCGCTTCGCGGCCCTGCTGAGGGTGGCGAGGCTGTTCGGCGGCGAGGCGGCGGAGGCGGCCGTCGGGCGGCTGCAGCGAGCGCTCGCGGCCGCCCGCCAGGTCGATGCCGGTGCGCTGGCGAAACAGGTATCCGAGCGCGGTCAGATTCCGCAGCGGGTGCGCCGCGCGCGCCTGGCCGCCGTGCAAGCCGCATTGCGGCCATGACGAGGGTGCTGCGCTGCCTGCTCGCGGCTGCCGCCTGGCTGTGCCTGCCGGCGCCGGCAGCCGCGCTGACGCCGCCGTTCGAGGTGGTGCGCGATGGCCTGCGGCCGTCCACGGTGCAGCTGCTGGACAGCGAAGGGCGCGTGCTGGCGGAGGATTTCCGCCCCTACCAGGGCTTGCGGCTGGAATGGACGCCGCTGCGCGCGCTGCCCCAGCAGATGCTGCGCACGCTGCTGATGGCCGAGGACCGGCGCTTCTTCGAGCACGACGGCGTCGATTGGCGCGCCTTCGTCGCGGCGCTGTGGCAGAACCTGTGGTCGGATCGGCTGCGTGGCGCGTCGACCGTGTCGATGCAGATGGCCGGTCTGCTCGACCCGGCATTGCGGCCTTCTCCGGCCGGCGGCGGGCGACGCACGATCGGGCAGAAGTGGGATCAGGCGCAGGCCGCGGCGGAGCTCGAGCAGCACTGGAGCAAGGAGCAGATCCTCGAGGCCTACCTCAACCTGGCGCGCTTCCGCGGCTCGCTGCAAGGCATCGCGGCGGCGGCCTGGGGGCTGTTCGACAAGCCGCCCGGCGAGCTCGACCGGAACGAGGCGGCGATCCTGGCGGTGCTGCTGCGGGCGCCGGATGCAGAGCCGCAGCGCATCGGCCGGCGCGCCTGCCGCCTGCTGCGGCGGCTCGGTGCCGAGGCCGATTGCAGCGTGGTCGATGCGCTCAGTGCGTCGCTCGACCGCGGCAGCGTGGCGCCCAGGTACCGCCTCGCCCTGCCCTTGCTGGCGCGCGTACCCGGCGGCGGAGGGCAGCGCCTGCAGACCCACTTGTCGCACGACTGGCAGACCACGCTGCAGGCACTGCGCGCCCGACTGCCGGCCCGTGCGCGGGCCGCTGCGGTGCTGGTGGACGAGCGCGCGCGGGTACGTGCCTACGTCGCCCCGCCCGGCGCTCCGGATCCGCTCGCCGAGCGCCTGTCGCTGCGGCTGCCGGCCAAGCTGCTGGCCACCGTGCATGGTTTCGGCAGTGGCGCGCTCGGGGCCGCGACGCTGCTGCCGGCGGCGAACGAAGAGCGGGGCCACTGGCGCAGCCTGGCCGTCGCACTCGGCTCGGACTCGCTCGCGGACCTGCCGCTCGAACGGCTGTTGCTGCGCGAACGGCTGCGGGCCGAGGGCGAGCTCGCCGGCCTGGATGGGGCCGACGAGGGCCTCGATGCGCTCGGGCTGGCCGGCCTGCTGGCGGCACTGGCCGGCGACGGCCGCTGGCAGCCGGCGCGCTGGCGGGCCGACGGTGAGGCGGCCGCGGCCCGGCCGCTGGTGTCGAGCGAGGCGGCCTTCCTGTGGCGGCAGGCCTGGCCCGGGCTCGCCGAAGGGGGCTGCGCCCGCTGGCTGCCGCTGCTGATCGGCGAGCAGGGTGCGCTGCTGGGCGCGCGGCTGGGGCCATGGACGCTGGTGGCCAAGGCCGAGGGTGGGAACGCCCGGCCGCTGCTGCTCGACCTGCTGCGCGAGCTGCAAGCCTCGCCTGCCGGGCGGCGAGCCTGCGCCGCCGCCGACAGCGTCACGCCGGCCGGCGTGGCGCTGTACACGGTGTCTTTCGAGCCGGCCGTCGAGGCGCCGCGCCAAGCCTGGCTGCTGCAGGGCGGCGAGGCGGCCGCGGGCCGCATTCCGTACCAGCTGGCGCGCATCGTCACGCCACGCGCGCACGGCATCGTGGACGGCCGCCGGGCCGAGGCGGAAGAGGGCTACGCGGTCAGGTTCGACGCTTGGCCGGCCCTGACCGGCCTGCGCTGGCGCATCGACGGACAGCCGCTCGGCCAGGGTGGCAGCGTGGCATGGCCGCCGCGCGCCGGCCTGCACCGGCTGGAATTGCTGACGCCCGACGGGCGGGTCGTGGACCGCGTCGAATTCGCCGCGCGCGGGCCGCTATAGCAGCCGGAACAGGCCCCAGGCGGCGAGGCTGAACAGGATCGTCGTCGCGAACGGCAGGTGCAGCGTACGCCCGGCCACCGTCACCCGCAGGTCGCCCGGCAGATGGCCGGCGCGCCAGCGCTGCGGGCCCGAGTCGAGCAGGCCGCTGACGACGACGATCATCACGATCACGATTAGCCACTTGAGCATGCTGCGCTTCCGTCGGCGAGGAGCTCGCATTGTCCCACCGATCCCACCGCTTGCGGTGACCGGCGTCGATCCGCGGCGACGAGGTGCGCAGCAGTGCCGAGCTGATTTGGCATCCGGCTTGCTATATTCGACGTCCATGCCGCAAGACGGATGCGCCGATGATCGCCCTGTACACCTGGAGTACGCCCAATGGGCGCAAGGTTTCGATCCTGCTCGAGGAGCTGGGCCTGCCCTATGATGTCCGGCCGGTGGACATCACTCGCAGGGCCCAGTACGCCCCCGAATTCCTGGCCCTGAGCCCGAACGGCAAGATCCCGGTGATCGTCGATCCGGCCGGCCCGGACGGGCGTCCGATCGTGGTCTTCGAATCCGGCGCGATCCTGATCTATCTGGCCGAGAAGGCCGGCCGGCTGCTGCCGCGCGACGCCCGCAGCCGGATCGACGTGCTGCAGTGGCTGATGTTCCAGATGGGCAGTATCGGGCCGATGCTGGGGCAGGCCCACCATTTCCTGCGCTTCGCCAAGGAGCGCGTGCCCTACGCGGTGCAGCGCTACGGCGACGAGGCGCGGCGGCTGTACGGGGTGCTCGATCGGCGGCTGCAGGAGCGCGACTGGATCGCCGGCGACGATTATTCGATCGCCGACATCGCGACCTATCCGTGGATCGCGCGCCATCCCTGGCAGGAGATCGCGCTGGCGGAATTCCCGGCGGTGCAGCGCTGGTTCGAGCGGGTCGGCGCGCGGCCGGCGGTGCAGCGCGGCATGGAGGTGCCGGCATGAAGCCCGACGATCTGGCACACCTGGAGCTGATCACGCGCCGGCCCGAGGCCGGCGCCCACGGCCGGCCGCTGCTGTTCGTACACGGCGCGTACGCCGGCGCCTGGTGCTGGGACGAATACTTCCTGCCGTATTTCGCCGGCCACGGCTACACCGCGCACGCGCTGTCGCTGTCCGGCCACGGCGGCAGTCCTGACCGGGCGCGGCTCGACGGCTACTCGATCGACGACTACGTCGGCGACGTGGTGCGGGTGGTCGAAACGCTCGGCAACTCGCCGGTGCTGATCGGGCATTCGATGGGCGGTTTCGTCGTGCAGAAGTACCTGGAACACGGCGACGCGCCAGCGGCGGTGCTGCTCTCGTCGGTGCCGCCGCAGGGCTTGATGGCCTCGGCGCTGGGTCTGGCGTTCCGGCGCCCGGCGCTGATGGGCGAACTGAACCGCCTGCTCGGCGGCGGGCGGGTCGACGCCGAAAGCCTGCGCCAGGCCTTGTTCCACCAGCCGGTGGGCGATGCCGATCTGAGGCGCTACCTGCGCGCCTCGCAGCCGGAATCCCACCGCGCGATCTGGGACATGAGCCTGTTCAACCTGCCCCGCGTGCATCTGGTCGGCCGCATCCCGCTGCTGGTGCTCGGCGCCGCCCACGACGAGCTGATCCCGCCCGGCCAGGTCGAGCTGACTGCCCGCAGCTATGGTGTCGAGGCCCGCATCGTGCCGGACATCGGCCACGGCATGATGCTCGAGCGGGGCTGGCAAAACGTGGCGGAAATGATTCGACAGTGGCTGGATCAGACGCTTTCGTGAGATATTTGCTTGCAATGCCCCCATCTCGCGCCGCAATGTGAAATTGCACTTGTGATTCAATGAAATGCCGCGAAAGACGCGCCTGATGGAGAGTTTGCGATGGACGACGACAGCGAGGAGACGGGTTCCAGCCCCCGCTACGGTGACGAGGTGCTGGATGCCAGCTGGTTGCCGAGGCCGGACGTGCCGCTGAAGGTGGTGCGGTCCGCGGCGCGCGACGAGGGGCATCCGCCGGTCGCGGACGACGAGGCCGAGGCCTTCCTGGACGCCATCTATCGGAACCAGGAGTAGGCGCCGGGATGGCGGTTCCTACAGTGCATGCAGGCGATCGCCGCGAGCGAAGCCGCACAGCGCCGGACCGACGCCTCGGCCCAAGGCCAGCACCTTGAACAGTTCGCCCATTTCGTGCGGCGCGGTCAGCCGGTGCACCGCCCGCGCGGCGCGGATGTAGTCCGCGCTTTCCTTGGCGCCGCGCCGCTCGAGCGCGTCGAGAATCCCGCAATTGAACAGGAAGTTCGCCTGGTTGGTGTAGCCGTAGATCTCCAGCCCGGCCGCGAACGCCGCCTCGGCGACGGCGGTGAAGTCCACGAAGGCGGTGATGTCGTTGAGGCCCGGCCACAGCAGCGGATCGCCGTGGGCGCGGTGACGGTAGTAGCACAGCAGCGTGCCGTTGGCGCGGCTGGGCAGGTAGTACTCGGCCCGCGGATAGCCGTAGTCGATCAGCAGCAGCAGGCCCTTGCCCAGCCGCTGCCCCCATTCGCCGACCCAGGCGGCGGCGGCCAGATTGATCTCGGTGACGTATTCGCCCTCGGCCGGGCGCGGCAACTGCAGCGCCTCGGCGGCCTCGAGCAGTTTGCCGGTCGCCGGGCGGTCGGCCCAGCGGAGTCGCTCGCCGTCCAGTGCGACGCCGCGTTCGTGGATGCCGTCGGCGCGGCAGGCGACGAGATGCAGCGGCATCACGTCGAGCACCTCGTTGGCCAGCACGACGCCGTCGAATCGATCCGGCAGCGTGTCCAGCCAGCGCACGCGGTCGGCCAGTTCCGGCACCTTCTGCGCCAGCGTGTCGAACTGGCGCTCGCGCAGCTCCCCCGACAGCTCCAGGATGGCGTAGCTCTCCGGCACCGCGTCCAGGCGTGCGAGTTCGGCCAGCAGATCCGCCGCCAGCAGGCCGGTGCCCGCCCCCACCTCGAGCAGCTGCGGCCCGCTGGCCGCCATCGCCGGGCCGAGTTCCCGCGCCAGCGCCTGGCCGAACAGCGGCGTCAGTTCGGGGGCGGTGATGAAGTCCCCGCCGGGGCCGAACTTGCGGCTGCCGCCGCTGTAATAGCCCAGTCCCGGCTGGTAGAGTGCCAGACTCATGTAGTCTGCAAACGACAACCAGCCGTCGCGCGCCAGCCGATCGCGCATCATCTGTAACAGCCGGTTGCTGTGCTGCAGCGCATCGGCGGAGGGTTCGGGCAGATTCATCGCTTGGACTCGAACAGGGATCAGGCCCCGATTGTAGTCGCCCCCGAGCCCGAGCCGCGCCGAGGTCCGGCGCCAGAGAGAATGGAATCGAAGCAAGCAATACCGCCGCCGACGAGTCCGGCACCGGTCGTACTGATCACCGGTGCCGCGCGCCGGGTCGGCGCGGCGATCGCGCGCGAGCTGCACCGCAGCGGTATCCGCGTGGCGCTCCACTACCGTCATTCCGCCACCGAGGCGCTCGCGCTGTGCGCCGAGCTGAGCGCCTCGCGCAGCGACAGCGCGGCAGCATTCGCCGCCGATCTGCTCGAGGTGGCCGGCCTGCCGGCGCTGGTCGAAGCTTGCCTGCAGCGCTTCGGCCGGCTCGACGGCCTGGTCAACAACGCCTCCAGCTTCTTCCCCACCGCGGTCGGCGAGATCGCCCCCGCCGACTGGGACGATCTGATCGGTTCCAATCTGAGGGCGCCGCTGTTCCTGTGCCAGGCCGCCGCGCCGGCCTTGCGCGCCAGCCGGGGCGCGGTGGTGAACATCGTCGACATCCATGCCGAGCGGCCGCTCAAGGGCTACCCGGTGTATTCGATCGCCAAGGCGGGGCTGCTCGGGCTGACCCGCGCGCTGGCCATCGAACTGGCGCCGGAGGTGCGCGTCAACGGCGTTTCGCCGGGCGCCATCGAATGGCCCGAGGACGGGCAGTTTCCGCCCGACGAGCGGGTCCGGATCGTCGAACACAGCCTGCTGAAGCGGATCGGCTCGCCCGACGACATCGCGCGCGCGGTGCGCCACCTGCTGTTCGAGGCGCCCTACGTGACCGGGCAGGTGCTGGCGGTGGACGGCGGGCGCAGCGTGCACCTCTAGCCGGCACCGCCGTGCGGCCGCCGCGCTGGCACGTGGCGGCGCCCGCCGGCAGGTATAATTTCTTTTTCTCTCAGGGATTTGACGTGGACTCTGCGCTGAACGACGGGCCCGAGGCGCTGGCCCCGGCCGCGCCCCATTCGAGCACCTTCCTGCGCCTGCGCAAGAAGATCGAGCGCGCCGCCGGCGAAGCGATCGCCGACTACCGGATGATCGAGGACGGAGACGTGGTGATGGTCTGCGTCTCGGGCGGCAAGGACTCGTTCACGCTGCTGTCGACGCTGCTGGCGCTGCGCGAACGTGCCCCGGTGGACTTCCGCATCGTGGCGATGAACCTCGACCAGCGCCAGCCGGGCTTCCCGGCCGAGGTGCTGCCCGTCTACTTCGAATCGATCGGCGTCGAATACCGGATCGTCAGCGAGGACACCTATTCGATCGTGCGCGACAAGATCCCGGCCGGCAAGACCACCTGCTCGCTGTGCTCGCGTCTGCGCCGCGGCATCATCTACCGCACCGCCGGCGAACTGGGGGCGAGCAAGATCGCGCTCGGTCACCACCGCGACGACATGCTCGAGACGCTGTTCCTGAACATGTTCTTCGGCGGACGCATCAAGGCCATGCCGCCCAAGCTGGTCAGCGACGACGGCCGGCACGTGGTGGTCCGGCCGCTGGCCTACTGCCCCGAGGCGCTGATCGCCCGGTTCGCGCGGGCGATGCAGTATCCGATCATCCCGTGCAATCTGTGCGGCAGCCAGGAGAACGCGCAGCGCAAGCAGGTCAAGGCCATGCTGGAAGCCTGGGCGCGCGATTTTCCCGGTCGCATCGAGTCGCTGACGACGGCGATGAAGAACGTCGTGCCGTCCCATCTGGGCGATCGGCGGTTGTTCGACTTCGACTCGCTGGAGCGCGATGCCTTCGTCGGCGAGGGCGACACGGCCTTCGATCCGCCGACGCTGGCGATGCCCGCCGAGACGATCCCCCTGCGACGGGAAGCGGCCGGGCCGGACGGCGACGGCGAGGACCGCCGACTTGCCTGATCGGTGGCGGGGGATCGCAGGATCGCGCCTGCGAAGGTATCATTGAGCCCTCTTTGTGCAGTTGCATGTTGCGCTGCAGCATGTCCGCCCGCAGCGGCGGGCGGTGAACCGGATTTGTCTATGGGGCCAAGGCGAAACCAGTGCGTCCTCTTCGCTGAACTCGTCGGGGGCGGGCGCGAGGGCGTCACGCTCGGACTGAGCGAGATCACGCACGCCGTCGAGCGTTGCACGAACAGGATCGAACGCGTCATCGAATCGAACGCCGGCGTGGTGCTGTTCCGTCGCAGCAATGCGATGGCGGTGGGCTTCGACGACTGTGATACCGCCGTCAAGGCAGCCACCGAGATGGTCGAGCGGCTGGCCGGCATGCTGCCGGTGATGGGGGTGCGCGTGTCGGTCCGGATCGGCGTCCATTACGGCACGGCCGGCGAAGGCGGGCTCGGTCTGGAGGAGGTGGCGGCGTTCGCCGAACGGCTGGCCGGCTTCGCCCGTCCCGGTGAGGCCCTCGCCAGCGGCGAGACGGTGATGCTTCTGAGCACGGCCACCCGTCATTTCGCCGGCGCCGAGCCGATTGCCGGCGCCCGCGCCGAGGCCTTCGACTGGCCCGTCTATCTGCTCGGACCGCGGGCCGGCATGACCACCTCGATGCCGGCCGCTTCGGCGCTGATCTCGCCGCGACTGCGCATCAAGCATCAGGACGACGTGGTGATGGTCGAGGAATTGCGCCCGATCATCCTGCTCGGCCGCGAGCAGGGCAACGACGTGGTGATCATCGACCCGCGCGCCTCGCGTCAGCACGCCCGTATCGAGCGTCGGCGGGACGGCTTCGTACTGGTGGATCAGAGCACCAACGGCACGTATGTGGCGAACGGCGATGCGCCCGAGCAGTGCGCGCGCAAGAGCGAGGTCGTGCTGACCGGCCAGGGCCGCATCGGTTGCGGCTTTTCGGCCAACGACATCGAGCGCGACCTGGTCTTCTTCGAGCTCATCTGAAGGGCGCGGGGACGTTCCGGCCGGCGCTCCTCAGTCGTCGTCGTTGCCGCCGTCCAGGGCGGCCCGCTGGCGGCCGATGAACTCCTGCATCGAATCGATGCCGCGCAATTGCAGGATCGTCGAGCGGATGGCCGCTTCCAGCAGCACCGCGATGTTGCGGCCTGGCGCCACCGGCAGGATCACGCTGCGCACCTGCACGCCGAGAATTTCCTCGTAGTCCTGCACGTCCGGGATCCGCAGCGGATCGCCGCTGCCGGGCTGGCGTCGCTCGAGGTGGCAGATCAGCTTCAGCCGCATCTTCCGCCGGCAGGCGGTCTCGCCGAAGATCGTGCGGATATTGAGCATGCCCAGGCCGCGCACCTCGATGAAATCCTTCAGCAGGTCCGGCGCCCGGCCTTCGAGCACGGTCGGTGCGATGCGCGAAAACTCGACCACGTCGTCGGCGACCAGGCCGTGGCCGCGCGAGATCAGCTCCAGCGCCAGCTCGGACTTGCCCGCCCCCGAGTCGCCGGTGATCAGCACGCCCAGCCCGAGCACGTCCATGAAGACGCCGTGCAACGAGGTTTTCTCGGCCAGTTGGCGCGACAGGTAGAGGCGCAGTTGGTCGATCACGCTGGCGGTCGGTTGTGGCGTGGCGAACAGCGCGACGCCGCTGCTGTTGCAGGCGTCCTCGATCAGGGCCGGTACCTCGCAGTCGTCGGCGACGACGATGGCGGGCGGGCGGGCAGCCAGGATGGCGTCTATGTGATGGGTGATCTTGCCCTTGGCCTGGCGGCGTGCCCAGGCCATCTCGGTGCTGCCCAGCACCTGCAGTCTTTCGGGGTGGATCAGGTTCAGGTGTCCGACCAGGTCGGCCGGCCAGAGTCTTTCGTCGGCGACCGCGATGACGTGGTCCAACTCGCCGCTGACGTGCCGCAACGTCAGCTTGTCGCGGCAGTGCTCAAACAGCCGCGCTACGTTGGTCCGGCGCATCGTGATCGCCCCATCCGGCGAACAGCGCGTGAATCTCGTCCGCCCCCTCGGCGTTGGCGAGCTCCTCTCGGAACGCGGGATCGCTGAACATCTGCGCCAGTTCGGACAGCAATTGCAGATGATGTTCGTTGGCCTGCTCGGGAACCAACAGAACGAACAGCAGGCTGACCGGCTTGCCGTCGGGGGCGTCGAACTGCACCGGCGTGCCGAGCCGGAAGAATCCGCCGACGGCGTCCTTGAGGCCCTTGATGCGGCCGTGGGGAATGGCGATGCCTTGCCCCAGACCAGTGGAGCCGAGGCGTTCACGCGCGAAAAGGCTGTCGAAGACCGTGCTGCGTGCGATGCCTTGGTTGTTCTCGAACAGCAGGCCGGCCTGTTCGAAGACGCGTTTCTTGCTGCTCGCCTCGAGGTCGGCGACGATGTTGCCGGGCGGCAGCAGCTGAGCAATCAGGTTCATCGGCAAGAGTACGGCGCCTGCACGGGCAGGCGCCGGGGGTGCGGAGCCAGGACGGGCGGCTGGGCCTGTCGCAGCGTCTGTTTATGGGAACCGGCCCGAATTATATACCCAGCAATCTAGCCCGCGCTGTGAGAATTTCAGGATTCGACGCTCTGATGCTTGAGCGCCTCGTGGTTGTGATTCTGGTTTTTCTGCTTGTATTTCAGAACCTGCCGGTCGAGCTTGTCGGCCATCGCGTCGATGGCGGCATACAAGTCCTGATCCGAGCATTCGACGAAGATGTCCTTGCCGCGTACGTGCACGGTGACCTCCGCCTTCTGCACCAGCTTTTCCACCGAAAGGATCACGCCCACGCTGGTCACGTGGTCGAAGTGCCGGATCACCCGGTCCAGCTTCGAGGTCACGTAGTCGCGGATGGCAGGTGTAACCTCGACATGATGTCCGGTGATAGTCAGGTTCATGATCTTTCCCTTATCTAGATCGTCTTGCGCAAACTGACCGGCGGGATGCTGAGCGACTCGCGATACTTGGCGATCGTCCGTCGCGCCACCACGATACCCTGCTGGCCAAGGAGTTCGGCAATCTTTGCGTCGGACAGGGGCTTCTTCCTGTCTTCGGCGTCCACCAACTGGCGAATCAGCGCGCGAATCGCAGTTGAAGACGCCGCTCCACCGCTGTCGGTGGCGACGTGACTGCCGAAGAAATACTTGAGCTCGAAAATGCCCCGCGGCGTGGCCATGTACTTCTGGTTCGTGACGCGGGAGATGGTTGATTCATGCAGATCCAGCGTTTCGGCGATTTCCCTTAGCGTAAGGGGCCGCATGGCCACCTCGCCATGATCGAAGAACTGTCTTTGCTGGTCAACGATGGCCTGCGACACCCGGAGAATGGTATCAAACCGCTGCTGGACATTCTTTAGCAGCCACTTGGCCTCCTGCAGCTGTCCGGCCAGCGAGGCCGCGGAGCCGCGGTTCTGCTGCAGGATACGGGCGTACATCTGGTTGATGCGCAGTTTCGGCATCGCGTCCGGATTGAGGCTCACGGTCCAGCGATTGCGCAGCTTGCGCACCACCACGTCGGGCACCACGTAGCGCGTGTCGTTGGGCGCGAAACGGGCGCCCGGGCGCGGATTGAGGCGCAGGATCATTTCGTGCGCGGCGCGCAGGTCGTCGTCCTGGCAGTGCAGCAGGCGCTTCAGGCGGTTGAAGTCCCGGCTGGCCAGCAGCTCGAGGTGATCGGTGACGATCGCCAGCGCCATGTCGCGCGTCGCACAGGCCGGCAGGGCGCGCAGCTGGAGCGCCAGGCATTCCTGCGGGGACCGGGCGCCGATGCCGGCCGGTTCCAGGTTCTGGATATGGCACAGCGCGATCTGCAGGTCGTCGATGTCCAGTTCCAGCTCTTCCGGCAGCAGCGGCAGCAATTCCTCCAGCGGCTGGCTCATGTAGCCGTCGTCGTCGAGCGCTTCGATCATGAATCGCACCAGCGCCCGGTCCTGATCGGACAGCGGCGTCAGCGCGATCTGGCCATCCAGGTGGTCGCGCAGCGAGGTGCCGGCCGCCTGCAGTTCCTGGAAGTCGGTGTCGTCGTCGTCGTCGCGGGATGCACCGCTGCCCGGGCTGGTGTTCATCCACTCGCCCAGCTCCTCGTTGTCGCGCGGCTCCTCGCGGGAGGTCTCGACCGGGGCATCGGCGCCGTCCTTCGAGTCCGAGCTCGCCGTGGAACCACTGTCGGCGGTCGTGCCGGGCGACTGGACACCGGCTGCCGGCTCGGGCTCGTCGCCGCCGTCCTCGTGCTCGAGCATCGGGTTGTCGCGCAGGGCCTGCTCGATCTCCTGGTTCAGTTCGAGCGTCGACAACTGCAACAGCCGGATCGACTGCTGCAACTGGGGCGTGAGCGTGAGGTGCTGGGAAAGTTTGAGTTGGAGGGTGGGTTTCATGATCTTCTTCTGACCATCAGCTTACATCCGGAAATGCTCGCCGAGGTACACCCTTCTAACCTGTTCGTTGCGGATGATGTCGTCCGGGGTGCCGCTGGCCAGAACCTCACCGGCATTGATGATGTAGGCGCGGTCGCAGATGCCGAGTGTTTCACGCACATTATGATCCGTGATCAGCACGCCGATCCCCTTTTCCTTCAGGAAGCGGATGATCTTCTGGATATCGAGCACGGCGATCGGGTCGACGCCTGCGAACGGCTCGTCGAGCAGAATCAGCTGCGGGTCGGTCGCCAGCGCGCGGGCGATCTCGCAGCGCCTGCGCTCGCCGCCGGACAGCGCCAGCGCGGCGCTGTCGCGCAGGTGGGCAATGCCCAGTTCGTCCATCAGTTCGTCCAGGCGCGCTTCGATCTGCGACTCGGGCAGGTGCTGCAGCTCGAGTACCGCCTGGATGTTCTCGGACACCGTCAGCTTGCGGAAGACGCTCATCTCCTGCGGCAGGTAGGACAGACCTAGGCGCGCCCGGGCATGGATCGGCGCGTGGGTGATGGCCTTGCCGTCGAGGCTGATTTCGCCGCCGTCCGCGGTCACCAGCCCGACGATCATGTAGAAGCAGGTGGTCTTGCCGGCGCCGTTCGGCCCCAGCAGGCCGACCACCTCGCCGCTGCCGACCTCGAAGCCGACGTCGTGCACGACGGTGCGCGCCTTGTATTTCTTGCGCAGCCCGGCGACCCTAAGCAGGCTCATCGAGGCCCCCTTTCAGCAAGCGGCGGATCACCTCGCTGGAGAACCCTCGATATTGCAGGAAGCGCGCCTGTCGAGCCCATTCGCGCCGATCCGTCGCCGGCTGGCCGAAGCGGGCCTGCCAGACGCGGTGGGCCCGTTCGAGTTCGTCGCCGGGCAGTTCGCTGACCAGGGCCGCCTCGCCGAGCTCGGCGGCGATGCCGCGACGCTTCAGTTCCTGTCGCAGCCGGCCGGCACCGAAGCGGCTGGCCCGGCTGCGCACGAACTGCTCAGCGAAGCGCCGGTCGGATTGGAGATCGAGTTCGGCCATGCGTCGCAGGACCTCGTCGATCTCGGCCGGCGTGCCGAAGGAGGACAGCTTGCGGACCAGCTCGGCGCGGGAATGATCGCGCTGTGCCAGAAGCCTCAAGGCCCGCTGCCGCAATTCCTCCTTCGTCATTTCGCCTCGTTCAGGCCTCTGCGCCGGAGGTTTGCTGCTGCCGCGCGGCAGGCAGCGGCGGCAGTTCCGCCAGACCGACCGCGACGCGCACCTTGTTCTCGATCTCTCGCGCCAGGTCCGGATTGCCGCGCAGAAACTCGCGCGTGTTGTCCTTGCCCTGGCCGATCTTGCTGCCGCCGTAGGCGTACCAGGCGCCGGACTTGTCTACGATCTTGTGCTCGACGCCGAGGTCGATGATCTCGCCCTCGCGCGAGATGCCCTCGCCGTACAGGATGTCGAAATGGGCCTCGCGGAACGGCGGCGCGACCTTGTTCTTGACCACCTTGCAGCGGGTTTCCGAGCCGACCACCTGGTCGCCGCGCTTGATCGCGCCGGTACGCCGGATGTCCATCCGCACCGAGGCATAGAACTTCAGCGCGTTGCCGCCGGTGGTGGTCTCGGGATTGCCGAACATCACGCCGATCTTCATGCGGATCTGGTTGATGAAGATCACCAGCGTGTTGGTGCGCTTGATGTTGGCGGTCAGCTTGCGCAGCGCCTGGCTCATCAGGCGGGCCTGCAGGCCGGGCAACTGGTCGCCCATCTCGCCCTCGATCTCGGCCCTCGGCGTCAATGCCGCGACCGAGTCGATGACCACCACGTCCACGCCGCCGGAGCGCACCAGCATGTCGGCGATTTCGAGCGCCTGCTCACCGGTGTCGGGCTGGGAGATCAGCAGATCGTCCACGTCGACGCCGAGCTTGCCGGCATAGCTGACGTCGAGCGCGTGCTCGGCGTCGATGAAGGCGGCCGTGCCGCCGAGTTTCTGCATTTCGGCCACGACCTGCAGCGTCAGCGTGGTCTTGCCGGAGGATTCCGGGCCGTAGATCTCGACCACGCGGCCTCGCGGCAGGCCGCCGAGGCCCAGCGCAATGTCGAGGCCGAGCGAGCCGGTGGAGACGGACTGGATGTCTTTCTCGACGCCGCCGTCGCCCATCCGCATGATCGAACCCTTGCCGAACTGCTTTTCGATCTGCGAAAGCGCTGCGGCCAGGGCCTTTGCCTTGTTGTCGTCCATGTATCTACCTCGGATCGGTTGGAAGCGATTATGGCACAGACTTTGCGTGCGTGTGCCGGAGTTCATTCGTAGAGCCGTTTAAGCGTCCGCAACGCATGCATTACGGCTTGCTTGCGCACCGACTCGCGGTCGCCGTTGAAGCGCAGCGTGGCGGTATGCGCGGGAGCGTCGCGCCGGATCCAGGCGAAGCAGACGGTGCCGACCGGCCGCGCCTCGCTGCCGCCGCCCGGGCCGGCGATGCCGGATACGGCGAGCACCAGGTCGGCGCTGCAGCGCTCCAGGGCGCCGATCACCATGGCCTTGACGGTTTCCTCGCTGACCGCGCCGTGTTGCCGGATCAACGCCGGGTCGACGCCGAGCAGCTCGATCTTGGCATCGTTCGAATAGGTGATGAAGCCCCGGTCGTACCAGTTCGAGCTGCCGGCCGTGGCGGTCACCAGTTCGCCGATCCAGCCGCCGGTGCAGGATTCGACGGTGCACAGCTGCAGGCCCCGGTCGCGCAGGAATTCGCCGGTTTCGAAGGAGAGCTGAGCCAGTTCGGAGTCCATGGGGATCAATCCAACAGTCGCTTCAGGACGGCCAGCGCGAGCAGCGTGTAGCCGGCTGCAAACAGGTCGTCGAGCATCACGCCGAAGCCGCCCTTGACGCGCTGGTCGGCCCAGCGCACCGGTGGCGGCTTGACGATGTCGAACAACCGGAACAGCGCGAAGGCCGCCGCCTGCCATGCCAACGTCTTCGGCGTCAGCACCAGCACGAACCAGAAAGGTACCATTTCGTCCCACACGATGGCGCCGTGGTCGGAGACGCCGAGATCGCGGCCAGTGCGGTCCGCCAGCGGGATGCCGAGCACGAACAACAGCGCCAGCAGGCCCAGCAGCGCCGTGTCGGACAGGGCTGCGGCGAACAGCGGGAAGCACAGCCAGGCGGCCAGCGTGCCGGCCGTGCCGGGCGCTTTCGGCGCCAGGCCGCTGCCGAAGCCGCAGGCGATGAAATGGGCCGGATGGGAGATCAGGAAGCGAAGGTCGGGACGCATCGGGCAAGATCCAGAAGGCTGTAAATATTAACAGCTGTCGGGCGCGGACGGGGCAAAATGCTGATAGCCGGTCGCCGGCAGCGCGACGATCCGCCCGTCCTCGCCGCGCACTTCCAGCCGGCCGGCCTCCGCCAGCATCGATCCGATGCGGTGTACCTCCACGCCACCGGTTTCGGCGGCGGCCAGCACTTCGTCGCGCCGCTCGGGTGCGGCACAGAACAGCAGCTCGTAGTCGTCGCCCCCGCCCAGCACCGCATGCTCGGCAGCCCGAAGCTCGATGCCTGCCGACAGCAGCACCGCGACCGGCAGCGCCTGTGCCTCGATACGGGCGCCGACGCCGGAGCGCTGCAGGATGTGGCCCAAGTCGCCGAGCAGCCCGTCGGATACGTCGAGCATCGCCGAGGCCACGCCACGCAGCGCCAGCCCCAGCGCCAGCCGCGGCTGCGGCGCGTGCAGCGCGGCGAGGCAGTCGGCCCGGGCGGCGGACGGCAGCGGATCGCCGTTGAGCAGGTGGCCGAGGGCCAGCACCGCGCGCCCCGGCTGCCCGCTGACCCACAGGTCGTCGCCGGCACGGGCGCCCGCGCGCGTCACGGCACGGCCGGCCGGCACCTCTCCGAACAGCGTGGCGCAGAGGTTCAGCGGGCCGCGCGTGGTGTCGCCACCGACCAGTTCCACGCCGAACGCGTCACAGCATGCCAGCAGGCCCTCCGCGAAAGGTCCGATCCAGGCCTCGTCCGCCTGCGGCAGGCTCACCGCCAGCGTTGCCCAGCGCGGCCGGGCCGCCATCGCGGCCAGGTCCGACACGCTGACCGCGACGGTCTTCCAGCCGAGCGACCAGGGATCTGCGTCGGGCAGGAAGTGGGTGCCTTCGACCAGCATGTCGCAGCTCACCACCAGTTGCATGCCGGCCGCCACGCCGAGCAGCGCGGCGTCGTCGCCCACGCCGAGCGCGGCGGACGGGGTCGGGCGGGTGAAATAGCGCCTGATCAGGTCGAATTCGGCGGTCATGTTTGCTCGCGGCGAGAAGTTTCGGCGTGGCGGGGGCCGTGGTGCGCGCCGCCAGCCACGAGCTTAGCTCAGCCGCTCGGAAACGTGCCGGGCCAAGAATCATTTGTACAAAAGCAAATGGTAGAATGCTGATCATGTCGGTCGGCGGCTCCGTGCCGCGACGACCATCCTCTGCAACTCGCGGGGCGCGTGCCCCGCCGATGCGGCGGACCGGTGCCTCTCGAGGGAAGTCCTCGGGCACAGCGGCCCGACGCCTGGACCGATGCCGATCTCACCCTCCCGCAGCCGCTACGACGCTCGCCGCACCCGGCCGGCGCCGTGCCCCCCTGGCGCCGGTCCCCAGCCGAAAAGGAGCTTTGATGTGCGGAATTGCCGGTGAACTGAGATTCGACGGAATGGCCTGCGATTTCCCGGCCCTGGCCGCGATGACCGAGGCCCAGAGCCGGCGCGGGCCCGACGCCCACGGCCTGCTGGTGCAGCCGGGCCGCGGCTTCGGCCACCGCCGGCTGAAGATCATGGATCTGTCCGACGCGTCCCAGCAACCGATGTTCGATCCGCTGCTGGGACTGGGCGTCGTCTTCAACGGTGCGGTGTACAACCACCCGGAGCTGCGCCGCGAGCTGGAGGCGAAGGGCTATCGCTTCTATTCCCATGGCGACACCGAGGTCTTGCTGAAGGCCTACCACGCCTGGGGCCCGGATTTCGTTCAGCGCCTGAACGGCATGTTCGCGTTCGCGCTGTGGGAGCGCGATTCCGGCCGGGTGCTGCTCGGCCGCGACCGGCTCGGCATCAAGCCGCTGTACTACGCCGAGGTGCGCGGCGGCCTGCGTTTCGCCTCCTCGCTACCGGCCCTGCTTGCCGGCGGCGGCATCGACACCGGCATCGATCCGGTGGCGCTGAACCACTACCTGTCCTTCCATGCCGTGGTGCCGGCGCCCTACACGCTGTTGCGCGGCGTGCGCAAGCTGGCGCCGGGGCATCTGATGAGTATCGGGGCCGACGGTACGCGCAGCGAACGCTGCTACTGGCAATTGCAGTACGCCCACAGCGAAGAAGAACAGGCGCGCAGCTTCGACGACTGGCGCGACATCCTGCTCGATGAATTGCGGGCCGCCGTGAGGCGCCGCCTGGTGGCCGACGTGCCGGTCGGAGCGCTGCTGTCGGGCGGCGTCGATTCCAGTCTGATCGTCGGCCTGATGGTCGAGGCCGGCGTCGGCAACCTGCGCACCTACAACGTCGGCTTCGAGGACGTGGGCGGCGAGAAGGGCAACGAGTTCGAGTACGCGGACATCGTCGCGCAGCGCTTCGAGACCGTGCACGAGCGCATCTTCGTGCCGGAAGCGCAGTTGCTGGAGCGCCTGCCGGAGGCGGTGCAGGCGATGAGCGAGCCGATGGTCAGCCACGACTGCATCGGCTTCTATTTGTTGTCGGAGGCGGTGTCCCGCCACAGCAAGGTGGTGCAGAGCGGCCAGGGCGCCGACGAGGTGTTCGGCGGCTACCACTGGTATCCGAAACTGGCCGGCAGCACCGATCCGGTGGCCGACTACCTGGCGGCCTTCCGCGACCGCGAGCACGCCGAATACCGCCAGGTGGTCGCAGACGACTACCTGGCCGGCGACGCCAGCGGCGAATTCGTCGCCCACCGCTTTGCCGGGCCGGGTGCCGACGACCCGGTGGACAAGGCGCTGCGGCTCGACACCACGGTGATGCTGGTGGACGATCCGGTCAAGCGCGTCGACAACATGACGATGGCGTTCGGGCTGGAGGCGCGGGTGCCTTTCCTCGACCACCAGCTGGTCGAGTTGGCGGCCCGCATCCCGGCCCGCCACAAGCTGGCCGGCGGCGGCAAGGGGATCCTCAAGGAGGCCGCGCGCCGGGTCATTCCGTCGGCGGTGATCGACCGGCCGAAGGGCTATTTTCCGGTGCCGGCGCTGAAATACCTGCGCGGACGCGTGCTCGATCAGGTGCGTGATGCGCTCCACAACAGCGCCGCGCGCGAGCGCGGACTGTTCCGTCAAACCTACCTGGACATGCTGCTGTCCGATCCCGCTGCCCACATCACGCCGCTGCGCGGCTCCAAGCTGTGGCAGCTCGGGTTGCTCGAATGGTGGCTGCAGACCCATGTCGACTGAAATCCACACGAAACGCAGACTGACCTCGCGTGCGCTGCGGCTGGAGCGCCTGCCGGGCGTCGGTGGCGAGCCGCGTCCCGAGACCGGCGAGGCGCTGGTCGGGGAGGCGGTGGTGGATTGTGGTTGGGGCCGGCTGATCGCCGCCCAGACCTTCGCCGATCCGGCTGCCATCGCCGCCAGCCTGCTGGAGGAGCAGGCGGGCCAGCGCGACATCGCGTTCTACGTGGACAAGCCCCACGTGGTGGTGGCGCAGGCGCCGCAGCAGCTGTTCGTCGACCCGTCCGAGGCCTACCGGCTGTGGCTGTCGGCCTATCGGCCGCAAGCCGCTGCGCGGCGGGCCTTCACGCTGCGCCGCTGGCGCACCCGGGCCGATCTGGCGGCGGTCAATGCCTTGTACCGCGGCCGCGGCATGGTGTCGGTCGATGCCGCCGGCCTGTGGCGCCGGCGCGCCGAACGCAAGCTGATCTACGTGTTGGCCGAGGACCGCGTCAGCGGCGAAATCCTCGGCGTCGCGATGGGCGTCGACCACGTCGAGGCCTACGGCGATCCGGGCCAGGGTTCCAGCCTGTGGTCGCTGGCGGTGGCCCCGCAGGCGCCGCACGGCGGCATCGGCGAGGCGCTGGTGCGCTACCTGGCGGAAATCTTCCAGGCCCGCGGCCGCAGCTACATGGACGTCTCGGTGCTGCACGACAACAGCCAGGCCATCGCGCTGTACGAGAAGCTCGGCTTCCAGCACATCAACGTGTTTGCGGTCAAACGGCGCAATGCGATCAACGAGCCGCTGTTCACCGGTCCGCTCGACGAGGCCGTCGCCGACCTCAACCCCTACGCCCGCATCATCGTGGACGAGGCGCGCCGCCGCGGCATCAATGTCGAGGTGGTGGACGCGCCGAACGGCTATTTCCGGCTCGAATTCGGCGGCCGCAGCGTGGTCTGCCGCGAATCGCTGTCGGAACTGACGACTGCCATCGCGATGAGCCGCTGCCAGGACAAGGCGGTGACGCTGAAGGTGCTGGCCGAGGCCGGCCTGTCGGTGCCGGAGCAGGTCGATGCCGCCGACCGCAAGGCCGTCAAGGGCTTGCTGAAGCGGCACAAGGCGGTGGTGGTCAAGCCTGCCGACGGCGAACAGGGCAAGGGCATCGCGGTCAATCTGCGCCGCCTGGCGGAAATCGACGAGGCGATCGCCGCCGCCTCGGCCCACGGCGACCGGGTAGTGGTCGAGCAGTACTGCGCCGGCCAGGACCTGCGCATCGTGATGATCGACTACAGGGTCGTCGCCGCGGCGGTGCGCCGTCCGCCGGCCGTGGTCGGCGACGGCCGTTCGCCGATCGCGCGACTGATCGAGAAGCAGAGTCGCCGCCGGGCCGCCGCCACCGGCGGTGAATCGAAGATACCGGTGGACGGCGAGGCGCGCCGCTGCCTGGCCGCACAAGGCCTGACGCTCGACGACGTGCCCGAGCCCGAGCAGGTGGTGCAGGTGCGCAACACGGCCAACCTGCACACCGGCGGCACGATCCACGACGTCACCGCGGAGCTCCATCCGCGCTTGATCGACGCGGCCGAGCGGGCGGCCCGCGCGCTCGACATTCCGGTCACCGGGCTCGATTTCCTGGTGCCCGAGGTCGACGGCGAAGCCTACGTCGTCATCGAGGCCAACGAACGGCCCGGACTGGCCAACCATGAACCGCAACCGACGGCCGAACGCTTCGTGGACCTGCTTTTCCCCCGATCCCGCATCGAACCATAAAACGACGAGGAGCCGCGCATGAGCACGCGAGCCTTGCCCGCCATCGACTACGACTTCCTCGAAGAGACGCTGCTGCAGCTGCTGGCGATTCCGAGCCCGGTCGGCCTGACCGACGCGGTGGTGCGCTACACCGCCGGGCGGCTCGAGAGTCTCGGCATTCCGTACGAGATGACCCGCCGCGGCGCGATCCGCGCCACGCTGAAGGGGCGCGAAAGCCGCCCGGCGCGGGCCATCGTCGCCCACCTCGACACGCTCGGTGCGATGGTGCGCGAGATCAAGCCGAACGGTCGCCTCGGCGTGGTGCCGATCGGCCACTGGTCGGCTCGTTTCGCCGAGGGCGGGCGGCTGACGATCTATACCGACCAGGGCCAGTTGCGCGGCACCTGCCTGCCGCTGAAGACCTCCGGTCACGCCTTCGGGCACGAGATCGACAGCCAGCCGGTGGGCTGGGACCACGTCGAGGTCCGGGTCGACGTCGAAGCGCGCACGGCGGCGGACCTGGTGGTGGCCGGCATCCACGTCGGCGACTGGATCGCCTTCGATCCGCAGCTCGAGATCCAGCCCGGCGGCTACATCAATTCGCGCTACCTGGACGACAAGGCGGCGGTCGCGGCGCTGCTGGCAGCCTGCAAGGCGGTGCGCGAAGCGGGGCGGCTGCCGCCGGTCAATGCCTATCCGCTGTTCACGATCACCGAGGAGGTCGGCTCCGGCTCGTCCGCCGCGCTGCATGGCGAGATCGCCGAGATGGTCAGCCTCGACATCTCGATCGCCGCGCCAGGCCAGAATACCGACGAGCACGCGACGACGATCTGCGTGCAGGACATGTCCGGTCCGTTCGACTACCACCTGACGCACAAGCTGATCGGGCTCGCCGAAGAGCACGGCATCCGTCACCGGCGCGACGTCTTCAAGTACTACCGCTCCGATTCCGCCGCCGCGGTGGAGGCCGGCAACGACATCCGCACCGCGCTGATCGGCTTCGGCGCCGATGCCTCCCATGCCCAGGAGCGCACGCATCGCGACGCGCTGGAGGCGCTGGCGCAGTTGAGTGCCGCCTACATCCTGTCCGATCCGGTGGCGCGGCGCGACAAGAAGACGCTGGCTTCGCTGGACGGCTTCACCGAGCAGCTCAAGCCCGAGGACATGCAGCCGCCGTCGACGCCGCTGCCGATTCCGGGCGACTTCCTCGAGCAGGGCGGCCAGGCCGCGGCCGACGCCGCCGAGAGTTCGAGCGAACGCATGTAGCGCGGCGCCCGGACACAAGAAAAGGCGCCCGGCCGGGGCGCCCTTGCTTCGCGCGGTGTGCGCCTGCCTACTTGCCGCGGCGCTTGCGGCCGGCGGCTTCCACCTCGACCGCACGCAGGCCGGCGGCCATCTTGTCGAGCACCCCATTGACGAAGCGATGGCCTTCGCTGCCGCCGAAGGACTTGGTCAGCTCGATGGCCTCGTTGATCACCACGCGGTAAGGCACCTCGAGGTGCCCGGCCAGTTCCTCTCCGGCCAGCAGCAATACCGCATGCTCGACCGGCGACAACTCCGACACCTTGCGATCGATGTGTCGCGCGATTTCCGCGTCGTGAGCCTCGGCATTGCCGATCGCGCCGCGCAGACGCACCGTGAAGAACGCTTCGTCGGCCTGGGCGAATTCCTCGTCCTGGGCGATGTGCTCCTCGATCAGGGAGACCCCGTTGCCCGAGATCAGCCACTGGTAGATCCCCTGCAGGGCGAACTCCCGTGCCTTGCGTCGTGCCTTCTGGGTGCTCATGCCAGATCCTTCAGCAGGTTCGCCATCTCGACCGCAGCCTCGGCGCACTCCCGCCCCTTGACCTGCATCCGGGCGATGGCCTGATCCTCGTCCTCGGTGGTCAGGACCCCGTTGGCAACCGGCACGCCGGTGTCGAGGGCCACCCGGGTGATGCCGCTGCCCTGCTCGTTCGAGACCAGCTCGAAATGGTAGGTCTCGCCGCGAATCACCGCGCCGAGGGCCACCAGCGCATCGAAGCGGCCACTCGCACC
>JBNLET010000056.1:0-4878 GCA_050305135.1 Rhodocyclaceae bacterium | reverse complement strand
GCGCCGATCAACATCTGGAACGACCACACCGATTCGATGAGCCAGCGCGACTGCGGCTGGATCCAGCTCTTCGCCGAGACCAACCAGGAGGCGATGGACCTGCACATCCAGGCCTTCAAGCTGGCCGAGGAACTCTCCTTGCCGGTGATGGTGTGCATGGACGGCTTCATCCTGACCCACGCCTACGAGCGCGTCGATGTGCCGAGCCAGGAGCAGGTCGACGCGTTCCTGCCGCCGTTCGAGCCGCGCCAGGTGCTGGATCCGGCACAGCCGGTGTCGATCGGCGCAATGGTCGGCCCCGAGGCCTTCACCGAGGTGCGCTACCTGGCTCACGCCAAGCAGATGCAGGCGCTGGACCGCATTCCCGAACTGGCGACCGAGTTCAGGCAGATCTTCGGCCGCGAGGCCGGCGGTCTGGTGCGTCCCTACGCGATGGACGACGCCGAGACCGTCGTCGTCGCGCTGGGCTCGGTGCTCGGCACGATCAAGGATGTGGTCGACGAACTGCGCGAGCAGGGCGAGAAGATCGGCGTGCTCGGCATCACCTCCTTCCGCCCGTTCCCGCTCGACGCGGTGCGCGAGGCTTTGCGCGGCGCCAAGCGCGTGGTGGTGCTCGAGAAGAGCCTGGCGGTGGGCATCGGCGGCATCGTCGCCACCAACGTGCGCATGGCGCTGGAAGGCTCCGGCCCGGACGTGCTGACCGTGGTCGCCGGACTCGGGGGGCGCGCGATCACCGTCGACAGCCTGGCCAAGTTGTTCAAGGACGCGATGGCCGGCGAACTGAAGTCGCTGACCTTCCTCGACCTCGACACCGACCTGGTCGAGCGCGAACTGGCGCGTGAGAGTGCCACCCGCCGCTCCGGCCCGATCGCCGAGAACATCCTGCGCGACGTCGGTACCGTCGCCGCCAAGATCGCCTAAGGGGGAAACGAGATGACGACCCCCACGCTCACTTCATTCGCTGCCCCCCGAGGGGGCGAGGCCTCCCTTGGGGCGGCCCTGCAGGAGGCCTGACATGGCATTCGAACCCGTCAAGTTCTACCAGACCGGCACCTTTACGGTCGGCAACCGCCTGCTCGACGAGGCGCAGCGCTCGGTGCAGGCCACCCAGGCCCGCAGCAACTCGCTCAACTCCGGTCACCGCGCCTGCCAGGGCTGCGGCGAGGCGCTCGGCGCCCGCTACGCGGTCGACGCCGCGGTGGCCGCCGCCCAGGGCCAGTTGATCGCCGCCAACGCGACCGGCTGCCTGGAAGTGTTCTCGACCCCCTACCCGGAGACCTCCTGGCAGATCCCCTGGATCCACTCACTGTTCGGCAACACCGCCGCGGTGGCCACCGGCATCGCCGCCGCGATGCGCGTCAAGGGTCGCTCGGACGTGCGCGTCATCGCCCAGGGCGGCGATGGCGGCACCACCGACATCGGTTTCGGCTGCCTGTCCGGCATGTTCGAGCGCAACGACGACGTGCTCTACATCTGCTACGACAACGAGGCCTACATGAACACCGGCGTGCAGCGCTCCAGCGCGACGCCGCCGGCGGTGCGCACCGCCACCACGACGCCGGTCGGCGAGAAGCCGGGCAACGTCTTCGGCACCGGCAAGAACGTGCCGGCGATCGCGATGGCGCACGGCATCCCCTACGTCGCCACCGCCACCGTGGCCGACCTGCGCGACCTCGAATACAAGGTCAGGAAGGCCATCGGTATCCGCGGCGCCAAGTACATCCACGTCTTCGTGCCCTGTCCGCTGGGCTGGGGTGCGGCCTCCCACGACACCATCCGGCTGGCTCGTCTCGCCAAGGAGACCGGCCTGTTTCCGGTCTTCGAGGCCGAGCACGGCGAGGTCGTGTCGTCCTCGAAGATCCGCAAGCGGGTCCCGGTCGAGGAGTACATGAAATCGCAGCGCCGCTACGCCCACCTGTTCGGCAAGCAGCCCGCCCTTGACACCATCGCGCGCATCCAGGCGATGGCCGACCGCAACATCCGCAAATTCGACCTGCTGGCCGACGGAGACGAGCAATGAACGACACCGTGACCAAGCCGATGGACAAGCCGTTCGCGATCACGCTCGACGTCGGCTCGAGCCTCGCCAACAAGACCGGCTCCTGGCGCACCATGCGCCCGGTCTACCTGGACCGCCTGCCACCCTGCAACCACCAGTGCCCGGCCGGCGAGAACATCCAGAGCTGGCTGTACCTGGCCGAAGAGGGCCGCTACGAAGACGCCTGGCGTCGGATCATGGAGGAGAACCCCTTCCCGGCGACCATGGGCCGGGTCTGCTACCACAGCTGCGAGGGCGCCTGTAATCGCGGCAAGCTGGACCTGCCGGTGGGCATCAACTCGGTCGAGCGATTCCTCGGCGACCAGGCGATCAAGTACGGCTGGGCAATCAAAGCCGGCCAGCCGAGCGGCAAGAAGGTGATGGTGCTGGGCGCCGGACCGGCCGGCCTCTCCGCGGCCTACCACCTGGCCCGCCTCGGCCACCGGGTGACGGTCTTCGAGGCCAGCCCGAAGGCCGGCGGCATGATCCGCTACGGCATCCCGAAGTACCGCATGCCGCGCGAGAAGTTGAACGCCGAGATCAACCGGATCCTCGAGATGGGCGTCGAACTGCGGCTCAACACCCGCGTCGAGGACGTCCGCAAGACCATGCAGGAGGGCGGCTTCGAGGCCTGCTTCCTGGCGGTCGGCCTGCAGAACGGCCGCAAGGTCGATATTCCGCAGACCGGTGCGCTGCCGGTGCTCGACGCGGTCACCGTGCTGCGCGCGCTGGAGAGCGAGGAACTGGTCGCGCTGCGCGGCCACGTCGTGGTCTATGGCGGCGGCAACACCGCGATCGACGTCGCCCGCTCGGCGATCCGGATGGGCGCGCTGAAGGTCACCGTGGTGGTGCGCGAAGGGCGCGATCAGATGCCGGCCCACTTCGAAGAGCTCAAGGAAGGCCTGGAGGAGGGCATCGAGCTCTTGAATCTGCGCCAGATCAAGGCCATCGACGATACCGTGCTGACGCTCGAAGTGATGGTCCAGGGCGAGGGCCGAGAGGTCGTGCGCACCGGCCAGTTCGAGGTCATCCCGGCCGATGTGCTGGTGCAGGCGCTGGGTCAGAACGGCGACTACTCGGCCTTCGCCGAGCTGCCCGGGATCGTCGTCGCCGACGGCGCGGTGCAGGTCGGCACCGATCTGCAGACCGGCGAGCCGGGCATCTTCGCCGGCGGCGACATGGTGCCCTCGGCACGCAACGTCACCGCCGCGATCGGCCTCGGCAAGAAGGCCGCGCGCAGCATCGACGCCTTCCTCGATGGCAAGACCTTCGAGCCGCGCGCCAAGGCCGAGATCGCCGGCTTCGAGCGCATGAACCCCTGGTACTACTCGGACGCCCCGCGCACCGTGCGCCCGACGCTCGACGTGGTCCGGCGCACCAACGGCTTCGCCGAGGTGGTCGGTGACCTGACCGAGGACAACGCGCTGTTCGAAGCGCGCCGCTGTATGAGCTGCGGCAACTGCTTCGAGTGCGACAACTGCTACGGCGTGTGCCCCGACAACGCCGTCATCAAGCTCGGCCCCGGCAAGCGCTTCCAGTTCAACTACGACTACTGCAAGGGCTGCGGCATCTGCGTCTCCGAGTGCCCCTGCGGCGCGATCAAGATGGAGGCGGAAGCGATCTGAGGGGCGCTGCGGCGGGCTGAAGCCCGCCCTACGGAAATTCGGATGGTGGCGCCGGTCCGCCCGTAGGGCCGGCTTCAGCCGGCCACCCCCGCGCTACGAACGCCCGCGCACCCTTCGTCGCTGGGAGCGACCGTCACGCGCAGTCAACGATCACCTCCCTTCGGCCGGCCTTCGGGCCGGCCATTTTCTTGCTTGCCGTCGTCTGCACCCGCCTTTCGGCCGGGCGGCAGCGCGCAGTTGAGGACCTGGACGTCGATCAGAAGGCTTTCCCGCTCGTTCAGAAGTGCTCTCAGCCTGCGCTCCAGTTCGGCCGCGCAGTTGGGGGGCCTGCCCCCGTCGGCCGCGACCGGCATTCCTTTTCCGCCGAACCAGAAGACGAGGTAGACGCCATTCCCGTCGGCGCCGGGATGGCAGGCGTATTTCGCGATGAGCTGTTCATGCATCGCCTTCCACAAGTCCCTGCTGCTGTCGCATTTGATCTCGATTGGTACGTTGAAGCCTCCTGCGCCGCCGACGGAGGCGCGGATGTCCGCCCGCGAGTTTTCGCGGTACTGGCCTTCCGCGATCGCCTCGATGCCTTGCGGTCGGATCCGCTCTTTCAACAATTCGAGAAGGCGGTCCCGGCAGTAGTTCTCCAACTGTGGCGTGGGCGGCTTCTGGTTCCAGTAGCGCAGGTAACCGGTCGTATCGCCGTCCCGGTCGCTGCGCGCGAGATCGCGGAGGTGTTGCGACAGCAAAGCCTTCAGATCCGCCGGACTTGCCGGTGGGCCATTGCACAGCAGCCGGGCGACGGCGGTTGCCGGCGGGTGGCGGAACTGCGCTTCGCGTCGCGCGACCCGCTGGGACTCGTGGTGCTGCCGCAGTCGTTCGTGCCAGGCCTGCAGCGTTTCGTCGGCGAGCAGGCCGGCAATGGCGCTGTCCGCCGATTGCGTGGTCAGGCTTCCCAGGCGTTCGATCAGCGTACGAACGACGCCCGCCGCGTGGGCTCCCGCGGTCACGAATCCAGAACTGAACTCCTTTTCCGGCCAGGTGTGGCGGCCGATGCCTCGGATCAGCGCGATCAGCGCTTCCTCGGAGAGTTCCGGCAGTCCATCCGCTTGCAGGACTCGGTCCGAAAAGAAGCCGGCGATCAGCAGGGCGCGTGCTTCACCCTTCTGCAAGAAGTCGACGAGTTGTGGGCCGTAGCAGTCGGGATCGAGCAGCAGGCCGGCGCAC
>JBNLET010000055.1:0-10514 GCA_050305135.1 Rhodocyclaceae bacterium | reverse complement strand
CAGGTCCACGACAGCACCCGTTCGGAGAGACGGCGAGGATGAATTGGTCTAGCTCGAAGGCTGGTGCATGGCCGGGTGCCGGAGTCGTTCCCTGGGGGCGATGGCAATGGTGCTGCGGCGTGGCCGACTCGGCTTGGCGAGGTCCGCGGCCGAGCGCTCGATGACCCTCGACTACGCCACCCTCGACGCGCTGCGCATCCATCACCCCGCCTGGCGCCTGCTGCGCTCGGACCACGCGGCGCTCGTGGCGAGCTTTCTGCAGCGGGTGTTCGTGGCGCCCAACGTGCGGGTGATGGCGGCGGTGGATCTGGCCGAGGCGCTGGAGGACGAGTTGTTCGCGCTGCGCGGGCAACTGGGCGGTCAGGCCTTTCCGAAGCCGGCGATGGAATACCTGAACGACTGGGCGGGCCCGGACAAGGGTTGGCTGCGGAAATTCTACGCGCAGGGTTCGGACGAGCCGCAGTTCGACCTCACGCCGGCCACCGAAAAGGCCATCGCCTGGCTCGGGCAGCTCGCCGAGCGCAGCTTCGTCGGCACCGAGTCGCGCCTGCTGACCCTGTTCGAGCTGCTGCGGCAGATCAGCGAGGGGAGCGAGGCCGACCCGGCCCGGCGTGTCGAGGAGCTGCAGCGGCGGCGCGACGAGATCGATGCCGAGATCGCCCGCGTGCTGGCCGGCGATGTACCGATGCTGGACGGTACGGCGGTGAAGGACCGCTTCCAGCAGTTCATGCAGCTGGCGCGGGAGCTGCTGACGGATTTCCGCGAGGTGGAGCACAACTTCCGCCAGCTGGATCGGCGGGTGCGCGAGCGCATCGCGCTGTGGGACGGCGCCAAGGGCGCACTGTTGGAGGAGATCATGGGCGAGCGCGATGCCATCGGCGATTCCGACCAGGGCAGGAGTTTTCGCGCCTTCTGGGATTTCCTGATGTCGAGCCGACGCCAGGAGGAGCTGACCGAATTGCTCGAACGGGTGCTGGCGCTGCCGCCGGTGGCCGAGCTGCGGCCGGATGGCCGCACCCGTCGCGTGCATTACGATTGGCTGGAGGCCGGCGAGCATACCCAGCGCACGGTGGCCCAGCTTTCCCAGCAGTTGAGGCGTTTTCTCGATGACCAGGCGTGGCTGGAGAACCGCCGCATCATGGACATCCTGCACGGCATCGAGACCAAGGCGCTGGCGCTGCGCGAGTCGCCCCCGGCCGGCGAGATGATGCAGATCGCGGAGGCCGCGGCCAACGTCGAGTTGCCGATGGAGCGGCCCTTGTTTTCGCCGCCGGTGAAGCCGCTGATCGCCGACGTGGTGCTCGAGGAGGGGGACGAGGACCTGGATGCCTCGGTCCTCTACGGGCAGGTGGTGGTCGATCGGGCGCGCCTGGTGCAGCATTTGCGCAAGAGCCTGCAGGCGCGCGCCCAGGTCACCCTGCGCGAGCTGGTGGAGACCCAGCCGCTGCAGCACGGCCTGGCGGAACTGGTGGCCTATCTGCAACTGGGCAGCGAGTCCTTCAAGTCGGTGGTGGTGGATGACAGCGAGGAAACGATCACCTGGGAGGCGGTGGCCAGCGACGGGACGGCCGTACGCAAACGGGCCCGCCTGCCTCGGGTGATATACGTGCGGTAGGAAGATGACGCAATACGAGCAAGTGATACCGGAGCCTGCCGGACCCCCGCCGGAGGCCGATCTGTCCGTGCTGGCGGTCACCCTCCTCAAGGGCGTGATCTACCGGGAAGGCAATGAGCGCCTGTGGGGGGCATTGCTGGATCTGCAGGCACGGGTGCGTGACTACGTGTCGGTGCTGGGCCTGGAACTGGTGCTGGACGAGGCCGAAGGCCACGCCTTCCTCAGGAGCCGCCCCGACTCCGCCGCGGACGAGGCTGCGCCGAAGATTCCCCGCCTGATGGCGCGCCGGCCGCTGTCCTTTCCGGTGAGCCTGTTGCTGGCCCTGCTGCGCAGGAAGCTGGCGGAGTTCGACGCGGGCGGGGCCGACACGCGCCTGGTGCTGAGCCGGGACGAGATCGTCGAGCTGCTGCGGGTCTTCCTGCCGGAGAGCAGCAACGAGGCGAAGCTCATCGACCAGATCGAGACCCACATCAACAAGGTGGTGGACCTGGGGTTCCTGCGCCGCCTGAAATCGGCGGGCGGCCCGATCGGGTACGAAGTGCGGCGCATTCTCAAGGCCTACGTGGATGCCCAGTGGCTGGCGGAGTTCGATGCCCGGCTGGCTGCCTACCGGGCGCAGGCGGGAGGGTCGGATGACGAGTGAGCCGATCCCCCTCGGCCTGGACTTCACCGCCGACGATGCGCTTTCCGGCTTCCGGCTGATGCGTCTGGAAGTATTCAACTGGGGCACCTTCGACGGCCGCGTCTGGATCCTCCAGTTGGATGGCAGCAACGGCCTGCTGACCGGCGACATCGGCTCCGGCAAGTCCACGCTGGTGGATGCGGTCACGACGCTGCTCGTGCCCGCCCAGCGGGTCGCCTACAACAAGGCCGCCGGCGCCGACGCCAGGGAGCGGACCCTGCGCTCCTACGTGCTCGGCCACTACAAGTCCGAGCGCAGCGAGGCCACGGGCAGCGCCAGGCCGGTGTCGCTGCGCGATCACAACAGCTACTCGGTGATCCTGGGCGTATTCCGCAATGCAGGCTACGACCAGACGGTGACGCTGGCCCAGGTGTTCTGGATGAAGGAAGCCCAGGGCCAGCCGGCACGCTTCTTCGTCGGCGCCGAGCGCGAGCTTTCGATCGCCGCGGACTTCGCCCACTTCGGCACCGACATCGCGCAACTGCGCAAGAAGCTGCGGGCCGCCGGGGCGGCGATCGAAGACGCGTTTCCGAAGTACGGCGCCTGGTACCGCCGCCGTTTCGGCATCGACAACGAACAGGCCATGGAGCTGTTCCACCAGACGGTGTCGATGAAATCGGTCGGCAACCTGACCGATTTCGTGCGCAGCCACATGCTGGAGCCCTTCGACGTGGCGCCGCGCATCAACGCCCTGATCGGCCACTTCGACGACCTCAACCGGGCCCACGAGGCGGTGCTGAAGGCCAAGCGGCAGGTGGCGCTGCTCGTTCCGCTGGTGGGCGATTGCGATCGGTACCAGCAACAGGCGCTGGAGCTGGAGAATCTGCGTGCCTGCCGGGAAGCCCTCAAGCCCTACTTCGCGGAACTCAAGCTGGGCCTGCTGGACCGGCGCCTGCAACTGCTGGCCGAGGAACTCGGCCGTCTTGCTGCGCGCAAGGCGCGCCACGCCGAGCAGCGCGACAGGGAACGCACCGAGGTCGATCGGCTGCGAACGGCGGTGGCGGAAAACGGCGGCGATCGCCTGGAGCAGCTCGCGCTCGAGATCCGCGATCAGGAGCGGGAGCGGGACCGCCGCCGGCAGCGCGCCGGGCGCCATGCCGAGCTGCTGGCCGCGGTGGGCGAAACGCCGGCCGGCGACGAAGCGGCTTTCGCCGCCCAGCGCAAGGCGCTGGCCGAGCTGCGCGACGAGTTGGGCGAGCAGGAAAGCGCGCTGCAGAACCAGATCACCGAATGGGGCGTCACGTTGCGCGAAGGCAAGCGGGAGCACGACCGCCTGGGCGAGGATCTCGCCAGCCTGCGGGAGCGCCGCAGCAACATCCCGCGCCTGCAGGTGGCGATGCGCAGCGCCATCTGCGACGCCCTGGGCCTGGACGAGGCCGAGATGCCCTTCACCGGCGAGCTGATCCAGGTGCGCGAAGAGGAGCGCGACTGGGAGGGCGCCGTCGAGCGTGTGCTGCACAACTTCGGTCTTTCCCTGCTGGTGCCGGATGCCCGCTACGCCGAGGTGGCGGCCTGGGTGGACCGCACTCATCTGGCCGGGCGGCTGGTGTATTTCCGGGTGCGTGCCGGCCGCGGCAGCGATCTGCCTTCGCTGCACCGGAACTCGCTGGTGCACAAGCTTGCCGTCAAACCCGACTCCGGCTTCCACGACTGGCTGGCGAGGGAGCTGGCGCACCGCTTCGACTACGCCTGCTGCGCCAGCCAGGAGCGGTTTCGGCGTGAGACGCGGGCGTTGACGCGAGCCGGCCAGATCAAGGCGCCGGGGGAGCGCCACGAAAAGGACGACCGCCACCGGCTCGACGACCGCAGTCGCTACGTGCTGGGATGGAGCAACGAGGCCAAGATCGCGGCACTGGAAGCCCAGCAGCAGGCCCTGGAGAGCCGCCTCGGCGAGTTGGGCAGCCGCATCGGCGCGGCCCAGGCGGAGCAGGGCAAGCTGCGCCGGCAGGTCGAGGCGCTGGCGGCGGTGGCGGAGTTCGTCGATTTCCGCGACCTGGACTGGCCGGCCTGTGCCACCGAGATCGCCCGCCTGCAGGACGAAAAGGCCCGCCTCGAAGCTGCCAGCGACCGGCTGCGGGAGCTCGCCGCCCAATTGGAAGCCGTCCGGGCGGCCCTTGTGGAAACGGAGGCATCCCTGTCCGCGGTGGATCAGAAGCTCGGCAGCACCGATGCCCATCGCAAGACCACCGAGACCTTGCGCCAGCAGACCGCCGAGCTGCTGGCCGAAATCGCGCCGCCGCTGCGCGAGCGGCTGGCGGCGCTGCGGGCCGAGCTGCTGGGCGGGCACCAGCTCTCGGTGGATTCCTGCGACAACCGCGAGCGCGACCTGCGCGACGCGCTGCAGGGCCGCATGGACGCCGAGGCCAAGGCCTTGTCGCGCCTTGCCGAGCGGATCATCAAGGCCATGTCGGCCTTCAAGGATGCCTACAAGCTGGAAACCGCCGAGTTCGACGCCAGCCTGGAAGCCGCCTTCGAATACCGGACCCTGCTCGATCAGTTGAACCGGGACGACCTGCCGCGCTTCGAGGCGCGCTTCAAGGAACTGCTCAACGTCAACACCATCAACGAGATCGCCAACTTCAACGCCCAGCTCGCCCGCGAGCGCGAGACCATCAAGGAGCGCATCGGCCGCATCAACGAGTCCCTCACCCAGATCGACTACAACCCGGGCCGCTTCATCGTGCTGGAATCGCAGCTCAGTCCGGATGTCGAGATCCGCGACTTCCAGGCCGATCTTCGTGCCTGCACCGAAGGCGCGCTCACCGGCTCGGGCGACGCCCAGTATTCCGAGGCCAAGTTCCTGCAGGTCAAGACGATCATCGACCGTTTCCGCGGCCGCGAGGGCTTGTCGGAGCAGGATCGGCGCTGGACCGCCAAGGTCACCGACGTGCGCAACTGGTTCCTGTTCGCCGCCAGCGAGCGCTGGCGCGAGGACGGCGCCGAGCACGAGCACTACTCCGACTCCGGCGGCAAATCCGGCGGCCAGAAGGAAAAACTGGCCTATACGATCCTGGCCGCCAGTCTCGCCTACCAGTTCGGCCTGGAGTGGGGCGAGCTGCGCTCCCGCTCGTTCCGCTTCGTGGTCATCGACGAAGCCTTCGGGCGCGGCTCGGACGAATCGGCCCAGTACGGCCTGAGGCTCTTCCGGCAGCTCAATCTGCAATTGCTGATCGTCACGCCGCTGCAAAAGATCCACATCATCGAGCCCTTCGTATCGAGCGTGGGCTTCGTACACAACGAAGGCGGCCGGGCCTCCAAGCTGCGCAATCTTTCGATCGAGGAATACCGGGCGCAAAAGGCCAACATGACGCCGCCGGCCGTGCGCGAGGCGCTGCCGTGACGTGGACCACGCCGAAGGACCTGGGGGCCCAGTTGGCACGGCTGTGGGACAGGGGCGAGTTGCTGCGCGACGCGGTGAACGGAAGCAATCGATTCCCGCTGCGCCTGAGCTGCAAGCTGCCGGCATCGGCCGACGTGGCGGAGCGCTTCGAGTCGGTGCGTGCGTGGGCGAAGGAACTGGCGACCGCGACTGCAGTGCGGGTGGAGTGGCAGCAGGTGCGTCACCGGGTGCAGGGTCTGCAGCGCCTGCCCGCCAGCGTCTGGATCGACTCGATCGACGACGCGCTGGACTGGCTCGGCAGACGAGGGGACTGGGATCGTTTTTGCGCTCTGCTCTCGACTACCCGGCAAGACTGTCCGTCGCTGTTGCCCTGGCTGGAAAGAAGACCGCTGCAAGCCCTGCAACTGGCCGACGCATGGCCGCGGCTGCTGGCGGTGGTCGGCTGGATGCTGCGGCATCCCCGCCCGGCGATTTATGTGCGCCAGGTGGATCTGCCCGGCGTGCACAGCAAGTTCATCGAGTCGCACCGTGCGGTGCTGGCCGAACTGCTCGATCTGGTCCTGCCCGCCGACAGCGTGGACGCCGCGCAGACGGGTGTTTCGCGCTTCGCCGCTCGCTACGGTTTCCGGCACAAGCCGGTACGGGTCCGCCTGCGGATTCTCGACCCCGCGATGCAGGCTGTTCCCGGCACCTCGTGCCCGGACATCACGCTGGACGCCGGCAGCTTCGGCCGGCTGGCGCTCGACGTCCGGCAGGTCCTCGTCACCGAGAACGAGACCAACTTCCTGGCCTTGCCGAACCTGCCTCGAGCGATCGCGATCTTCGGCGCCGGCTACGGCTGGGATGCCCTGGCCGAGGCCGCCTGGCTGAAGCGGTGTGCGATGTATTACTGGGGCGACATCGATACCCATGGCTTCGCGATCCTCGACCAGTTGCGGGGCCACTTCGGCCACGTCGCATCCATCCTGATGGATCGCGCCACGCTCGAGGCCCACGAGCCGTTCTGGGGGCTGGAGGACAAGCCGTCGCGAGCCGATCTGCACCGGCTGACGGCGGAAGAAAGCGATCTGTACGACGATCTGCGGGACAACCGCATCCGCGAAAGGCTGCGGCTGGAGCAGGAGCATCTCGGCTTCGGCTGGGTGCGCGACCGGCTCGATCGGCAGTTGTCGCCAGATCCCCAGGGGGCTGGTGGCTGAACCGCCCGTCATCGGCGGGCGATCCGGACTTGCGTGCCGGACCGGCTGCCCGGCGGCTTGCGGGATGCCCGCCCGGGCGAGCGCCGGACCGCGCCGTCGGAAGGCGCGGCTTCCGACGGCGCGCGCGTCCTCACTCCATGCTGATGATCGGGCAATCGACGATGAAGTCGGCGGCACCGAAGGGGCTGCCGTCCGGCGCAGTCACGATGTCTTTCTGCGCCAGGTTGAGGATGTCGCCGAAGTCGGTCTGGCGCAGGTTGTCGCCGGTCGCCACCGCGATTGGGCTCCAGGCCGCCGGAAAGACGTCCCACAGCGGGCTGTAGCGTCCCTGGCTCGGGTTCCACGCCAGCACGTTGAGCGGATCGAGGCCGTCCGTGAGGGCGGAGTTCAGGCCCTGGCGCTGGGGATTCAGGGCGCCGGTCTGGCCGTTGACGAAGGCGGCCAGGCTGGCGCGGGCCGAGTCGGTGCCGTCGCCGCCGGCCATCGGCGCCGCGGTCAGCGCCGGCGCGTAGGTCACGCCCTCCAGCGCGGCGACGACCGGATCGGAGGCGTCGGTGGAGACGTAGCGCACCGCCTTGCCGCCCGAGAAACCGTCGGTTTCGAGGTAGCGCACGGTGAGGGCCTCGAAATCGATGTCCACCACCTTGTCTGCGAGGCCGCTGTCGTTGGCGACCTGGGGCGCGTTCAGGATGTGGCCGTCGGGCAACTGGATCAGCGGGCTGTAGCCGGGCTCGCCGACGGCGCCGGGCGAGGTCGGCTCGACCGGCGGGAAGCCGCCGGGACCCGGCGTGACGACGCGCTCGGGCGAGAAGTCCACGCTGGAAGCGAACTCGATCACGCCGTCGCTCAGCGTCACCCGCTGCACCGCGGCGGTGTCGCGCGCGTTGGTCAGCTTGGACGACTGGTTGACGCCGAGCCGGGCGGCATCCTTGCCGTCGGAGGCGTCGAGGATGACGTACCAGACGCTGCGGCCGGCGCTGACGCCGTGGTAGAGCGGCAGCGTCACGGTGTGGTCGGGATGCTCGACGGCGCTCTCGACGAACAGCTTGCGTTCCTCGTCGGCGAACGCGGGCGCGGTGTGCATGGCGGACAGGGCCAATGCGACGCCGATGGCGCTCAGCGATCTGCGGCCCAGCGATGCGAGTTGCACGATATTCATGGTCGACCTCCAGTCGGTGCGGTAAAGGGGGCGCCGGTGTGTTGTCTTCGGGTTTCCGGCACGACCATGCTGGCGGCCGGCGATCACGAAAGCTTCACGGCCGGCTGGAGTTTCGATCCCGCCGCGAAGCCGTCTCGGCGGGCAGACCGTCGAGCAGGTGGCACGGCGCAGGGCGGCCGTCGCGAAACGCGGGACGGAAGCCGGCGCCGCGGTCTTCCTCGCTGCGCGCGCCGCGGCATCGATCAGCGCGATCGACTCATTCCGCTTTCGGACAAGCGGAATCGCGCAGTGCAGAGAGTTCGGCAAGGATGTGCGCCACCATCGCCTCGACCACGATGCGCCCCTTTTCCCGCGTCGCCAGCGTGGCGTCGCCCCACACGCCCGAGGGCGAGTAGATGCCTTTGCCGGCCGCGTTGCGGGTCAGCCCGCCCGGCGCCGCCGGATTGTCGTCGCGCACCGCGCGCGTCATGTCCACGCGCTCCGGCGCGATATGCAGCATCAGCGAGGTCTCGATCTCGTCGGCATGGCTGCCGCGCCGCTGCCGTTCGACGCGCATTCGTGCATCCGCGCCGGCGGCGCGCAGGTCGGTGAAGCGAAGCACGATGCCGTCTTCCGCCAGTCGCTCGGCGGCGGCCTGCAGCGGCGCGATCGTCGAGATTCCGGTGTTCAGCACGTAGAAGCGGCGCGGCCCGTGGCGTGCCACGCTGCGGACGATGTCGAGCAGCAACTCGCGGGCGGTGTCGAAACCCAGATGGGTGGAACCCGGATACTCGACGAAGGCCGGGAAGAAGTGATACGGAATGGTCGGTGCCAGCACCACCTCGGCGGCCCCGACGACGCGCGCCGCCAGGTACTCAGCGAGGCGCAGGTCGTTGTCCAGGCGCAGATGAGGGCCGTGCTCCTTGGCCGCGGCGCCGAGCGGTATCACCACCACGGCAGCGGCGGTCAGCACCGCTTCGGCCTGCGGCCAGCTGAGATCGGCCAGCACTACGCCATGCGTCTTCCGCCCGGCGGCACGGCCCTGCGAAGGACGGGCAGCGGAGCCGCCATCAACGGAACGATCTGCAGCCACGACATTCGCTCGCAATGCCTCGAACAACCGAATTATGGTTGAGCCGCAGGGCCTCGCCCGGCCGATTGGCCGCCGTCCTCGCCGCTCGCTTCCTACAATGACACCCGAGGCGTCGACGCGGGTCGGCGGCCGCGTCGTTTCCGCTCCCGGAGGAATCATGAAAGCCCCCATCGTTGCCGACAACAAACCGAAGAAAGTCATGCTGCAGAAGGGGAAGGAGTATTACTTCTGCGTCTGCGGGCGCTCGTCCAGCCAGCCGTTCTGCGACGGCTCGCATGCGGGTACGGGGTTCGTGCCGAAGGCCTTCGTCGCCGAGGATGACGGCGAAGCCTTTCTGTGCGCCTGCAAGCACACCGGTAATCCGCCGTTTTGCGACGGCACCCATCGCCGCTTCTCGGCCCAGGACGTCGGCAAGGAAGGTCCCGGTCGCGAGCCGGCGGTGGCCGCCGCGCCGCGCGCCGAACCGACGCCCGAGGAACCGAGCGTGGCCTTCATCCATGAACTGGCACGCGACGGCCTGTCGAAGATGGGCCACCACGGTCCGATGACCGCGATGGGCGTGCCGCGCCAGTTGCTGCCGCGGTGGGACGAGTTGCAGATCATGGTGGCGCAGATGGCCACCAAGCCGCTGATGGAGGACGTGCCGGTGGCGACCGAACTGGTCATCGGCCCGCAGGCGAAGCGGCCGCTGGTGCTGAAGATTCCGCTGTTCGTCTCTGACATGAGCTTCGGTTCGCTGTCCGAGGAGGCCAAGGTGGCGCTGGCCCGCGGCGCCGAGCGGGCCGGCACCGGCATCTGTTCGGGCGAGGGCGGCATGCTGCCGGAAGAGCAGGCCGAGAACTCGCGCTATTTCTACGAACTCGCCAGCGCCCGCTTCGGCTTCGAGGAAGCCCTGCTCGCCCAGGTGCAGGCCTTCCACTTCAAGGGCGGGCAGGGCGCCAAGACCGGCACCGGCGGCCACCTGCCCGCCAACAAGAACGTCGGCAAGATCGCCCGCGTGCGCGGCATCCCGGAGGGCCAGCCGGCGGTCTCGCCGCCGACCTTCCGCGAGCTCGTGACGGTGGCCGATTTCCGCCGCTTCGCCGACCGCGTGCGCGAACTGAGCGGCGGCATCCCGGTCGGCTTCAAGCTGAGCGCCAACCACATCGAGCGCGACATCCGCTTCGCGCTCGATGCCGGCGCCGACTACATCATCCTCGATGGCCGCGGCGGCGGCACCGGTGCGGCACCGGCGATGTTCCGCGACCACATCAGCGTGCCGACGATACCGGCGCTGGCCCGCGCGCGCCGCTACCTGGACGAGCATGGCGCCAGCGGGCGGGTGACGCTGATCATCACCGGCGGGCTGCGCGTGCCGACCGATTTCGTCAAGGCGCTGGCGCTCGGCGCCGACGGCATCGCGATCGCCAACAGCGCGATCCAGGCCATCGGCTGCGTCGCCGCCAGG